>JBKGZJ010000107.1:0-7686 GCA_046545635.1 Thiohalophilus sp. | reverse complement strand
CCGGGCGACACCAGCACCCGGCTGCTTGAAGATCCGCTCTGGTACGCGGCCAAATGGGGCGGGTTTAACGATCTGAATGGCAACAACCAGCCGGATCTGACCACTGAATGGGATCAGAAAAACAACCGCACCGGCGAGTCGAGCCCCGACGGCATTCCGGATAATTATTTCCTGGCCACCAATCCGAATGAGCTGGAAAAACAACTGGACCGGGTGTTCAACGCGCTGTTAAAACGCCTCTCCGCGGGTTCCGCCGCGGCGGTAATTGCCGACACCGTTACCATGACCGGTGGTGTGGTCCAGGCGCTGTACCAGCCCGAGCAGACCATAGACGACAAGACCCTGACCTGGACCGGCCTGGTACATAGTGTTTTCATCGATGACAACGGGAACCTTCGTGAAGACACCAACGGCAACGGCCGCCTGGATGATTACAGTACCGACAAGTGGATTCAGATTCTGTATGATGAGTCGGTGGAACGAACCCGCATATTCTATTGCAACCAGGGTGACGACTGCGCCTCCTATGACGATATAAAGGAAATCGAGGATCTCAAGCCCATCTGGAACGCCCGCGATCGCCTTGCCGAGATCAGCAATAGCAGAGTGATTCAGCAACGTGCCTATGACACTTCCTTCGCAAACAGCAGCGGAGGTGGCCGCCACATATTTACCTGGTTTGATGACGGCGACAATGATGTCGACAGCGGTGAGGTCGTGGACTTTACCGATGACAATATTACCGACAGCAATTTCGGTTATCTCAATGCCACGGAGGAGGCCGAGGCAAAAAATATTGTCAATTTCATTCGCGGCGAGGAAGGTATCAGCGGCTATCGTAACCGCACCGCCGATTACGACGGGGCCGGCGAAAAAGTCTGGCGCCTGGGCGACATCGTTCATTCAACTCCGCTGATTGTTTCGAACCCCGATGACGGGTGGGATACCCGGTTTGGCGACAACACGTACCGACAATTCAGGGAAAAGTACAGCGATCGCCGCAGTGTCGTCTATGTCGGCGCCAATGACGGCATGCTGCATGCCTTTAACGCGGGTTATTTTGATCGCAACAACAGCCGGTTCTGCCTCGATTCCGGCTGCACAGGCCCCTCCGAAGAGGATGCCCACCCGCTGGGCGCGGAACTCTGGGCGTATGTACCCAAAAACCTGCTGCCGCACCTGCGCTGGCTGACCGAACCCGACTACCCGCACATCTATTATATGGACGGCAAGCCGCAGTCTTTCGACGTCAATATCTTCCCGGATGATGACGACCACCCCAATGGCTGGGGTACCATTCTCGTCGTCGGTATGCGCCTCGGGGGCGGCAAGCTGGATGTGAATTACGATGCCGATACAGACGTTGATTATACCGCGCAGTCCGCCTATGTGATTCTGGATATCACCAATCCCGAAGACCCGCCGGAGTTACTGGCGGAATTCACCGATGCCGATCTTGGCTTTACCACCAGCGCCCCGCAGATTGCCGTACGCCGTCAGGCGGATGAAAACGGCGACTGGACGGCCGCCGGTACCGATACCTATCCCAATGACTGGTACCTGGTATTTGGCAACGGCCCGACGGATCTTGATTCCGCCACCAGTACCAACAATGCCCAAGTGTATGCATTCAAGCTGGACATGGTCAGCGGTCGCCTGGATGTCGACGCCAGCCAGGTCACCAAAATCGATACCGGTATCGCCAACAGTTTTGTTGGTGATCCGGGCGTCGCGGACTGGTCCAACGACTTTCTCTCGGACGCGATTTATTTCGGCATTGTCGGGGGAACCCCGGCCGAACCCGACGGGCAACTGATGCGTATCGCGCTGACCACTGACAGCCCCACCGACTGGGCGTCCAGTAGCAATCGAGGCGCCCTGATCAATCCGGGCCAGCCGTTCGTGCATCGCCCCGAGCTGCGCTCTGTCGATGGCTCGCCATTGAATAAATGGTGGGTCTATGCCAGCACGGGCCGACTGTATACCCAGGGCGATAACGCCAGCACCGAGACACAGTCCATGTACGGTATCAGGGAGATACATGACTCGGCAGATCCCAATACGCTTCCCGACGTGGATGTGACCGCATCCCGCGACTCAACAAGCAGTCACCACGTACAGGATGTCACCGGGGTCAGTGTCTATACCGACGGCTCCGTTGAGATACCCTCCGGACTTACTCTCGAAGATTCGGACGGTAATGAACCTTCGACTTTCAATGAGCTCGAGAATGTAATCAACGGCAAACAGGGCTGGTATTTCGATTTTTACTCTGACGGCACCAGCCCTGCCAGCCGGGGTATCTCCCGCGCCACCTACTGGCAGGAGCTGGTGCTGTTTAACAGCTACAACCCGCCCACAGAGACCTCGTGTCTTGCGGAAGGTTTCAGTGATATGTGGGCCGTTTATCACACCACCGGCACGGCTCACTGGAAGGATATCGGCTTTAATGTCACGGACAGCGATTCCGAGAATGACGCGGGTTACCCTGAAAAAGTGCCGAAGATGGAGCTGGGTTACGGTATCGCGTCGGATATCACACTCTACCGGACCAAGGATGGCACCAGCAAACCGATCGTCCAGCTGACCACCGGTGAGATCGTGGATACCGAGAAGGTGAAAGGCGGCACAGGTAATTCAGGTCGAAAATCCTGGCGTGAGATTCCGCTGGATTAGATTTAATAAAACCAATGTGGATTTAACATTATGTGTTTTGAGTTTAAAAAAACAGGACAGGGGTTCACGCTGATCGAGGTCATGATCACGCTGATGATACTGGGCGTCCTTGCCGCCATTGCCGTTCCGGCCTACAACGCGATGAAACAGAAGGGTAACCGCACCGATGCTGTCAGCGCCCTGAGCCGGACCGCCCAGTTACAGGAACGCTGGTATTCGAATAAAGGCACCTATGCCAATGATCTGGCCACCATCGGCATGTCAACAACGAGCGAACAGGGCCATTACAACCTGTCGCTCGACTTTGATTCCGACACCCCGGACGAGTTTACCGCTACAGCCACCGCTACCGGTCCGCAACAACAGGATGAGAACTGCAATACCTTCAGCCTGGATCAGGCCGGGCGCAGGACCTCCAGGGACAGTGATGGCAATCCCTCGTCCGGTTGCTGGCAGAAATAGAACGGAAAGTTGGTATAAGAGAAAGTTGGCAGTTGGCAGCTTGAATTAATGATGAATGTTAAATTTTGAATGTTGAATTCAACACCCAAAATTCATCATTAAAAATTCACTGCCTGCTGCCTTCTGATGACTACCAACTTTATTTATTGCCAACTTTTTCCCTGAGTTCGGCGGGCAGGGAGAAGAAGACATTCTCGGACTGGCCCTCGCCCCGCTCGATCGCTTCCACGCCCCATTGACGCAGTTTCTCGATCACCCGTTCGACCAGCACTTCCGGGGCGGAGGCACCGGCGGTGAGGCCAATGGCGGAGACACCGTTCAGCCATTCCGGCTCGATTCGGCTTTCATCGTTAATCAGGTAGGCGGTGGTGCCGCGGCGTTCGGCGACTTCCTTGAGGCGGGTGGAGTTGGAGCTGTTGGGCGAGCCGACCACCAGCAGCAGATCCACCCGATCGGCGAGGGATTTGACCGCGTCCTGGCGGTTCTGGGTGGCGTAGCAGATGTCGTCCTTGCGCGGTCCCTGGATGGCGGGAAAACGGTCGCGCAGGGCATCGATGATCGCGGCGGTATCGTCCATCGACAGGGTGGTCTGGGTGACGAAGGCCAGGTGTTCGGGATCATTGACCTGCAGCGCGGCGACATCCGCCACGCTCTCAACCAGATACATCTGGCCACCCTGACGGGTATCGAACTGGCCCATGGTGCCTTCTACCTCCGGGTGGCCGGCATGACCGATCAGGATGCACTCCTGGCCGTTACGGCTGTAGCGTTTGACCTCCTGGTGGACCTTGGTCACCAGCGGGCAGGTGGCGTCGAAAACACTCAGGCCGCGGCGTTCGGCCTCGTGCCGCACCGCCTGGGAGACACCGTGGGCGCTGAAGATCACCGTGGCGTCATCGGGGACCTCGTCCAGCTCTTCGACAAAGACCGCGCCCTTGTCCCGCAGGCTGTCGACCACGAAGCGATTATGCACCACTTCATGGCGTACATAGATGGGCGCACCGAACAGCTCCAGCGCCCGCTCGACGATGTCGATGGCGCGATCCACGCCGGCGCAGAAACCGCGCGGATTGGCAAGTATGAGTTTCATGCGTCACTGTCCTGGGTGAATTCACCCGGTTCAATAGCCAGAATTTCCACCTCGAAGACCACCGGCCGCCCGGCAAGGGGATGATTGAAATCGACCACCACTTCCTCGTCGCGGACTTCATGAATGGTACCCGGCACTTCTTCTCCCGACGGTGTGCTGAAACCGAGAATGATCCCCTCCTCCAGCGGCAGTTCGGCGGCAAACTCACTGCGCGGCAGGGTATGGATGTTCTCCTCGTCGGGAAACCCGAAGGTGTCGCGCGGGCCGATCTCCAGACACTGCTTGTCGCCCACCTTCAGACCGTACAGTACCATCTCCAGTCCCTCGATCAGGGTACCATCACCCATGGTGAAGGTCATCGGCTCCCCCTCCTCGGTGCTGTCTGCCACCGTGCCATCGGTGAGGCTCAGAGTAAAGTGCATGGTCACCTGTGATCCCGGCCCGATGGTCAATGCTTCGATGTCCGCCATAATATTTTGTCCGTATAATCAGTCTTTGTATTTTGCCGCCAGCTTGCGGTCGGCCCGGTACTGGCGCAGCGTATCGATCAGAATCAGCACTACCCCGAGGGTAATCGCCGCATCGGCCACATTAAAGGCCGGCCAGTGGCATTCGGCCTGGCCGCCGCGATTCCAGGAAAAAAACATGGGCAGACAACCGGTGCCGCGATAATAGACATCGAGAAAATCGATGACGTAGCCGTGCACCAGGCGATCGATCAGATTGCCCAGCGCCCCGCCCAGAATCAACGCCAGCGAAACCGCCTGCAGATGCTCATGTTTGAGGCGTTTGATCCACATAAAGATCACCACACTGATCACAATCGAAACCAGCGTGAAAAACCAGCGCTGCCAGCCCCCCGCATCGCTGAGAAAGCTGAACGCCGCACCGCTGTTATGCATCAGGGTCAGATTAAACATCGGCAACAACTCGACCGGCTCATGCAGCGACAGATAGGCACTGGCAATCCACTTGCTCAACTGATCGAGCAATATCACCGCCCCGGAAAGCCACAACCATCTCAACATGTAAAATCCTCTATGCAGTTTCTAGTCGCTAGCAGCTAGAAACTGATTTTATAGGTGCAACCACTTCTCGCCTGCCCGTCAACATTCACGATACAATCCTGTAGGTCACGTTGGCGCAGCCTACGTGACTCGAAAGCGCGGCGTATCCACGTCGAACTTCGGACAACCAGAATGTCAGGTAGCGCGCTGCGCAACCTGACCTACGCCTCGATATATCATTTTTGACCTCGTTACTCGTACCTCGTAACTCGTCCCTGTTCTTACGCGTGCAACCGCTGCTCGCCTTGCCCGTCCACATTCTCCACACACCGCCCGCACAGTTCGGGATGTTCGCTGTGGCTGCCGACATCTTCACGGTGGTGCCAGCAACGCACGCACTTGGGGTGCGCGGAAGCCGAAACCGAGACCCAGATCTCATCGTTACCTGCCAGGGTGTAATGCTGGGCTTCGGGGGGCGGATCACCGGCCAGGTAGAGACGGGCGTCCGAGGTAATCAGCACAAACCGCAATTCGTCTTCCAGCTGCGCCAGGGCATCGTGAATTTCCCGTCCGGCGTAAATGCCGACCTCGGCATCCAGATTGGCACCGATGCCACCGGCCACGCGCAGGTTTTCCAGTTCCTTGTTCACCGCGTCACGTACCTGCATGAGGCGTTGCCAGTAGGCCAGTTCATCGGCGGCCATTTGCGCGTCGGCAAACATGCGCGGCAGTTCGTACCAGGTATTTTGCAACACCGAGGCGCTGCGCTCGCCGGGGATGTTTTCCCAGATATCCTCGGCGGTAAAACTCAATACCGGCGCCATCCAGCGCACCATCGCCTCGGCAATATAAAACGCCGCACTCTGCGCCGATCGCCGGGCCACGCTCTCTTTGGGCATGGTGTACTGGCGATCCTTGATCACATCCAGATAGAAGCTGCTCAGATCCACCGCGCAGAAGTTGTGCATCAGCTGATAGAGCGTATGGAACTCGTAGTTGTCATACGCTTCGCTGATCTTGTTCTGGATTTCGCGGGTGCGCTCCACCGCCCATTTGTCCAGGCTGAGCATCTGTTCCGGCGCGACAGCGTGTTGTGCCGGGTCAAAGTCCCCCAGGTTGGCGAGCAGATAGCGGGCGGTATTGCGCATGCGCCGGTAGGCATCGGCGGTGCGCTTGAGAATCTCGTCGGAGACGCGCATCTCGCCGCTGTAATCGGTGGCCGCCACCCACAGGCGCAGGATGTCCGCGCCCAGGTTGTTGATTACCTTCTGCGGCGCCACCACATTGCCTTTCGACTTGGACATCTTCTGGCCTTTGGCATCGACCGTGAAGCCGTGGGTCAGTACCGCCTTGTAAGGCGCACTGCCCTGCATGGCCACGGCGGTCAGCAGCGAGGACTGGAACCAGCCGCGATGCTGATCGGAGCCTTCCAGATAGAGATCGGCGGCGGGATACTCGTTCAAGCC
Source organism: Thiohalophilus sp. (assembly GCA_046545635.1). Lineage (GTDB taxonomy): Bacteria > Pseudomonadota > Gammaproteobacteria > UBA6429 > Thiohalophilaceae > Thiohalophilus. The sequence continues at coordinate 985 of JBKGZJ010000107.1, read as the reverse complement.
AAGACGCTGACCCAACACGGCAAAATGGGTCACGCCCGAGTCGAACCAGACGTCGAGCGTATCGCGCACCGGTTCGTAATCATCGGCCTCATCACCGAGCAGGTCGTTGATATCCAGCTCGAACCAGGCATCGATGCCTCGCTGTTCGATCTGTTGTGCCACCTGCTCGATCAATTCACCGGTTCCGGGATGCAGCTTGCCGCTCTGTTTATGCACGAACAGCGTGATGGGCACGCCCCAGGTGCGCTGGCGGGAGATACACCAGTCGGGCCGGTTCTCCACCATACCGATGATGCGTGCCTCGCCCCATTGCGGCATCCAGCGGGTTTTGCCAATGGCATCCAGCGCGTTTTTGCGTAAGTCTGCCTGTTCCATAGATACAAACCACTGCGGCGTGGCGCGAAAGATGATCGGGCTCTTGTGCCGCCAGCAATGCGGATAGCTGTGACGCAGCGCTTCCTCGTGAACCAGTTTGTTATGCGCCCTGAGCGCGTCGATCACACTGTCGTTGGCCTTGAACACATGCTGGCCTTCGAACAGCGGGGTCCCCTCGAGGAACTTGCCATCGCCGCCCACCGGATTGTCCACCTTGAGGTGATAACGCTGACCGACCACATAGTCGTCCTGACCGTGGCCGGGCGCGGTATGCACGGCGCCGGTCCCCGCCTCGAGACTGACGTGCTCGCCGCAGATGATCGGCACTTCCCGATCGTAGAAGGGATGTTGTAATTTGAGGCCCTCGAGATCGGCGCCCTTGCAATAGGCCACCACCCGGTACTCCTCCACTTCCCAGCGCGCCATGATATCGCCCAGCATGGCGTCGGCCACGATCAGCCGCTCGGGCACGTGATCGCCCACCCCGTTGCACTGGACCACGGCGTAATCGAGTTCGGGATTGACCGCCACCGCCTGGTTGGCCGGCAGGGTCCAGGGTGTGGTGGTCCAGATGACGACCGAGATCGGTCCCCTGGTCGCTCCCGGCTTC
>JBKGZJ010000106.1:0-7931 GCA_046545635.1 Thiohalophilus sp. | reverse complement strand
TGCAGTGCAGCTCGCCGCGCGCCAGCGCCGGCTTGAGCATGTTGCCGGCATCCATGGAGCCTTCGGCCTTGCCGGCGCCGACCATGGTGTGTATCTCATCGATAAACAGAATGATCTGGCCTTCCTGTTTGGAGAGATCGTTGAGCACGGCCTTGAGCCGCTCCTCGAACTCGCCACGGAACTTGGCGCCGGCCAGCAGCGAGCCCATGTCCAGCGAGAGCACGCGTTTGTTCTTCAGGCCATCGGGGACTTCGCCGTTGATAATCCGTTGCGCCAGTCCCTCGACGATGGCGGTCTTGCCCACGCCGGGTTCACCGATCAGTACCGGGTTGTTCTTGGTACGGCGCTGCAGGACCTGCACGGCACGGCGGATTTCATCGTCACGGCCGATGACCGGATCGAGCTTGCCCTGTTCGGCCCGCTCGGTCAGATCGATGGTGTATTTTTCCAGCGCCTGGCGCTGATCCTCGGCATTGGGATCGTCGACCTGCTGCCCGCCACGGACATTCTCGATGGCTTTTTCAAGCGCCCCCTTGTCGGCGCCGGCCTTGCGCAGCAGTTCACCCAGGTTGCTCTTGTCGTCCACCGCTGCGAGCACGAACAGTTCGCTGGAGATGTACTTGTCCTGACGCTTCTGCGCCAGCTTGTCGGTCAGATTCAGCAGGCGGGAGAGTTCATTGGAAATGTGCACCTCGCCGCTGGCATCCTCGATCTGCGGCAGATGATCCAGCGCTTCCCCCAGCTGGGAGCGCAGCAGATTCACATTCACCCCGGCCTGGGTCAGCAGGTGCGAGACGCTGCCGCCTTCCTGATCCAGCATCGCGCTCATCAGGTGGACCGGCTCGATCATCTGATGATCGCGGCCGACCGCCAGGCTCTGGGCATCGGCGATCGCCATCTGGAATTTGCTGGTCAGTTTGTCCATTCGCATGAGTCTTTCCCCTGTACGGATAAAATTTCAAATACTCCAGCAAAAATAGGGTCGGTTGTGGGGGATTCAAGGCTTGGCGGCAAAACAGCTCCAACGATTGACCGGAATCAGGCACAAGGTTGCTGTCCGTCCCGGTAAATTAAGTGTTCCGAATACCCGTCCAGAGAGATTGCTTCGTCACGTTGTTCTTCGCAATGACACTATTATTTTCAGTCATTGCGAGCAAAGCGAAGCAATCTCTTGAACAAAGTGATCGGGTATTCGGAATACTTGATGTTAGCCAGCGAATAAACGCGGAGGACGTTTATGCCCGTTGTTTGGGTGCAGAGATTTTCTACAGCGTCGTTCTGACTGGATACGAGACGGCAGGCGGCGAATATATTTTGTCGATTTCACTTCTCAGCGCCTCTGCGACTCTGCACCCGGACAACGGGCATAAACGTCCTCTGCGTTTTATTACCGCCTTGCGCGAATCATTATTCGCTGGCGCTGGCACAGCGGATGCAGAGAGTGGCGGCGGGATCGGCCTGCAGGCGGGCGGGGGCGATGGGTTCCTCGCAGCGCAGACAGTCGCCGTAGTCGCCCGCGTCCAGCCGCCGCAGGGCCGATTCAATGCGTTGCAGCATCTGCTGGCGCCGCTGGCCGGCGGCGCGGGACATGGCCTGTCCCTGCAGGGCGTCCATGCGCGACAGGCGGCCCACGCGGGTCTGATCCAGCTCCACGGTCGAACTGGCCTCGGCATTGGCCTCGCGGGTTTCATCCAGCGCGGCCCGCTGTGCCAGCAGGGCGGCGCGCAGGTGTTCGAGTTCGGTCTCCGTCAGACTCATGGCATGCATGATACGCTTTGATCGGTCGACAGCACACCCGCCGTGCCTCGCCCCGCGCTTTGTGCTATAGTGCGCGCCGCGTTTGCCCCCGCACCCCTTCACGCGACGACCGACTTTCTGTCCGGTCTGGCGCACCGGCGGTGCCCGCCAATGCTTTCATTCTCCCGACTGATCAAGTCGTTGCCGCCGCTGACGGCGGTATTGCGCCGGCCCTGTGCTGCGCGTGGCGCACGACAATTGCGAACCGGAATACCGACAATATGTACCAGACCCTGAAAACCAACTGGCTCAGCAACCCGCGCGGCGATCTGCTCGCCGGCATCGTGGTGGCGCTGGCGCTGATCCCCGAGGCCATCGCCTTTTCCATCATCGCCGGGGTCGATCCCAAGGTCGGCCTGTATGCCTCGTTCTGTATCGCGGTGGTGATCGCCTTCACCGGCGGCCGCCCGGGCATGATCTCCGCCGCCACCGGCGCCATGGCGCTGCTGATGGTCACCCTGGTCAGTCAACACGGCCTGGAATACCTGCTGGCCGCCACCCTGCTGACCGGCGTGCTGCAGATCGGCGCCGGCTATCTCAGGCTGGGCTCGCTGATGCGCTTTGTCTCGCGCTCGGTGGTCACCGGCTTCGTCAATGCGCTGGCGATTCTGATTTTTCTGGCCCAGCTGCCGGAGCTGAACCCGGCCACCGAGGGGGTCACCTGGCATGTGTATGCCATGACCGCCGGCGGGCTGGCGATCATCTACCTGTTTCCCTATCTCACCAGATCCATCCCCTCGCCGCTGGTGACCATCGTGGTGCTGACCGCGCTGGCTATCTGGCTGGATCTGGACATTCGCAACGTCGGCAGCATGGGCGAGCTGCCCGACACGTTGCCGGTGTTCCTGTGGCCCGACGTGCCGCTGAATCTGGAGACCCTGTGGATCATCCTGCCCTACTCGGTCTCGCTGGCCGTGGTCGGTCTGCTGGAGTCGCTGATGACCGCCACCATCGTCGACGATCTGACCGACACCCCCAGCGACAAGAACCGCGAGTGCAAGGGCCAGGGCATCGCCAACATCGGCTCGGGCCTTCTGGGCGGCATGGCCGGTTGCGCGATGATCGGCCAATCGGTGATCAATGTGAAGTCCGGCGGCCGCACCCGGCTCTCTACCCTGGCGGCCGGCGTGTTCCTGTTACTGATGGTCGTGTTTCTGGACAAATGGGTCGCGCAGATCCCCATGGCCGCGCTGGTGGCGGTGATGATCATGGTCTCCATCGGTACCTTCAGCTGGGACTCGATCCGCAATCTGAAGGAACACCCGGTGAGCAGCAACATCGTCATGGTCGCCACCGTGGTGGTGGTCGTCGCCACCCATAATCTGGCGTATGGTGTGTTCGTCGGCGTGCTGCTGGGCGCGCTGTTTTTCGCCAACAAGGTGGGCCAGTACAAATACGTGGTCTCGGAGGCCAGCGATGACGGCCTGACCCGCACCTACCGGGTGGTGGGTCAGGTGTTCTTTGCCTCGGCGGACAAGTTCGTCGAGTTTTTCGACTTCAAGGAGGCCGTTGACAAGGTGGTGATCGATCTCTGCCAGGCCCACTTCTGGGACATCACCGCCGTGGCGGCGCTGGACAAGGTGGTGCTCAAGTTCCGCCGCGAGGGTACCGAGGTGGAAGTGATCGGCCTCAACGAGGCCAGCGCCACCATCGTGGATCGCTTCGCGGTCCATGACAAACCCGACGCCGTCGATAAACTGATGGCCCACTGACAGGGAGCTGATTGATGAAAAACGTAGTCGCCTGTATCGACGGCACCGATGTCTCCACCGCGGTCAGTGATTTCGGGGCCTGGGCCAGCCAGCGCCTGGACAGCACCCTGGTGCTGCTGCACGTGCTGGACAAATCGGAATACCCGGCACAAACCGACCTGAGCGGTAACATCGGCCTGGGCAGCCGCGAAGCGCTGTTGCAGGAACTGGCGGAGCTGGATGAAAAGCGCGGCAAGCTGGCCATGGAACAGGGCCGCATCATGCTGGAGACAGCCAAACAACGCGCCATGGACGACGGCGTCGCCGAACCCATCACCCATCAACGCCACGGCAACCTGCTGGATTCGCTGCTGGCGATTGAACAGGACACCCGCCTGCTGGTGCTGGGCAAGCACGACGAGAAACTCAAACCCCACGTCGGCAGCCGCGTGGAAAGCGTGGTGCGCAGCCTGCACTGCCCGATCCTGGTCACCACCGACACCTTCAAGGCGCCAGGCAAGGTCATGCTGGCTTTCGATGGCAGCGACACCACCCGCAAGGGCGTGGAGATGATCGCCCGCAGCCCGCTGTTTAAAGGCATTCCCTGCCACCTGGTGATGGTCGGCAATGACAGCGATGCCCATCGCGAACAACTGGACCGGGCGCGAAGCACCCTCGAGCAGGCCGGTTTCGATGCCCCGGCCACGATCATCAGCGGGGAGGTCGAGCGGGTGTTATGCGATTACCGCGCGGCCAACGACATCGACATGTTGATCATGGGCGCCTGGGGGCACTCGGTGGTTCGCCGTTTTCTGGTCGGCAGCACCACCACCAATGTCGTCCGTAACGCCACCGTCCCGGTATTGTTGCTGCGTTGAACAACGCGCTAATGCAGGGTTGAGTGCGCCAGATAAATGACCCCGACCCCCAGCAAAATCAGCACGATCTGCTGAACGGTTTGACTGAACTCGACGCGCTTGTGCAGCCCCGGAATCAGATCGGCCACGGCGATATAGATAAAGCTGGAGGCAGCGATCGCCAGCACATAGGGCAGGGCCTGCTGTATCCCGGCCAGGCTGTAATAGGCCAGGCCGGCCCCGATCAGCGTGGTCAGGCTGGCCAGCACGTTATACAAAAACGCCTTGCGCTTGCTGAAACCGCTTTGCAGCAGCACGGCGAAGTCACCGACTTCCTGCGGGATCTCATGCGCGGCCACCGCCAGCGCGGTGACGATCCCCAGGTGAATGTCGGTCATGAAGGCGGCGGCGATCAGCACCCCGTCCACGAAATTATGCACCCCGTCGCCGATCAGGATCAGCGTGCCTGCCGCATTGTTGTTGTCATGCGCATGCGGTTGCGGCGTGTGCGCCTCGCACACCTCGTGATGGCAATGGCGCCACAGCACCATCTTCTCGAGCAGGAAAAACCCCAGCACCCCGAGCAACACGGTCATCCCCAGCAGATGAAAGTCATCCGTGCCCGCCAGACTGTGCGGCAACAGGGCCAGAAAGGCCGCGCCCAGCAGGGCGCCGATGGCGAAGCTGACAAAATGGGGCAGCAACCGATCCCGGGTGAAGCCGGGAATCAGCAAAAACAGCGCGGCGGCCAGCACACTCAGCACCCCGCCAAGCAGACTGAACAGCAAAATCCAGATAAATAACGACATCAGGCTTCCAGATCGACAAAAAACTTTGCCATCATACTAGGTGCTAGTTACCAGGGGCTAGGTACTAGATGCTAAAATTCCAGGCTCTGTGCTACTAGCGCCCGGGGAGATAAGGCCCGTCTCATGCACCGCTCCCGCCTCGTTAGCGGGGAAAATCATTGGCACAATACCTTCCAGAAGAGTCACTAGCACCTGGTCACTAGCAGCTAGCCCCTGTCATCTGGCGCCAGCCAGATGACACTGGCCATCCGCCCGGTCACGCCATCACGACGATAGGAATAGAACCGTTCGGCCTCGGTAAAGGTGCAGTACCCGCCGCCGCTGATCTGTTCGACACCCCGGCGTTGCAGACGCAGACGGGCCAGCGCGTAGATATCCATCAGCCAGTAACCGGGGCGGGTCGGCGTGAATGCTGTCTCGTTGTCGGAATCGGACTCGACAAAGGCGCCACGCACCTCTTCGCCGATTTCATAAACATCGGGCCCGATGGCCGGACCGAGCCAGGCCAGGATCTGATCGGCCGGGGCCCGGAACCGATCCAGCGCCGCCTCGATGATCCCGTCGCTCAGGCCGCGCCAGCCGGCGTGGACTGCGGCAACTTCCTGACCACCGCGGTCACAGAGCAGTACCGGCAGACAATCGGCGGTGAGCACCGCGCAGATCACCCCCGGCGTGCGACTGTAGGCGGCATCGGCCTGCAGACCGATCCGCCCGTTAGCCTCCAGCACGGCCACCTGCGTGCCGTGGACCTGTTGCAACCAGCCCGGCTCGGCCGGCAAGCCCAGCCGGGCCCGGTTGGCGGCCACCGCCTGCGGGGCATCGCCCACGTGGGATGCCGGATTCAGCGAATCATAGGGCGGTTCGCTCACCCCGCCCTGGCGACAACTGGTCCCGGCCACGACCGTCGCGGGGGCCGCCCAGTCCGCAATAATGAACCGCTCGCGGTTCATTGACTCTCCACCCCGGTCAGGTCCTGTTGCAGCAGGTCGATCAGCTGCGCCATATCCGCCGGCAACGGCTGTTCCCACTGCAGCATCTCGCCGCTGAGCGGATGCTGCAGCCCGAGCTTGCTGGCATGCAGGGCCTGGCGCCTGAAACCGCGCAGGGTTTCGATCAGCGCCGCGCTCGCCCCTTTGGGCAGGCGCAGGCGGCCGCCGTAGGTCGGGTCGCCCACCAGCGGATGATGAATGTGCGCCATATGCACCCGGATCTGGTGGGTGCGCCCGGTCTCCAGCGTCACCCGCAGCCAGGTATGGGCACGAAAGCGCTGTTCGACCCGGTAATGGGTGATCGCCGGCTTGCCGTTTTGCACCACCGCCATGCGTTTGCGCTGGGTGGGATGGCGGGCGATGGGCGCGTCCACCTTGCCGCCGCCGGTCAGCACGCCGTTAACCACGGCCTGATACTCGCGCAAAAAACGCCGCGCCTGAAGCTGTTCCACCAGCTGTTTCTGGGCCGCCAGCGTGCGGGCCACCACCAGCAGGCCGCTGGTCTGCTTGTCGAGGCGATGCACGATGCCAGCGCGCGGCACCCTGGCCAGGTCCGGATCGTGATGCAGCAGGGCGTTGAGCATGGTCCCCTCGGGATTGCCGGCCGCCGGGTGGACCACCAGTCCGGCCGGCTTGTTGAGCACGATCAGGGCCTCGTCCTCGAACACGATATCCAGCGCGATCGGCTCGGCCTGCCACTCGCCCTGCGCCTCGTGCAGCGCCTCGATCTCGACCTGCTCGCCGCCAACCACCTTGTCCCGGCCCCGCAGCTGGCGGCCATCCACCCGCACGCAGCCCTGCTTGAGCCACTGCTGCAGACGGGAGCGGGAATACTGGGAAAACAGTTGCGCCAGGGCCTGATCCAGTCGCTGGCCGGCCAGGCTGTCGGGCACCTCGCCGCTGAGATATTCTGTCCGTTGTGTCGTCATTAACCTGTTTCAGGGTATAATCATCGATTGAATCTGATCGTACTACAAATCCACTGCCACCTTATCCGGAATCATCATGCCTGTCCGATACCTGCTTTTAATCCTGCCGCTGCTGTGGTTAACCGGCTGCGGATCGTCCCCGAATGACCCCAGCGAGGACATGTCGGTGGAGGAGCTCTACGAAGACGCCCGCGAGGCGCTGGATAACACCAATTATGAAGAGGCTATCAATCTTTATGAACGGCTGGAATCACGCTTTCCCTACGGCCCCTATGCCGAACGGGCCCAGCTGGAGATTATCTACGCCTATTACAAATACGATGAGTCAGAAACGGCAATCCTCTCGGCCGATCGGTTTATCAAACTGCACCCGAACCATCCGCATGTCGATTATGCTTATTATATGCGCGGCCTGGCCAGCTTCCGTCTGGAGCCTTCTCTCATCAATCGCTGGTTCAATCAGGATATGACCGAACGGGATCCGGAGCCGTCACGCAAGGCGTTTCGCTATTTTTCCGAACTGGTGGAAAAGTTTCCCGACAGCCGCTACGCCGAGGACGCCATCGGGCGCATGTACGCCCTGCGCAATGCCCTGGCCAAACATGAAATACACGTCGCCAACTACTATTACAAACGCGGGGCCCTGATCGCCGCCGTCAACCGCGCCAAACACATCGTGGAGAATTACCAGAAGACCAAACAGGTCCCCGAAGCCCTGGGCATCATGGTCCGTGCCTACCGGCAACTGGAGATGAACGATCTCGCCGCCGACGCACTGGAAGTGCTGGAACTCAACTACCCCGATCACAACGAAACGAAACAGGCCAAAGCGGCGTCCTGAAAAGCTTTAACCACGAAG
>JBKGZJ010000105.1:0-8200 GCA_046545635.1 Thiohalophilus sp. | reverse complement strand
GTGGTCGCATATGGATCTCCTTGATATTGCCGCGGTGTTGCTGGTGCTGATGGCGGGGTTCGGTTATCTGAATCAGCGTTATTTGCACTTGCCGACCACGCTGGGCATGTTACTGGTGGCGTTGGTGGCGGCGCTGTTTCTGGCGTTGATGCTGGGCTTCGAACGCGGCGGGCTGGCGGTTCAGGTACAAGGCTGGTTACGGCAGCGTGAGTTTCACGACACGCTGCTCTCCGCATTGCTCGGGTTGCTGTTGTTTGCCGGCGCGTTGCGACTGAATCTGGCCGATCTGGCACAGCAGAAGTGGTTGGTGCTGTCTCTGGTTCTGTTTGGCGTGACGGTCTCGGTGTTGCTGGTGGGCACACTCGGTTGGGTCATCCTGGCCGGCCTGGGTGTAACCCTGCCCTGGCTTTACGGTTTGTTGTTTGGCGCGTTGATCGCGCCGACGGATCCGATTGTGGTGCGCGGCTTGCTGGCCCGTGCCGGTGTGCCCCCAACCTTGCAAACCCGCATGGCCGGCGAGTCGGTACTGGGCGGTGGCCTGGCCATTGCCGTGTTTGTGGTGCTGTTGGCGACGGTGTCCGTACCGGCGTCGGCCTCGCCCGGGGAGCTTTTATTGCAGCAGGTTGGCGGCAGTCTGTTGTTTGGTCTGGTCATCGGGCTGCTGGCGTATCAGCTATTACGGCGGATCGATCACTATCAGATCGAGGTGTTGATTATGCTGTCGCTGGTTGCCGGCGGACTGGTGGTGGCCAGTCATTGGCGCCTGTCCGGGCCGCTGGCATTGCTGATCGCCGGACTGGTCCTGGGCAATCACGGTCAGCTGCTGGCAATGAGTGAGAAATCACGCCGGCATTTGCACGATTTCTGGGAACTGATCGGTGCTCTGGTAAACGCCGTGCTGCTAGTTCTTCTAATCCTGGAAATAATGCTGGCCGGTTTTCGCGGCGAATATCTGCTGGCGGCGCTGGCGATTTTGCCCATTGTCCTGCTGGCGCGTTTGCTCGGGGTGGGGTTGCCGATCGCCATCATGCGTTATTTTCGCTCGTTCAGTCCGGGCACGATCCAGTTGATGAGCTGGGGCGGGCTGCGTGGGGGCGTCAGTATTGCCCTGGTGTTGTCCCTGCCGGCGGGCATGGAACGCGATACGCTGGTGGTGATTACGGCTGCGGTGGTGGTTTTTTCCGTGGTGGTGCAGGGGTTGACCTTCGCCACGCTGGTGCGTCGTCTGGGCGAGTAGCTGGCGCCGCGACTTGAAAATACCATTCCGGCAGACCCGCTATCGCAAAGGGCCTTGCCTGTGGGACCGGGCCCCTGCTTTTTGGGTGGCCGGCAGGGGCGGGAAATCACCGCCGCGGATCCATCGAAAACCGTCTGGCCGGGGCCCGGCGGCGATTGTGTTAGATGGCGGTTCGTCAGGAATAGCGTCATTGCCTGTTGCGTTTGGTAATGATAATAATTATCATTCATCAAACGAGCATTCTATAATATATGGTAGGTGGGAGATTATGCAATCACGTCTTATACTCTTTGTTTTATCAGGGTTATTTGCCCTGCAGGCTGCCGCGGCGGATCCGCTGGTGATCTATTCCGGTCGTTCGGACAAGTTCGTCAAACCGGTGGTCGAGGCTTTTGAAAAAGAGACCGGTATCGAGGTCCTGCTGCACGCCGGCGGCTCCACGGCATTGCTGAACAAGCTCAAACTCGAGGGCAAGCGGACTGATGCGGATCTCTATATCAGTAATGACGCCGGTAATTTGCAAAAGGGCAGCGAGATGAAGCTGTTTCGCCCGGTGCCTGAAGCGATCGCCGATGTGATTCCGGCCAATTTCCGCGCGTCGGACAACACCTGGCTGGGACTGTCGGCCCGCGCCCGGTTGCTGGTGGCCAACAGCGAACAGTCGGATACCGACTTCGTCAAATCGGTCTTTGACCTGGCCGATCCGCGCCTCAAGGGCAAGCTGGGCATCACCCACAGCGGCAACGAAAGTTATATCGCCGGGGTGACGGTCTACATGCAGGCCGCGGGCGAAGAGGCTACCCGCGACTGGCTGCAGGGGATGAAAGAGAACGTTGACGGCAGCGTGTTCAACAAGCACAGCAAGATCGTCAATGCCGTGGCGGCCGGTAAAAAAGCGATCGGACTGGTCAACCACTACTACATCTACCGGCACCTGGATCAGAATCCCGACGCGCCCCTGAAGGTGATTGTTCCGGATCAGGATGAAGACGGCATGGGCGTGGCCTGGAATGTGGCCGGTATTGCCATAAGCCGCCACAGCCAGAAAGCCGAGGAAGCGGAAAAATTCCTGGCCTTTGCCGCCTCTGAAAAGGGCCAGAAGATGTTCGCCGAGGTCAATCGCGAATATCCGACGCGCCCGGGGGTGCCGGCCGCCGAGGAAGTGCCGCCGCTGGATTCCTACAAGGTGGCCGATGTGCCGATGGCGCGCCTGGGTGAAATGCGCAATGACACGCTGGATCTGATCGAAGAAGTCGGCATGCCGTAATCCGGTTATCCTTGCGGTAACGGTCCGCCGTTACCGCGACAGATGATTTTGTCCGACCGCCCGGGAGACCGGGCGGTTAATTTGTTTAACCCGCTGCATGTTTGACGATCGCCGATTTGAGTGCCACACAAACCGTAACGCTGCCGTTGATTAACATTCGCCTGACGCTCCGCGGCGCCCTGTCGTTACTGGTGGTGTTGCTGGCGGCGATTCCGCTGGTGTTTGTCATCCACAGCAGCCTGCAACTCGATGCCGACGGCTGGGCGGGATTGTGGAGCAAGCGCCTGCCGGGGTTGCTATGGAATACCCTGTCTCTGTCGGTGCTGGTGGGGATCGGCAGCATGGTGCTGGGTGTGTCCGCCGCCTGGTGGATTACCCGGCGTGAGTTCCCCGGTCGCCGCATTGCCATCTGGTTGATGGTCCTGCCGCTGACCGTGCCCACCTATGTGTTTGCGCACATCTATACCACGCTGTTCGATGATAACGGCTGGATCGGCCGGGCCTGGCAATGGCTGTTTGGCGAGGCCGTGGCAATACCGGATCTCTTCAACGTGGTGGGCGTCAGCTTTATTCTGACCCTGGCCGGCTTTTCCTATGTGTTTTTACTGGTGCAGGACTCCCTGTCCCGCTCCCAGCAGAACCTGGAAGAGGCAGCCCGCATTCAGGGCGCCACGCCGGGGCAGGTGTTCTGGCGCATCAATCTGCCGTTGATGCGCCCGGCGATCGCCGCCGGTCTGGCGCTGGTGATCTTGCATGTGTTGTCCGACTTCGGCGCGGTCAGCATGCTGCGTTATCAGACGTTTACCCTGAGCATTTATCTGCAGATGACCGGGCGTTTTGATTACAACGCGGCAGCCGGGTTGTCGCTGGTACTGGTTTCCCTGAGCCTGACCTTTTTGATCCTGGAGCGCTTCTTTCGTAACCGGCAGCGTTACTACGGCACGGCCCAGGCCAAATGCTATACCGCTCGTCGCGCCAGCCGCCTCGAGATTGTCGCCATCTGGTTCTGGCTCGGCCTGATTGCGCTGTTCGCCTTCGTGTTGCCGTTGTTGTGGATGCTGATCTGGAGCTGGGAGGCCTGGATGCAGGATCTCATCAGCGATCGGTTCTGGGGCTATGTGGGCAACTCGCTGCTGGTCAGTGCCCTGGCCGCGAGCCTGACCGTGGTCGTGGCGCTGCCGGTCGCGCTCTACCACGCGCGGGAACGCAGTATGCTGAGCCAGGCCTATCTGCACATCTCCAGCGTCGGCTTTGTGCTGCCCGGGCCGGTGATCGCGCTGGGGATTCTGGCCTTTGTCCTGAGCCAGGTGGATATTCTCTACGGTAGTCTGGCGGTACTGGTGATCGCCATGCTGATCCGCTTTCTGCCGCTGGCCATCCAGGCCCAGGAAGCGGCGGCCCAGCAACTGACCCCGTCGATGGAAGAGGCCGCCCGCAGTCTCGGCGCCGGCACCTGGGAGAACCTGCGCCGCATCATCCTGCCGATGATCCGCGGCGGCATGATCAGCGCCTGGGTGCTGGTGTTCATCGACACCCTCAAGGAGTTGCCCGCCACCCTGATCCTGCGGCCCACCGGCTTCGACACTCTGCCGGTGCGGATCTGGATCGAAGCCAGCGAGGAAATGCTCGAACTGGCCGCCCCCGCCGCCCTGATGCTGGTCATCGGCACCCTGCCGGTGCTCTGGTTCCTCATGCGCCCGGTCAAACAGCGCTAGGACTTTTTTCGAAGCTTGGAATTCAACGCAGAGGACGCGGAGGCGCAGAGCCGCAGAGAACAAAATAATTTTAATAGCATTAGCCCGGGCAGGTATGAACGGAGGGGGCTGCCCCTCAAGCAAGTCGATCTTGATTCTGGAAATCACAGGATTGCTTCTCATCAATTGATAATTTTAACAAAAAACACAAGATAGATTTTCTCTGCGTCTTTGCACCCAAACAACGGGCATAAACGCCTCTGCGTCCTCCGCGTTACTTCCACTATTCCAACTATTGCAAAGACCCAATAAATAACACCGGTATTTCCCCAGATCCGCCTTGGAATCTCTTCCCCAACCCGTTAAGATCACCGCATAAGCCACTACCCTGTGGGAGAGTGCAGGTCTGACCTGCCGCCGAAGGCGCAACCGCCCGGAATCGCTCAGGCAAAAGGACCGCGGGGAACAAGGCTGACTCTGGAGAGACCTCGACAGGCGGGGCACCGAAGGGGCTGAAGCTCTCAGGTGAAAGGACAGAGGGGCGAAACAAAGCAGCTCACTGCTTATGTTTCGCCCTTTTTTATTTTCACCAGTTAAAGGTTGACCGGGCACCATGAGCAATAAAGTCATTCCAGTTTTCGATTTCTCCCACGAGCCCAATGCCGGGCGTATGCCGCAGTGGATTCGCCAGCCGCTCGGTGATCACGTCAATTATTCCCACACCGCGCGCAGCGTGCACAGCAATACCCTGCACACCGTGTGCGAGGAAGCCCGTTGCCCCAACCGCGGTGAGTGCTGGAGCCAGGGCACGGCCACCTTCATGCTGCTGGGCGATACCTGTACCCGCGCCTGCGGCTTTTGCGCGGTCAAGACCGGCCGGCCCGGCTGGTTCGACGATCAGGAGCCGGAGCGCATTGCCGCGGCGGTGCGTGACATGGGCCTCGAGTACGTGGTTCTGACCTCGGTCAATCGCGACGACATGGCCGACGGCGGTGCCACCATCTATGCACAAACCGTCAGGGCGCTGCGCCGTGACAAGCCGACGATCGGCGTTGAACTGCTGACCCCCGATTTTCATCGCTGTCAGGAACAGTCTATCGAGATCATGAACGCCGCGCTGCGCGAGGCGGTGCATCCGACCAGTGAACTGCAGATGGTCTGGGGACATAACGTGGAGACGGTGCCGTCACTGTATAAACAGGTGCGCAAGGGCTCCAGCTATGAACGCTCGCTTCAGATGCTGCGCCTGGCCGCCCTGCAACCGGGTGTCGAAGCCAAGTCCGCCATCATGCTGGGCCTGGGCGAACGCCGCGAGGAAGTGCTGCAGGTGTTGCGCGATTTGCGCGAAGTCGGGGTCAGCCGCATCGCCATCGGTCAGTACCTGCGCCCCAGTCGTTATCATCTGCCGGTCAAACGCTATCTGTCGCCGGCCGAGTTTGACGACTATGGCAAGCAGGCCCGGGCGCTGGGCTTTGGCTGGGTCAAGTCCGGCCCCATGGTGCGTTCTTCCTATCATGCCGAAGAACAGCAGAACTGATTTGTCTGTTCTTTCTTTTCACCTGATTCAAGAGTAACCAGGCTTATGGGTAACCGTACTCCACTATACGAAGAACACCTTCGCGCCAACGCCAGGATGGTCGATTTTGGCGGCTGGGACATGCCGATCAACTACGGTTCGCAGATCGAGGAGCATCATCAGGTGCGCCGCGACGCGGGCATGTTCGATGTCTCGCACATGACCATCGTCGATCTGAGCGGCGACAAGGTCAAACCGTTTTTGCAGTATCTGCTGGCCAACAATGTCGACAAGCTCAAGACTGCCGGCAAGGCCCTGTATACCTGCATGCTCAACGAGCGGGGCGGGGTGATCGACGATCTGATCGTCTATTATCTGGACGACACGTTTTACCGCATGGTGGTCAACGCCGCGACCCGCGACAAGGATCTGGCCTGGATCGAAAAACAGGCCGCCGCCTTCGATGTCGACGTCAGGGTGCGCGACGACATGGCGATGATTGCGGTCCAGGGGCCCAATGCCCGCGACAAGGCCCACCGGGTGCTGGGCGGCGAGGCGGCGGACAGGCTGGAGGGGATCAAGCCGTTTTTCATGCGCGAGCTTGGCGACATCAAGGTGGCGCGCACCGGCTATACCGGCGAGGACGGCTATGAAATTATTCTGCCGGCGGATCAGGCGCCCGGCTTCTGGCAACAGCTGGTCGAGGCCGGTGTCAAACCGACCGGCCTGGGCGCTCGCGATACGCTGCGTCTGGAAGCCGGGATGAATCTGTACGGCCATGACATGGACGAGAACACCACGCCGCTGGAGTCCGGTCTGGGCTGGACCGTGGCCTGGGAACCGGAAGATCGGGACTTTATCGGCCGCGCCGCCATCGCCCGACAGAAGGCCGACGGCGTCAAACACAAACTGGTCGGACTGGTGCTCGAGGATCGCGGCGTGTTGCGCGATCATCAGAAAGTGATTGTCGAGGGCACCGAGGCCGGTGAGATCACCAGCGGCAGCTTTTCGCCGACCCTGGGCAAGTCGATCGCGTTTGCCCGGGTTCCGGCCTCGGTCGACACGCATTGCCAGGTGGATGTGCGCGGCAAGCCGTTGACCGCCCGGGTTGTCAAGCCGCCGTTTGTGCGTAACGGCAAAGCCTGTATCGACGTTTAAGTATTCAGAACTTTTCTAGAGGATAAATATCATGAGCAATATTCCCCAGGAACTGCGGTTCACCAAATCCCACGAATGGGTCAAGCGCGAAGAAGACGGGACCCTGGTTGTCGGCATTACCGACCACGCCCAGCAACTGCTCGGCGATCTGGTGTTTGTCGAAGTCCCGGAAGTCGGCAGCAGCTTCAAAGACAGTGACGACTGTGCGGTGATCGAATCGGTCAAGGCCGCCTCCGACGTCTATTGCCCGATCGCCGGTGAAGTTGTCGAAAGCAACGAAGCGCTGGCCGATGCTCCGGAAACCATCAACAACGACCCCTATGGCGACGGCTGGATCTTCAAGCTCAAGCCCGAGGACGAAGGCGCCTATGACGCGCTGATGGATGCCGATGCGTATGCCGAGGTCGTAGCCGAAGACGAGCACTGAAACACCGTCTTCAAACTGAATATTGACGTAACCAGGTAAACAGAATGCCGTTTATACCCCATACCGAAAAAGATATTGCTGAAATGCTCAGGGCGATCGGCGCCGACAGCATCGAGGATCTGTTTGACGAGATCCCGGATAACCTGCGCAGTGCCGGACTGCAGGACGTGCCGACCAGCACCAATGAAATGGAAGTCACCCGGGTAATGCACGAGCGCGCCAATCAGGACGCGCGCACGCAGTGTTTTCTGGGCGCCGGTGCCTATGAGCATCACATTCCGGCGGCGGTATGGGAGCTGACTACCCGGGGCGAGTTCTATTCGGCCTATACGCCGTATCAGGCGGAAGCCAGCCAGGGCACGCTGCAGCTGCTGTACGAATATCAGACCATGATGGCCAGTCTGACCGGCATGGACGTCTCCAACGCCTCGCTGTATGACGGTGCCTCGTCGCTGGCCGAAGCAGTCCTGATGGCGGTGCGCGCCAATCGCAAATCGAAAGCCAAGCGCATTCTGATGCCGCGTACCGTGCATCCGGCCTATCGCAAGGTGGCGCACACCATCGTGCACAACCAGGGCATCGTGCTCGAAGAACTCGACTACGATCGCCACAGCGGGATTATCGATCCGAACTCGCTGCCCAAAGATCCGGGCGATTTCACCGCGCTGGTGATCCCCCAGCCCAACTTCTTCGGCAACCTGGAAGAGGTCGATACCTTGACCGACTGGGCCCATCAACATGGCGCACTGGTGATTGCCGTGGTCAATCCGACGTCACTGGCGCTGATCAGGCCGCCCGGCGAATGGGGCGAAATCGGCGCCGATATCGCCTGCGGTGACGGCCAGCCGCTGGGTGCGCCGCTCGCTTCCGGCGGTCCGTACTTTGGTTTCATGTGCTGTCG
>JBKGZJ010000104.1:0-8343 GCA_046545635.1 Thiohalophilus sp. | reverse complement strand
TCATGCGACCTGCTTGTCCACATCCGTGACCGGATGTTGCTTGAGGGGTCTGACCACATCGGACCAGTGGAGGATTTCCAGCATGCCGTCCCGATGCTCGACCATGGCGGTACAATTTTCCACCCAGTCACCGTCATTGCAGTACAGCACCTCGCCGATCTGACGAATCTCGGCATGATGAATGTGACCGCAGACCAGCCCGTCCACCCCGGCGCGCCGGGCTTCGTGCGCGACAGCCTGCTCGAAATCGCGAATCACGTTGATGGCATTTTTGACTTTGCTTTTAAGAAATATGGAAATCGACCAGTAAGGGAACCCCAGACGACGACGAAAAGCATTCAGCCAGCGATTGGTATAGAGCAAAACATCATAGGCCCGCTCACCCAGATACCCGACCAGTTTGCTGCAGCGGATGGCGTTATCGAATTCATCCCCGTGCAGCATTAACAGACGCTTGTTATCGGCGGTTTCATGGATGTAGCGATTGTGGATAGCGATATTGCCAAACACCATGCCGTCCAGTTCCCGAAAGTCCTCATCGTGGTTGCCCGGGATATAGACTACCTTGGTACCGTGTTTGGCCTTGCCCAATATCTTGCGAATGACATCATTATGGCTTTGTGGCCAATAGAGCCCCTTGCGGCGCATATACCACAGGTCGATAATATCACCGACCAGAAACAGATACTCACACTGCACGGAGTCGAGAAAATCAATCAGATACTCGGCCTTGCAGCCACGATAGCCCAGATGGATATCGGACAACCAGACACTGCGGTACCGGAGGGGACGGAGCTGATATACGGGATTCATCATCCTGGCCTCGGCTGGTTTTTACCAAGCCTAGGAGACCAGTGTTACAAGGCGGCGAAAATTTAATGACAAAAAGAAGACAGTTGGCAGTTGGCAGTTGGCAGTTGGCAGTTGGCAGTTGGCAGTTGGCAGTTGGCAAAACTCTGATTCAGGGCTCTGGGCTGTCAACTGCCATCTGACGTCTGCCAACTTCGCTCTTCTGTCAACTTGCTCTAACCGGCTAACAATCCGTTATTACCGGTAGCAGCGATAACAGCCGCTGGCGCAAACGTTCGTGGGGCAGCGCAAGCATGACAGTGGCAGGATTTTTGGAGCGATGCGCCCGAAACACAGCCAGGAGCAGCGTCAACGCAGTCTCCACTGTCAGGCCGCCGTCATGATAACCCGGCAAGGGAAGTTGCAGACAGGACAGGTCCTGCTCATGCACGTATGCCAGTACCGCGGACAGTGCCTGCTTCACCCATTGTGGTTTACAGATCGGTTGCTGTTCCAGGTCATAGATAATCATCATCAGTTGCGGCGGTTGTCCGGGCCGGGGAATCACGGTGCCGGGGTGATATGACGGGGCGGCTGCCAGCTGATTGGCCTGAACCCAGGCCGGCCGTTCATCCTCACGCAAACGGGACTGTTCACCCAGTATCAACCAGCAATCCTGTTCCACCACCCGAACGTCCGCGCGGCGGGGCATATGCGTTGCCGGGCGTATAAATATCGCCCGCCCGTCAATTTGCCACTCCGGCTGTTGCCGATCCCAGATCAATGCCGGTTTTGATGAGTCACTCGTCATGGTTCTCTTATCCCTGCGCCGGCTTCAGGCGCGATAACCCCAGACGGCAAACAGCGGATCGGCGTAATCGAGCTGTTCAATATAGGGATCATCGGCCGGCCGGGGCCAGCCGCGCAGGGATTCGGATGCCAGTTGTTCGAACTGACCGCTGTGACGCAGATAATCGATGACCAGCTGCATGCGTTCGAAGTCATACAGTTCGCTCCACAACTGAATCGCCTTGGTCGGGAACCAGCGATCCGAGAAGGTAATGACAAAGGGTGCGCCGGGCTTGAGTATCCGTGACACCTCCTGAACCACTGCCAGAGGCTGGATCAGGTATTCGATCGAGGCGGTACAGATCACCGCATCGAAGGCGGCATCCTCAAAGCCCAGGCGGGTGTCCTGGTTCAGATCCTGCAACGTATAGCTGTTGAGCCGGGGATTGGCCTCTAATTCCTGCGCATTAAGACCCAATCCGTGAACATCAATAGCCGTCGGCTCCGCCGGCAGATGCGAGACCCAGCTCGACATCAGATCCAGTACCCGCATACCCGGCTGCAGGAAACGACCATAAAACGTCTGAATATGTTCACGGCAGATGGCATCCAGGTGCTGTACCAGCCTGGGGTTGGCATAGAATTCACCGTCCACGGCCTCATCGATTCGCCGAAAGGCCTCTTCGGTGAAAAAATCGGTATCCACCTCTGGCAGACCGGCCTGCATACCCGGACCGTTAGCAGTACACAGCGCCAGGATATCGCGGGGTGTGTCGTTAAGATCACTGCCGGGTTGAGGCTCGCCCAACAGAGTCGCCTGCATAGCCAAATGCCGGCCTGCCAGCGGATGGTTGAGATCGATCCGCAGTTCCCGCTCGCCCGCCTGCAGGCAACGCAACGGCCGGTTAGCCCCGCTATCCATCTCGATCGCCTCGCTGACAAAACGCCGCGGATAGAAACGCCCGGTCCGGGGGATCACCGGGGGCCGCGGATGCTTGCTTCGGTGCCGGAACTGTTCCCGGGGCAGGGTCCGGATCAGATTTTGCTGGTATTGCTCCTGCCAGTCATCGAACAGAATATCCACCTGTGCGCTTTGACCAACAAACAGTTCCTGCAAGCGAGATCCCAGATCGGCCGGGAAACGCTCCCGGGTCAGATCGATCTGATCGAAGTAATAGCGATCGCGATGATGGGCATGAGGACTGTCCCACTCCAGGGCGATTTCCAGCGGCGTCGCGCGCATCGGTGCTCTAACCCGGACTAAACACCGATTTTTTGCGCAAATATCGATCCACTGCTCTGGATCCGATTGCAATAATCTTCGTTATAACTCGCCTGGACTGCATTGATGACAGATGGACGCTGCAACAGGGTATCCGCCCAACGCGCAATCTGCGGTATATCTTCGTAGACATCCTGTGTTTGCATTCCTTCCAGACAACGGATCATGCGGAAAATCGGTGCGTAAACGGCATCGACCAGCGAAAAATCCTCGCCATTGAAATAAGGGCCACCTTCGAAAAACTCATCCAGAGTTTCAAGACGGTCCTTGACTGTCATCAGATTCTGTTTATAGGTCGCTTCATCGGGGGTGTTGGCATAGGTAAAGACCGCACCAAGAAGTTCATTGCCAAACTCGATCCAGGCACGGTTTTTGGCACGGGCAAAAGGATCTTCGGGATACAGGCTGCCGGGGGTAATCTCATCCAGAAACTCACAGATCGCCATGGATTCAAACAAAGGCTCGTCGTCGACCAGCAGGACCGGTACTTTCTCCAGTGGAGAGACCTCGTGAAACCAGGCCGGAGGGTTATCGAGATTGATATATTCGATCTCGTACGGCACATCTTTTTCCAGCAACGTAATAACCGAGCGTTGAACAAAAGGACAGAGTGCGAAACTGATTAACTTGAGTCTGGGTAATGACATGATGGGCAGTCCTGGTTGAATTGATTGCCTTGAGAACGGCGGCACGGCCGGTCGCCGAATCCCGATACGGACAGACAGTATATCAAGCGTCCGCCTGCTGCGAACACCCTGGGCGAGGTTCAGGTAAAACGGCCCTGTTGCAGAAAATGACAGACCTGTTCGCCCACTTCATGGGAAAAGAGCATGCTCAGGTGACTGCAGTGAACCGTCCGGTGCTGATGCAGCGCCGGGGAACGGGTTTCACTCACGGCCACGGTTCCGTCGTGCGGCGGGACGAGTTTTCCCGGCGCCAGAAACTGACCAATACCGAAAGAGTGAGTTCCGGCGATCATGCCCGACTCGGCCTCGCCCCGCCAGGTGGGTGCATCGCCCAGCAATCCCGCCTCGCTGGCGCGCCCGAGCAACACCCGCGAAACCCGTCGCTGGTACAGATGGCGGGCCACCACGCTGCCCTGCAAGGGTGTCCCCAGCATCACCACACGACCGACCCGCGCCGGCGCGCCCTGCTCGAACAGATGCGACAGGACAATCCCGCCCAGGCTGTGCGCCACCAGATGAACCCGGGGAGCATCGAGCTGTTGCAGATAAGCCGCCAGGCGGCGGGCATTGTCCGCGGGACGGCGGCGCAGGCTGGGATAATAGAAATAACGGCAGGTATAGCCGCAGCGTCGCAGACGCCAGGCGAGCGGGCGCAGCTCCAGCGTGGTCATCCAGATACCGTGAATCAGGACAACGACGTCAGACATCACGCTATTTGAAGAAGGTGTGGATCAGGCAGGCGCAGCTGGCCAGAACCAGCCCGGCGCCCCACAAAGCCAGCCAGAATTGACGCGCCCGAATGCCGGCGGGCACAAAGACCATCTCCGTAAACAGCCCGAAGATGGCGGAGCCGACGATCATACCGTCCACCTGCTCCTGTGCCTGCCGGGGATCGCTACCAGTTCGATAACGCATCGTTACTCCTGACATGTTTCTGCTTGATGGGCAGGGAGAACTCAAACACGTACCCCGGCCCACCCCCCGGATAGGCACGCAGTTCACCACCCATGCTTTCTATAATACTGCTGGCGATCGACAGCCCGAGTCCAATCCCCTGTTTTTTTGTGGTAAACAGGGGCGAAAAAATCTCTTCTCGCAGTTCCGGCGGCACACCGACACCGGTATCCCGAAACGAAACTTTAACATAGTCGCCCTGCTGCTCGGTCATAATCGTCAGGATGCGATCGATCCTGACCTCCTGCATCGACTCGACTGCATTGATCACCAGATTCAATATCACCTGCTGTGTCAGCACCGAGTCAACCAGGATCAGGGGCAGAGACTTACCCAGCACATAAACAACCTGGACGTTACTGGTTTTTATCTTGTTCTCCACCAGCCGTAATGAATCCTGCAACACTTCATTGATATCCACCGAGGAAAACTTTATGTCTTTTCGATTTACAAAATCACGCAGCTTGTTAATAATGCGGCCGGCGCGTTCCGCCTCGTCGCTCAGACGCCCGAAGACATCCTGCACATCCGCCTCACTGAGACTGCCTTCTTTTGAACGGTTCAATCCGCCTTTGGCATAACACATAATCGAGGTCAGCGGCTGGTTGATTTCGTGCGCCAGGCTGGTCCCCAACTCACCGACTGAAATATAGCGCGACAACCGGGAACGCTCCTCTTCCTGCTGAACTTTCTGTTCGTCAGCCAGTTTCTTCTCGGTAATATCCTCGGCAACGCCGGCCAGACGATAAATGCGACCGGTTTCATCATAGACCGGGAACCCCTTGTCACGCACCCAGCGCACATTACCGTCCGGACGAACAATCCGGTATTTCAGTTCAAATCGGCCGTTGCGTTTGAAGTTTTCAAACTCATCAAACACCCGTTTTTTATCCTCCGGATGCAGCGAGGCTTCCCATACTCCTGGATTCTCGTAGAATTCTTCGGGCTCCCGCCCCCAGGTATCCCGGCAGGAAGGACTGATATAAATCACATGATTATCATTTGTATCAGCCAGCCAGAAAACCTCGTTAATATTCTCGGACAATTGCCGCAGGCGCAACTCACTCTCCTGAAGCCGCTTGTGAGATTTGCGTAACGCCTTCTCTGACTGACGCCGTTCGGTAAACAGAGCGGCCACAACCATCGCCGTGATTGCGGTAATACAGATAAAGATCACCACAATCAAAAGATTGAGAACGTCTTTCGTCCCCAGGTAGGGCCCCCACTCCGGATGATAGGAAAACAGCAGGATGATGCTGACCAGAATCGATGCCAGCGTGGCGCCGAACTGCTCAAAACTGATGGCAATGAACACGGTCAGGGGCAGAATCAGATAAAACAGCCCCAGTCTGCCGGTTGTATGCACTTCAGTACCGGAAAAACTGTATAACGCAGCCAGTGCAAGCAATAGCAAATAGAGCGAAAGCTGACCGACCCGGTTGGATTTGACAATGTACTGACAATCGTCGATAACATCCGGATCCAGCGCGCTGTCATCGCGACCGCCGCGATAATAGTAGAACAGATTGCGCCAGATCATAATGAATGGCACCAGTAATAAAATACCGGTCCCGTCACCCAGCCACCACATACTCCAGATAAGGACAAAATCCGACCAGTCGATCAGGTTGGAAATCACCATGGCGATACTGCCGAACAGACTCGAAATCAGCGGCACGCTGAAGGCAATTACGGCAAAGTGAAGAACATCGGTGACCCGGCGAAAATCCAGTTTCACCCGAAACCGCTCCACAAGATACCACCCGACCAGGGCTTCCAGGACATGCCCGCAGGCAGCCAGAAAGGCCACCACCAGTGGTATTTCCTCACGGTAGGCCAGCAACCCGATGCCGATAAATATTCCCGGCCAGTAACGGGGCCCATACAGGAGGAAGACCAGCAGGGCCAGTCCGGAAGCCGGCCAGAACGGGGTAACGCTGTCGTAACCCGAATCGATACCCAGCCCCACTTCGCCCATCAGAAAATAGGCGATGCCGAACGCGAGTAAGATTACCGCGCTTTTGAGCGAACCCGGCCAGGCCAGCTGGTCGGGCAGAATAAAACGGGGCTTCAGATTTAACACCACTATCGCCGTCAGATCCTGGTTTCCAGCACTAACTGTATGTGATAGCGGCACAACCGGCAAGGCTGCTGCAGTCATCGCGAAGGCATCCGTGCTATCCTGATTGCATGGACCCGAATCAAACCGACAACCGTATCGACGAGTATTTCGTGATTCGCATCGAGCGCCAGCTCAGCGCCGAGCAATCCCGGCTTGCCAGGCGGGATATCTTTCTCGGCCCCGACAACCAGCTGGTGCCGATCACGCAGGCCCGCCGTTTTGAGGATGCCGATCAGGCCGCCCGGCATATCGCGCGGCTGGACGAGCAGGACCATTATCAGTACATTATTCAGTTCTGCAGCCAGAAAGATCGCAACGCCTCACCGACCGAGCTTGAAGCCCTGATCAACGAGATCATGGAGATCCCCTATCCGTACCGGCGTACCGCCTACAACTGGCTGCGTGGCCGGGATGTCCAGGCTCTGCTGCGCCGTGAATCCGACGAGGTTTACGAGCGCCATCGCCGGGTATTGCTCGACCACGACATCGACATCACCCGCAAAAGCGACGTCATCCTGATGAAACCCAAACGAGGGAAGTTCAACATCAACACCGGCCAGCAGTCCGACACCGCCCCACGCCAGTACTTCGCCTACCCCGGCCAGAAACCCCTGCCGGTCTCCTCCGACGACGAAAGCGAATAAATGTTTACTTGACAGAGATCCACCTGATTAACGCAGAGGTCGCGGAGGCGCAGAGCCGCGGAGACTATAAAATCATTGATAGTATTCTTGTTAGAATAGGATAACGGTTTTTCAAACACCAGGCAGGACGAAAACTCTCTCCACGAAAACAGAACTTCACACCTATATATAATTATTTTCTCTGCGGCTCCGCGCCTCTGCGTCCTCTGCGTTATTTTCCAAAGGTGTCTGCGATAAGAACACAGACGGTCACTTCTTCCCGATCGTGATAGAGCTGTTTACAGCGAATCGTCGCCTCGATACCGGCCGCGATCAGTTCGTCATGCAGCATAGTCAGGCACTGCTGCACTTCCTGATAGCGTTTTTTCATCGGCAGTTTGAGATTGAACATCGTATAGCGGCACCAGCGGTTGACCAGCCAGCGGGTCATCAGGGCGGTGACTTTTTTCGGCTTGTCGACGATGTCACACACCATCCAGTCGACGTTCTTCGACGGCCGATACCGAAAGCCGTCTTCGCGGATATGTTCGAGCTGGCCCGAGTCCAGTAAATCCTCCTGCATCGGCCCGTTGTCCACCGCGATGACAAACAAATGCCGCTGTATCAGTTGCCAGCTCCAGCCGCCGGGCGCGGCGCCCAGATCTACCGCTTTCATGCCCGGGCGCAAAAACTGCTCGCGCTCTTCGTCGAACAACAGGCGCAGCATGCCCTCTTCGAGTTTCAGGGCCGAGCGACTCGGCGCATTGCGCGGTGCGCGCAGGCGCGGTATGCCCATCAGCCAGATCGAACTGTTATCCAGCGGCGCATAACCGACATAGGCGGCATGGGTCGAGAGAAAGCAAAGATGCAGCCGGTCGTCGGCGTTTGCCCGGTACAGTCCGCCGGCGTCAAGCTGCGATTCCAGCGGTCGGGCCAGGGCCCGGCAGAGTTTCTGCAGCTCCTTGCCGGTATTGGTATCCGGCGTTTCGATAAAGAATCCGACATACTGGCGAGGCTGTTGCTGCAATAACCTCAAGATGGGAGTCAACCGATCGGCCAGCGGCAGATCATTGAGCAGATCAAAGATGGCAAACCACT
>JBKGZJ010000103.1:0-8416 GCA_046545635.1 Thiohalophilus sp. | reverse complement strand
GATTACCAATCCGCGTGACTGGCGCTTGTATCAGGAGCTGGCGGCGCAGGCGGATATTCTGGTGACCAGTGCGCGTTATGTGCGGGATTTTGCCGCCGGGGAAGCGCAGGATGCCTTGCCGTTGAGTCTCGATCCGGCCTACGCGGATTTGCATCAATGGCGACGGGAACAGGGGCTGGCGCCGCAGCCGGCGGTGGTGGTGTTGAGTGCCAGCCTGGATCTGCCGCTGGAGGTGTTGTGCGAGCGGCTGGATCGGCCGGTGTATGTCGCCACCGGGGCGCGAGCGGATCTCGAACGCATCGGGACGTTGCGGGCCGCCGGGGCGACGGTGTTGATCGCCGGCGAAGGGCGGCAGGTGGAAGGGCAGGCGTTGATCGCGGCGCTGCGGGCCGAGGGGTTTTGCTGTATCTATTCGGTCGCCGGCACGGCGGTGCTGGAGACGCTGGTGACCGCCGGGGTGATCAACCGCCTTTATCTGACCCAGGTCCACCGGCTGCTCGGCGGAGCCTCCTATCACACCCTGCTGGAGGGCCGGCTGCTCGATCCGCCGGTCGATTTTGTGCTCAACGCGCTGTATTACGATCAGGGCAACGAGGAGTGCTGCAGTCAGTTCTTTTCCGTGTATGACGCACTCAAATAAGGCCTAACGTGTCGGCACGTCGCCTGTAGGGGTGCGGGGACGTTTGGGCCTATACTATATAAATGGTTTGTTTTGCCGACAGCCGTTGGCAGAGAGCAGGAGGCCGCAATGAAACTGCATGCGCTGGGACTGGGTCTGACGCTCGGAATTCTCTGGGGCGGGGTGATTTTGCTCACGGGTCTGGCGAATCTGATCTGGCCGGGCTATGGCGGTGCGTTTCTTGATGTGATCGCTTCGATCTACCCGGGTTTTCATCCCGGTGGCGGGGTCGGTACGGTATTGCTGGGTACCGTGTATGGTCTGGCCGACGGGGTGATAGGCGGGGTGATCGTCGCCTGGCTTTATAATGGGTTGTCCCGGAAGTTCCCCGGGCAGGGGAGTGAATAACGTGCGTGGTATGGTGGTGTTTGTTCTGGCTCTGATGAGCGTTTCGGTGATGGCCGAACCGGTCAAGACACCTTACGGTGAGGTCAGTCTGCCGTTTGAGTTGCATCAGGTTCCGAAGGCGCCGGTGTATTACATTATCGGCGAGCCGGGGGTGCCGGATTCGGTGAACGAGGGGCACACCTCCAACGGCGGCTTTGTGGTGACCGACGAGGGCGTGGTGGTGTTTGATGCGCTGGGCACACCGGCACTGGGCTATCGGTTGCTGCAGCGCATTCGTGAGGTGACTGACAAGCCCGTCACCCACGTGGTGATCAGCCATTACCATGCGGATCATATCTACGGTCTGCAGGCCTTTGACGAGCATGCCGGCAGTCCCGAGGTGATCGCGCATGATCTGGCACGGGGCTATGTCGGCGGCGATGGCGCCAGCCAGGGCGAGGCGGGACAACAGCGGCTGGAACAGCGCCGCGAGGCGTTGTTCCCCTGGGTGGACGAGAATACCTACCTGGTACCGCCGGATACCACCTTCGAAAAAGACTATACCTTCGAGCAGGGCGGCCTGACCTTCGAGGTGCGCCACATGGGGCCGGCCCATGCCCCGGGCGACAGCATCATGCTGGTCAGGGAACACGGCGTGCTGTTCAGTGGCGATGTGATCTACAAGGGCCGAATTCCCTTTCTGGACAGCCCGGATACCGATGTCGAGCGCTGGCTGGCAGGGCTGGATTATCTCGATCAGGTGGCCCCGACGCCGCGCTTTATTATTCCGGGTCATGGCGAGGCTTCCGACGATGTGCATGAGGCGATCCGCTTCACCCAGGGCTATCTGAAATACATGCGCGATAAAATGGGTGCGGCGACACGCAACTTTGTGCCGTTTGATGAAGCCTATGATACTACCGACTGGTCAGAGTACGAAGACATGCCGGCTTTTGATGCCAGTAACCGGCGCAATGCCTATCGCATTTACCTGGAGATGGAGGCCGGAGCGTTTGAATAAACCCGAAGGGGCTGACAGAACAGCGAGACTTAACCGCCGAATTTTACCAGTCGTGTCACCTGAATGTCGGAGATAAATACTACGCCCGAATGCTCGTTATAAAAAGGCGACAAGCCTTCGAGTATCGGCCTGACAAGATCCTCCGGCACCGCGGCGATGATCATGATCAGTACGTCATCCTCGTTGAACATGAGGTGGCCTTCATGAAAGCCATGGCTGCCTTTGCCGGAGAGGTTGTTGATAATGGTGTAGCCCTTGACGCCGGCCCGATCCAGCACATCGGTGGCAAAGCTCTGGTGTTCGCCACCCAGGATGATCTCGAGTTTTTTCAACGGACTGAAGTTCAGATTTTTCATGATGCAGTGGACTCCGTGGGTTGTTCAGTCGCCTGGTTGCCGGCCAGCGGCCGACTCTGCCAGGCGTTGTGGTCGTAGATATGGGCGGTATGCTGATCGGGGTCGATGATTAACAGTCGCAGCCAGCCGTTACGCACCAGGTTCTTGACCGCGGCCACCTCCTCGATGGCGCGACAGGCGTGTTCGTAGGGGGCCTCGATGACGGTGATCAACCGGATCGGTTGATGATAGGGCTGTCCCTGATCGAGCACGGTCTGGGCCGGCAGGCCGGTGCGCAGGTCGCTGAGGTTGCCGGTCATCACGCCGAAGCGCCCGGCCACGTTGTGATAGACCTTGCTGCCGCTGCCAAAGCGTTCGTTATCCACTGTGGAAAAATAGTGTTCCATGTTGATCCACTGGCCGACCACCAGCGGGCCGGTGAGGATACTCTCCAGCAGACGCCGTTTGGGATCGGCGCGGTAATCATAGGAGTGCAGAAACGCGCGACCGTCGAGTGACAGATGTCGGGTCAGATTGCGCCGGCCGATGATGAAATAGGCATTGCCGGACAGGCCCCACTCCGGGCGTACCTGCGACCAGTCCATAGCGTTGCGCCGGGCCTGGCGATTGGCCCCGGCTGGATCGCATTCGCCCGGCGTCAGTTGCAGTTCAGGCAGTCGCTCCCGGGCACACAGCCGCGAGGCGCCGGTCAGACCGCCGCGCAGGCGATCGAGATAGACCACGTGCGAGGCGGGCAGCCGATCGAGATCGAACAGTTTGATCTCATCGGTGGTGGTGTCATGCAGGGCGGGCAGGAACCAGGCGTCGTCGGGGATCTCGATCCCCCGTTCGCGCAGGCGCTGACGGACCGGGGACTTGTTGGCCATCTGGGCCAGCGCGCGGGCATTGATTAATCCGTGGTTGCCGCCGCAGGCCCCGCAATCGAGCGCCGACTCATAGGGATTATTCTCGGAGGTGCTGCCGTGGCCGACCAGCAGGATGAAGCGGGAGAATTCCCGGTTCAGGCCGATCGAGTGCAGCGCCTGGCTGACGAAGTGGGTCTGTTCCTCGAGGCTGAAACCGATCCGCGCCAGCTGTTCCCTTTGCAGTTGCGCGAAGGCCGGTTCGATCCGGTAGACCGCGCGCAGGCGCTCGATAAACGCCTGTTCGGCCTCCTGGTCCAGATGCAGCGTTTCACCGAGGGCCGGGGCCCGGGTGGCATGGCCCAGCGCGGCCTCGCGCAACTGACGGACCATGTCATCGGTCACCGCCCCGGGTTCGAGCTCGAACTCCTGTTCCACCGCTTTGGCGACAACCGCCCGCTGCACGGCGCGCACGATGGAGTCGGCCTGTTCGCGATCCAGCTTGTCGAGTAACAGGTGGGTGGCGGGTTTGTCACGAAACAGGCGCTGGCGCCAGCGGTTATAGCTTTGCGGCATGAAGGTTTTGCCGATCATGTCGAAACCGAACAGCATGCCGATGGCCTCGACGGTGACATACGGAGTGAGAACCGACTCCTTGAGCTCGTGCAGCACTTTCTCCAGCGCGGTGGTGGCGGCCACATCCTCCGGTTCCGTGGCGGTCATTTCCAGCACCAGGTTCTTCGGTTTGAGCAGGACCGGACACAAATGGGTCTCGCTGCCCTTGCCCAGTTCCATGAAGCTGATGGGCACACCGAAGAACCCGGCGATGCCGAAGGTCTGGTAGTCCCCGGCGCTTTCCAGGTGCCGGCGAATCCGCTCGGAGCGGGTATCGATGCAGAACAGGGCCTGGGCAAAGGGGCGTTTGTCGCGCGGGGCCGGCGGGCTCAGGTTGACCTCCCGCACGACCGCTTCCATGGCATGGCGCTCCATGGCGCGCAGCCAGAGCATGCCTTCCTCGCTTTCGAACTGTTGCAGCACCTGCATCAGATCGGCCAGCTGGGCGGGCGTCAGGGCCTCGAGGGCGGCGCTGGCATCGGTGCTCGTATCGACCCTGGCCGCCAGCTGGCGCAGACGGCTGGCCTGGTCTTCGGCGTCGTGGCGGCGTCTGGCCCGAACATAATCATCAAAGCATTGTTCAAGGGCCTTCGTACGTCCGCGGGCCAGGGTTTGCTCCACGCGCCGGGCATAGGCGGGCAGTATCGCCCCGCTGTGTAACTCGTAGCGCAGCCAGGTCTCCCGGGGCCGGGTTTGAATCAGGGCCTCCAGCGCGCCCCGATCGGTGGCGATCTGCTGGCGACCGCGTTCGGCGAGCAGGGCGAGAGCCAGGGTCAGGCGGATCGCCAGAAAGTCGATCAGATCGGCGGGGTAATGCTGACGCCAGTAATACTGTTTGGCGTTGGCCCGCCAGCGAATGAAACCGGCCCAGCCGTGCAGACGGGATAATTCGCGGGAGAAACAGCTGACCCATTTGTCCTCGGGAATGCCCAGCTCATGCATCACCGAGGCAATCACACCTTCGGGATGCGGCTCATCTTTCAAAATGCGTTCGATATGCAGGCCGCGCACAAACAGCCGGGCGTTGCGCAGGGCCAGCTCGCGCCAGGCACGGAACAGCCCCTGCCTGCGACCGGGCATGTGCCAGACAGACTGGCCCTCGTCGAAGAAGTCGAGACAACTTTTGATCACCAGCTCATCCAGCTCGGCGCCGATCCCGGTGCCATAGAGGCTGTCCACCGCTTCATAGAGCGGACAGGTGCCCAGCAGGGTGTCATGCAACGTCGCCGCCAGGCTGTCGGGATCGATCCCTGTCCCGGGCGGTTCCATCTGCTGGATAACGGCATGCACCTCGCCGGCCTCGGCCAGCGAAGCGCCGCGGATGGCCGGTTGTTCGTGTCGGGTCAGCAAGGTCATCAACCAGTGCGACAGATCGAGATCGGCGATCGCCGGCTGCTGTGCCAGAAACTCGTCCACGTCGATGGCCAGGGCATCATGATCGACCTTGCCCTGGGTCAGATAACGCTGGTATTCCCGCCGGGATAAAAAGCCCCGGCCGTGAAACAGTTGCGCGCCGGTTTTTACCGCTTCGGGGAAAGGCAGATGTTCCAGGCCGTGCAGTGGGTTATGGTGAATGAACGCGCGCATGGGCCAGAAAAACGGAATCGGTTCGCCGGCCACGTAGATCATGGTGCGAATTTTCAGCTGTTGTCCCAGTGGCAGTGTCATAACAGAACTCCGATCGCGTACAGTCCGCCCGCCACCAGCAGGATCAATCCCAGTGCATACGCGCCGGTGGCGGGACGATCAAGATCGATTACCTCCTCGTTGCCCGCCGGGCCGGCGATCAATCCCTGCAACAGGCGCGCGCCCGCCCAGCTCCAGAGTAACCAGACGAGGCTAATGCCCACGGCGACCAGCGGCATGGGCGTGATCGCCTGCATGAGGGTGGCGAGCATGATGAAAAACGTCGGGAACAGGGGGGTGGCGATAATCGCCAGCACCACCAGTACCAGTATGGTGCTGAAGCGGGGCAGCGACTCGGCCAGGCCGCCGTAGAGGCCGATACAGGCGGCGCCAAAGCGGCGTTCCAGCCCCGCGCCGAGCAGCGCCAGTAAAACCAGTGGCGCGCTGAAGCCCAGCGCAAAAAGCTGCAACTGTAGCGCCGGAATACCCCCCTGGTGTGCAATCCACAGCAAGGCCCAGGCCGAGGTGGCCAGAAACCCGTTCCACTGTCCCACGTCGCGCAGCGCCAGGGCGCGCAGGGCATAGAGGGTGGCGGTAAACAGGGCCAGCGGCACTACCCAGCCCGGCACGGGGCTGTCCAGGTTCGGCAACAGCGCCAGGCCAATCTGCGGCCAGAGCAGCAACAACATCCCGCGCAACAGGGCAGAGCGGCTTTGGCCGAGTAAAAAATTGAAGCCCATGCTCAGCGGGAACAGCGGCAGGAAGAGGCCGATCAGCAGATAGGGTACGCTTTGCATCTCAGACCCACCTCAACCAGAGATTGAGCCGTCCTGCGAAGGCCAGCAGGGCCCGGCTGAGGCGGGTATAGAGATCCGTGAAATAAAACTCGCGCGAGATCAGCGCATAGAAGGACAGCCACAGCCGGCGGCGGAACCGGCCTTTGTGGTTGCCGTTTTGATCGCTGAAGCTGATGATGATCCACCCAGAAATGATCACCAGTGCAATCACGCCCATCAGCAGATCGAACCAGAACAGATCAAAGTCGGCCGCCGCGTAGAGTTGGTCGCGAAATGCGGGATCGGGATACAAAAACAGATCGAAGGCATGACTGATTAACGTGTAGCCGAGCACGACCACGGCGAAGGAGAAGATGCTCAGCGTAATCAGCCGGCGCAGATTCCGGCTTTGCATCCGGTAAGTGGTAAAGATCAGTTGCGCGCCGGTGATCCAGCCGAAGAACAGCAACACGATGGCGCTTTGTTTCTGGAAATAATCTTCCGCGACCAGCCAGTGGGCGGCCACCAGAATCGCGATCGGCACTGCCAGGGTAATGGTTGCCATCAATCGCCAGGGCAGGCGCTGGCGTGCCGGGCGCCGTTCCACCACGAAGGTATACAGATCGTCCTTGGGTACGCCATCGTCCCCCCGCGCGGCATGAATGACGCTACCGGCACCCAGAAACAGGGTGCCCTTGAACAGGCCGTGGGCAATCAGGTGATAAATGGCCAGGGAGAAGGCGCCGATCCCGCATTCCATGATCATAAAACCCATCTGGCCCATGGTGGAGTAGCCCAGCGATTTCTTGATGTCGTTCTGGGTCAGCATCAGGATCGAACCGATCACCGCCGTGAACAGGCCGACGATAAACACCCAGTGCAACACGCCCGAGCTGTGCACGAACACCGGTGCAAAGCGGTTGATCAAAAAGCCGCCGGCGTTAACGATGCCCGCGTGCATCAGCGCCGAGACCGGGGTCGGGCCGGACATGGAATAGGGCAGCCAGGTGTGCAGCAGAAACTGCGCCGAGCGGGCAAAGGCGGCCAGGGCGATGAGCGCCGCGACCACATCCATCAGCGGCCAGCCCAGCACCTGGTGCGTGCCCGGATCGGTGCTGATCTGTTCGAAAAGCGCCGGCAACGAGCCGGTGCCGTAGGCCTGGTAGAGCAACAGCGCCGCCAGCAGCAGCGGCAGATCGCCGATACGATAGGTGATCTTGGTCCAGAACGCATAGCGGTACGCGGCAACATCGCGGGTATTCTGGCCAAGCAGAAAATAGAGCAGAACCCCGACCAGCTGCCAGGCGATGAGCAGGGTCAGCAGATCGCCGGCGAATACCATTACCAGCAGCGTGGCGGTCATCAGATCGAGCAGCACGAAGAAGCGGCTGTATCCGATCTCTTCGGCCATGTAACGCAGGGAATAGACATGCACGACCAGGCTGATGCCGGCAATGACCACCGCCATCAGGGTGCTCAGCGGTTCGAGTAACAGCCGCGTGCCGGAACCGAACAGGCTGACGGTGTGCGGACCGTACCCGGCAAGCACCACCCACAGGGCGGCGACGGCAAGGCCGAAGGTGAGCAGCGTACCGATCACACTCAGGCGGGCGACCCGTCGACCCATTCGCCGGCCCAGCAGATGAACCAGCAAGGCCGAGAGAATCGGCACACCCGGTATCAGTACGACGATCTGTTCCATGCTCTCTCACCTGTTACAGGAAAAGGCGTGTGTCTCGTTTACAAGATGAACCTCAACCCTGTCCTTTTTCTGTCCGATGGGCGGATAAACCACCGGCGATTTTCAGCGGCAGGCCGGATCTCATGCCTCATAACTCGGGTAAGTGTATCGGCATCACTGATAGGGAAATATCGATATTACAAATAGGAATGATTGCTTATGGACTATGCGTATCAAGCTTGTAATGTGTGAGGGCATCAAGGTGGCGCGAAGGAGAACGGCACAATTCAAAATCGATCCTTCTGGGCTTACCAGAGATCTGTAACCCCATTGATTGTGTAGAAAATAGTCATTATCCTTCTGGAAATTCACCAATAAAAACAAGAGACGATTATGCGCTCATCCGTCATCCCGCTGGCTCTGTTGCCGATCCTTGCTGTTCTGTCATCTCCCGCCAGCGCCGAGCCGATCACCTTGCCGTTGGGGGCAACCG
>JBKGZJ010000102.1:0-8434 GCA_046545635.1 Thiohalophilus sp. | reverse complement strand
CTGTTGCGCCGCCCAGCGCTCCGGCTCGAAAAAGCCATCATCAACCTGGTCGAGACAATCGGTATCATAGAGGATGTGGCACTTGTCTGAAGTGATCTGGTTTGCATTCATATCATGGTTCTGCCGTTACCGCGCCACCCGAAACCCTTATCTGCTGCGGGTTTCTCAGCCCGGCCACGCCCGTTCTTATCCCCTGTCGCCAGCAGGTACGCGATAGCGCTGAGCGGAGAGTGCCGGGCAAGGTAAGCGGGAAGCCTGGGCCAGGCGAAAATGGACATAGACCCGGATGCCGATTTTATCATCTTTGGCCAGTGACAGCGATTCCGAAATCCCGGGCTGGTGAGCGGAGCGCAGGGCTGATGCCTTGCGCAAAACCCGGGAGAGGTTACAACGACTTTGTTTATACCGGCTTGCGGATCGCATCGATGATGGCGCTGGTGGAGCAGCCATCGACAAATGGCAACACCTGCACCTCACCACCGTGCTCATGCACGCACTCCCCACCGGCGATCTCCCCGGGACGATAATCACCGCCCTTGACCAGCACATCCGGCAGCAGGCGGCAAATAAGACGCTGCGGCGTTTCTTCACTAAAAGGTAAGACCCAGTCCACGCTTTCCAGACCCGCCAGTACCGCCATGCGCTGCATCAGGCCGTTGACCGGGCGCTCTGTTCCCTTGAGCAGGCGCACCGACTCATCGCTGTTGACCGCGACGATGAGCCGATCCCCGAGCGCACGGGCCTGTGAAAGGTAGGCGACATGACCGGCGTGCAGTATATCGAAGCAGCCATTGGTCATTACGACACGTTCACCACTGAGGCGCGCGCGCTCCAGCAAGACCAGCAGTTGTTCCTCCTCGACGATGCCCCGCGGCAGCGGTTCGTGCTCGCGCATCGCCGCCTGCAGCTCGGCCATGCTGACGGTGGCAGTGCCCAGTTTGCCCACCACCACCCCGGCGGCGAGGTTGGCCAGTTGCATCGCCTCGTGCATTGCCAGCCCCGCGGCCAGTCCGGCACCGAGACTGGCGATTACCGTATCCCCGGCGCCGGTTACATCATAGACCTCGCGTGCGTGGGTCGGGTGATGCAGCACCGGGAAATCCTGACGGAACAGACTCATGCCT
Organism: Thiohalophilus sp.; assembly: GCA_046545635.1. Taxonomy (GTDB): domain Bacteria; phylum Pseudomonadota; class Gammaproteobacteria; order UBA6429; family Thiohalophilaceae; genus Thiohalophilus. Next base: position 7,310 of record JBKGZJ010000102.1, on the reverse strand, counting down.
TTCCCGCTGCGGGTCACCAGCAGCGCCTCCAGAGACAGGCGCTCGCGCAGCGCCTCGGCACGTTGTTCGAAGTCGAGTTCATCGGCACTGCGCCCGGCAACCGCCTCGAACTCCGTCATATTGGGGGTGATCACTGTGGCATGGCTGTATTTATCGAAATCATCACCCTTGGGATCGACGATCACCGGCAGCCCCGCCTGACGTGCTGCCTCAATGAGCCCTTTCACCTCGCGTAGACAACCCTTGGCGTAATCGGAAAGGACCACCGCATCGACGTCCTGCAATAACTCGCGGTATCGTTCCTGCAGTAATGCCGGGTCGAAGCCCTCGTGAGTCCCCTCAAAGTCGAGGCGCATCAGTTGCTGGTTACGGCTTACCACACGCAATTTGGTGGTGGTCGCACTGTCCGCTACACTGATAAATTCACAGGCGATGGATTCGCCCTCAAGACGCTGACGCAACGTTTGCGCTGCCTCATCCTCCCCAACGACTCCCATCAGAGTCACCCTTGCGCCCAGCGAGGCAAGATTGAGCGCCACATTCGCTGCGCCACCCGGGCGATCCTCGGACTGCTGAACGTGCATCACCGGCACCGGTGCTTCGGGGGATATCCGCGAGGTTGAGCCCTGCCAGTAGCGATCAAGCATCAGATCACCGACGACAAGGAGGTGGAAAGCGTGCAACTGGGGTAGTTGTAGATGCATGGCAGCGATATGTAGTTAGAGTACAGGTCTGGTTAAGGGTACAACACTCCGTCGTGTCGGTACCAGGGGCGGCTGATCTTCCGAGAAGAGATAATAAGCAATATGGTATAATAATCTGTTGACAGCATAAACGCGAGATTCCCTTTATGATTCAGCAGGTTGAGCAGCCCCGACCCCCGCAATCCTGCCGGGAAGATGAGCAACGGCACACCCTTTCGGTATGCATCATTACCCTGAATGAGGCCGATCGGCTTGAGCGTTGTCTTGCATCGGTGGAAGGGCTCGCCGATGAGATCATTGTCTTTGACAGCGGCAGCACCGATGGCACTGTCGAGATTGCCCGCCGTTATACCGACAAGGTATGGATCACCGACTGGCCTGGCTATGGTGCACAAAAACAGCGCGCGCTGGAACAGGCGAGTATGGAGTGGGTGCTGGTGCTGGATGCCGACGAGGCACTGGACGATACCCTGCGCCAGGCCATCGCCGGGCTGCTGCAACAGACCGATATTCCCGAAGTCGCCTTCAAGCTGCAATGGGCGGTGATCCGCCACGGCAAGCGCCTGCGTTTCGGCCGCAGTGCACGTGCGCCGCTACGCCTGTTATTGCGCGATGGTGCCTGGTTCAGTCCGGATCTGGTACATGAGAAAATCCATCACCAGCCAGGCAAGGTCGGCAAACTGCCCGGTTATCTGTTGCACTATACTGCGCGAGACTACGGCCATGCCCTGGACAAGGTATGCAAGTATGCCTGGCTTGGCAGTCAGAAATATTTTGCCCAGGGCAAAAGAAACCACAGTCTTACGCTGGTGGTGCTACGTGCTCTGTGGACGTTCTTTCAGATCTACATTCTACGCGGTGGTATTCTGGACGGACGTATCGGCTTTATCGTTGCGATGGATTATATGCAAACGAACTATAACAAGCATGCAGGACTATGGGTGTTGACCATGGAGGAAAAGCGCAAGTCCGCTGCGGAAAGCAACAATAGCTCTACCAGGAAATGAAAAAATATCTTTTTTTTGTCAATGCGGAATATTGCTACGCGATTCTGCGTCCGCTGCAGGAAGTGATTCGCCAGCGGGGGGATGAGGCGGCCTGGTTTGTATTCGGCTGCTCCCCGGCACCGCTGCGGGAGGATGAAAGACTGCTCCGCAGTGTCGAACAGGTCAGGGCGTTTGCCCCGGATGCGGTGTTTGCTCCCGGTGACTGGGTCCCCTACTTTTTTCCCGGTGCCAAGATACAGGTGTTTCATGGCATTGCCCGCAACAAACGCGGGGCGGTAACGGAGGAAAAAAGCGACCATTATCGCATCCGCAACTGGTTTGACCTCTACTGTACCCACGCCGAAACGGACACCCGGCAATTTGAACAACTCGCCGACAAACTCGGTACATTCAAGGTGGCGAAAACCGGCTGGCCAAAGCTCGATCCCTTGCTCCGGGACAGGGAGCGTTACAGTGAACGGCAGAAAAATGAGGTCCCCACGGTATTCTTCGCCTCCACCTTCAGTCCCTCTATTACCGCTGCACCGGAGCTTGCGGCAACCATTGAGCAGCTCTCGGCATCAGGCCAGTGGCGCTTTCTTGTCACCCTGCATCCTAAAATGGCGCCGGAAGTTGTCACCAGATACCGGGAAATAGACAACCCGTTCTTCGAATTTATCCCGGCCGGGGATGACCTGCTCGAACCGATGACGCGTGCGGATATAATGCTGTGCGACACCTCGTCGATCATGTATGAGTTTATGTTCCTCGATAAACCTGTAGTAACACTGCGTACCCGCAACCCGGGACCTTATCTTATCGATGTGCAGCAGGTAGATGAAGTCGAGCCGGCGCTGAAACAGGCACTGCAGCGCCCTCCGGAGTTGATGCATGCTGCCAGCGCGCTTTGTCACGAACTGCACGAGTTCGATGACGGCCGCGCCAGTGAACGGGTAATGGACGCGGTGGAGAGGCTGTGTGCAGAGCAGCTGGACTCTCTTAAGCCCAAACCCTTCAACCTGATCAGAAAGCTCAGGCTGCGAGCGCGACTCGGTTACTGGAAACCCTGAACCTCTTTACTGGAAAACATTTAATGAAAGTACTTTGTATCACTGACTGCCAGGATCGCCCGGAAACTGAGCTTTTCATCCGCCTTTCTCGCCAGATCGACTCATTTACGGTGATGAGTAATCCCGACGGCCGCAACTACCAGCTGCTACTTGAGGCAGGAGTGAGGGTGCTGCCATTGCAGATACGCGGTCGATTTGACAGGGAAGGCACCGCCGCCATCAGGCGCGAACTGGAACGCGGTGATTACGATATCGCGCACGCCTTCAATACCCGCGCGCTGGCCTGCCTGTTGCGTGCCGGCAAACACCACCGCGCCAAACTGCTCGGCTATCGTGGTGTCACTACCGGGGTCAGCTATCTGAAGCCCGAGTCATGGCACACCTTCCTCAGCCCGCGCCTCGACGGGGTCTTCTGTGTCGCCGAGGCGGTACGCCAGTCACTGCTCAATGCGCGTTTTCTCGGGTGGCACTTTCGGCCGGAGAAGGCCAGAACCATTCGCAAAGGGCATGATCCGACCTGGTATCAGGTTGAGCCGGTGCCGCCTGCGGAGTTCGGCGTGCCGCAAGAGGCCAGGACCCTTTGCTGTATCAGTCGCAACAGCGCCAAGAAAGGCATCGGCACGCTGCTTGATGCCTTCGACCTCCTGCCCGCCGAACTCAATTGTCATCTGCTGCTGATAGGCTCGGTGGATGCCAGCCGGCAAGTGCGCGAGCGGGTCTCCCGCTGCCGTCATCCGGAGCGGGTGCATTTTACCGGCTATCGTAATGACGCGGTGGCAATCATTCGCGGAGCTGATCTGCTGGTCTCGGCTTCGGAAAGTGGCGAGGGCTTGCCCAGGGTGGTGATTGAGGCGATGTGTGCAGGTACGCCGGTGGTGGCCACCGATGCCGGCGGCACAGCGGAGCTGGTTATCGATGGTGAAACCGGGCTACTGATCGCGCAGCGCGACGCGCCGGCAATGGGCAAGGCGATTACCCGCGCTCTGACCGATAACAATGCAACAAGCAAGAGGGCCGCATCGGCACGCCAGTACATTGAGAAGCAGCTCACTGCCGAAGGTACCACGCGGCAGACGCTGGAGTGGTATCAGCAGATATTGTCCTGAATTACACAGGTTACAGAAGAATATATTTAACAGTATGCCATGAACAATATTTTCCTGGTCAAATCCCCATTGCAGTTGCTCAATGCCATTGAGGCGAAACATTACTTTAAGCTTGATGATAAAGAATGTTGTCTGTTGATAATGGGGGATCGTAAAAGCTATTCTCAGACAATGCGCCTGGTGATAGACAGTCAGCAATGGAGCAATGTTGTTCTTTTAAGCAGGGTGGGGTTATTGGCAGGGGATCCCTGGTCAGGGTGTGATGGTTTTGATGATATCGATCAGCTGAGAAAGACACTGTTGAGAAGCTCCTTCTTTTCTATTCAGCGTCTTAATCGGCTGGCCAGAGCTATTAAAGATGTACAGTATATCTTCGTCGGTGATAATAATAATCCATTAATGCGTCATTTTGTTAACAGTCTGGACCATCAGTATACCGTGCTTCTTGATGACGGTACGGCCACCCTTGGTGTTGCCAGGCAACGAATGGAGGGAAAGGTCACCCGGAAACCCAACAGGATTAGTAAAAGAGTCAGGTTGGCTTTGAAGCGAATTTTTCAGAGGTTAAATGATCGGCAGCCTGAGAGTGTTGTATTTTTTACTGCTTATAATGTTCCTGTAAGAGATAACGATCGTGTTATTACTAATGACTTTACATATTTAAGAAGCAGGGCGCTTTGCTCAAAAGTAACCGATACTGTTTATTTTCTTGGCTCGCCGCTTAGTGAAGCAGGGTTTATGACGGAAGACAGCTATCTGGATTATATAAAAAGAGTCAGGAAATACTATGCAGAAAGAAATATTCTGTATATTTCACACAGACGAGAGTCTCAGGAGAAACTCGGGAAAATAAAAGATAATTATGGCCTGGATATTGCGTGCTTTGAGTTCCCTGTTGAATATCAACTTGCGCTTGCAGGCCCCCGACCTGTTGAGCTGGCTTCCTTTATATCATCTGCAGTTGATAATTGCAGATTGATATTTGGAGATAGAATGAAAATAGTCGCCTTTAGAGTAAATAAAATAAATTCTGACAAGCGTGATATTGTTAATGAAATATACAAGAACTATGAGTTGTCAGTTGGTGATGATTTTATCGTTGAGACCGATTTCTGATGTTTAATTGGCTGGCCCGGTAGCATCAGAGTCAATTGGCCCGGCCTCCATTCGGGTAATGATTGCTTCTGATTTATACTCCGTAAAGGGGCCGCTTCACCCCGATGCTGTTCGTTGGTGATCTGTGTGGGGAGCCGGGGTTTGTCGGTTAGTTATGATCTTCGGCAGCGCCGGTAGAGTTCAGTACCGGGCACAATTGCCGTAATTCACCCAGATAGCGTTCGGCCATATCCTTGTTTTCGTCGATCAACGCGCGGGCCTGTTCACCCATGCGCGCTCTTTGCCCGCGATCTTCCAGCAGGGTTTTGATGGCTTGCACCAGATCGGCATCAGTTTCCACCTGTATGGCGCCGCCGGCGGCAACAAGGTCCCGGGCTTCGGCCTGAAAGTTATCCATGTATTGACCGAAAATCACAGCCTTGCCGGCGCGGGCAACCTCCAGGATGTTCTGACCGCCATGGGGTTTGAAACCACCGCCCATCAGCACAAATTCGGCGCTGGCAATAAAGTTGTCCAGCTCACCGAAGGTATCGGCAATATAGACATCGGTGTCGCTTGTGACCGGCTCATGACGGCTGCGCACGGCGATGTTGAGCCCATACGGCCTGAGATCGTCCAGGATGGTGTTCAGTCGTTGTATATGCCGCGGGGCGATAACGAGCAGCGGTCGGGGTGAGTCCAGTTTCAGCCAGTTGTCGATAATCAGCTTTTCTTCATCGTTGCGTGTCGAGGCGGCCAGGATGTAGGGGCGTTCCAGTTTGATGGGGTCTACCTGACGTTTGCCGACTTGTGCATACTTGATGTTACCCACCAGGCGGGTTCGGGCCTGGTTCCAGATCTGCTCAAACTGCTGTTTATCCGCTTCCGTTCGGGCCAGAATCGCGTAGGTATACTGCAGCACATGGGTCAGCGCTTTGCGCACGAAGCGTGGCGCTTCGGTGGTCCGTCTGGACAGGCGCCCGTTGACGATGATGTTGCGGATACCATGTTGAAAGCAGTATTCATACAGGTTGGGCCACAACTCGGTTTCCATGATCAGCTGGCATTGCGGCCGGACCTTTGGCATGAATCGGTTGATCGCCCATTGCCAGTCGATCGGCAGATAGTGGTGTTTGACACTGTCGCCGAGTTGTTTTTCGGCCAGTTTGCGGCTGCTCGGGGTGTTGGTGGTCAGCAGAAGCTGCAGCCGGGGATAGTTTTCCTGCAGCAGACGGATCAGCGGCAGCGCGGCATTGAGTTCGCCGATCGACGCCGCATGCAGGTGGATATCGGCACGAATATCGTCGGAACCAAAAGCAAATCGTTCCAGCAAATAGCGTCGGTCGCGATTGCGAAACGCGGTCCACAGGGTATAGAGCCCGATCAGCGGACTCAACACGAACAGCAGGCGGGTGTACTGTTTAAAGGTTTTGCGACGTTTGACCCGGTACAGCTGGGGCTCCCAGTCGGGGCGGGTACGAAAACGGCGGTGGGCCCACAGATACTGCGCCGGTGTGCGGCGCACCTGTTCCTCGATGGCCTGGTTGACCAGCGTGGCGTCGCGGACATCATCACCAGTGGGGAACTCGTCGATTGCCGGGCCGACCCGGATCAGATAGCCCTGGTTGCGGGGCAGGCGTTCGGAATAGAACGGCACCAGCGGCGCGCCGGAGGAGCGGGCGATGCGTGCGGGGGTGGCCAGAGAGGCGGTTTGCACACCCATAAACGGTGCAAACACTGAAGCGCGATGCCCAAAGTCCTGATCCGGTGCATACCAGACCACCTTGCCGTTTTTCAGGTTACGCAGAATGTCACGTATCTCGCGACTGCGAATCAGCCCATCCAGCATCCGCTTGCGGCTGTGTACCATAACCGCTTCAAACAGCGGATTGCGGGCCCGTTTGTAGGTCGGGCGCAGGTTATCGACGTGATAGGCAAGAAATTTTCCACTGATCTCCAGCGTGGTGTAATGGCCGCCCAGTAGCAGTACGCCCTTGCCTTTTTGCCGGGCCGCGGCCAGGTTTTCCAGTCCTTCGACGCGATACATGTTTTTCAATCGCCGCTCGGATCCCCACCAGGCCAGGCCCGATTCGAAGATTGCCATGGCGGTGGAGTGAAAGTTTTCACGGATCATCCGCCGCAGGGTTCGTTTATCGAACTCGGGAAACGCCAGACGCAAATTGGTGCGTACGATGCGTCGCCGCGCCGGCATCAGGACATAACTCAGCAGGCCGAGCCCCCAACCCAGGGTGTTGATGAGTGGATAGGGCAGTTGGGTCACGCACCACAACAGCCCCAGCCCCAGCCAGGTGGGCCAGAATCGGGGATGCAGGTAATCGCGAACGGGAA
>JBKGZJ010000101.1:0-8445 GCA_046545635.1 Thiohalophilus sp. | reverse complement strand
CTAGCACCTAGCACCTGATGTACCATGGTATGATTAATCCCATGTCACACGCCGACGCAAAAAATTTCTCACTACCGTTATGCTAACCTGCTGCCCTGCCTGCCGAACCTGTTTTCGGATCACCGAGGCCCAGCTGGCAATGGCTCAGGGCAAGGCGCGCTGTGGCAAATGCAAGACCGTGTTCAATGCCAGGAAGCATTTGCAACCTCTGCCCGGCCAGAGTCCATCGCAGTCGCCTGCCGCCGCACAACCTGCCCCAACGGCCGCCGACGACGATCAAACGGCCGCCGCCGGCACTTCCCCGCAAGCGGCGGGTACACCGCCCGGACCGGAAGCGGACACCGATGCTGTTCCGTCTGCACCGTCCGTGGATCTTTCCGAGACCGCAACGGAGATCCCGTTCGAAACAGACGAATCGCCGGAATCGTCTGCTTCCGAACAGGAGCTGCCTGTCGATGCCGAATCCGAAACCGAACCGCCCATCGAAATCCCGATGCCTGACCTGGACGAGAGGGAGACGGAATCCGTCACCGAGCCGCACGTCGACACCGGGCCCGTGAACGAACCTGCGGAAACCGAAGCGGAACCGACCGGGCCGGTTTCGCGTTACCCATACAACGACTTCGCCGATGAAATATTCTCGCAGCAGGAGCTGGATGACATTCTGGCCGAGATGGACCAGCAGTTGGCACTGGGCATCGACTCGCCGGGCCCCGAGCTGTCCGACCCACTGGCCATGCCGGCGGGTCCGGGGTCGCCAACGGAAGAGACTCATGACGAACCGGGCGAGGCAATCGACACCCTGGTTGATGATCTGCGACATGAGCAGGCGCTGCCCGCAGGCGAGGCGGCCGCTGATCATGCCCTTCGGGAGAACGAACAAACCTCTTTACCCGGCGCTTCGCAGGGCAAACACCCCGGCGAGGACGCCGATGTGGTCGACGAAGCGCCTGCCACCGCGAGCGGGACCGATGATGAGGCAGTTCCTTTGCGCCTGCGTGACTCTCTGGCGATACAACCCCCCAAACGGCGCAGCTGGCTGGCGACGCTCGGCGGCAGCCTGCTGATTCTGTTATTGCTTGTCGTGCTGGCCGGACAATTGATCCTGTTTCGCCCGCTGGATGTTTACCGGCTGTTGCCCCAGAGCAAACCCTATATCGAACAACTGTGTCAGCAATTGCCCTGCCAGTTCAATGCGCGCCGGGATCCGACACAGATACGGCTGATCAACCGCGATGTGCGCGCGCATCCCGAACAAGCGGACACCCTGCTGATCACCGCCGCCCTGGTCAATCAGGCTGATTATCAACAGGCCTATCCCGATCTGCGGGTCACCCTGTTTGATCTGTCCGGTAACCGGGTGGCCCAGCGCCGCTTTACCCCGTCCGATTATTTGGGAAGCCGGTATTCACCGTTTATGTTGATGGAACCGGGCACCCCGCTGCATATCAAACTCGAGGTCGTCGACCCGGGAAGTGATGCGGTCAATTTCGAATTCGATTTTCAGTAAATCCCCGCCGCCGATCAGGTCCGTGGCGGTAGATCAGGATGCGGCAAATGGCAAGGGTCCACGCCGGCTTTTCGCGCTTTATCCTGTCTGCCCGAACGGGTATGATAATCCGCCTCGCGCAACGGAGCACGAGGTCAGTCAAACAATATCAACATGCAAATCGGCCCCTACCAGCTCAGTAACCCGTTGATCCTCGCGCCCATGGCGGGCGTGACCGATCTGCCCTTTCGCCAGTTGTGCAAACAACTGGGCGCCGGCATGGCCGTGTCCGAAATGGTCTCCTCCAACTCCCTGCTATGGGGCAGTAAAAAGACCGAACGGCGCGCCAGTCACGAGGGCGAGATCGAGCCCAAGTCGGTGCAGATCGCCGGCGCCGATCCGCAAATGATGGCCGAGGCCGCGCGTCACAATGTCGAGCGGGGCGCCCAGATCATCGATATCAACATGGGCTGCCCGGCCAAGAAGGTGTGCAACGTCATGGCCGGTTCGGCCCTGTTGCAGGACGAGCCGCTGGTCGAACGCATCGTCAACGCCGTGGTCAATGCCGTCGAGGTCCCGGTAACCCTGAAGATCCGCACCGGCTGGGACAGCGAACACAAAAACGCGCCGCTGATCGCCCGCATCGCCGAGGACGCCGGCATCCAGGCGCTGGCCATCCACGGTCGCACCCGCGCCGATCAATACCACGGCGAGGCGGAATACGACACCATCGCCGAGGTCAAATCGCGGGTGGGGATTCCGGTGATCGCCAACGGCGATATCAGCACGCCGCAGCAAGCGAAGTATGTGCTGCGCTATACCGGCGCCGACGCGGTGATGATCGGCCGCGCCGCCCAGGGCCGCCCCTGGATCTTTGGCGAAATCGATCACTACTTACAAACCGGCGAGTTGCTGCCGGAGCCGTCCGCAGAGACCATCCGCGACATCCTGGTCGGGCACCTGAAAAACCTGTATGCCTTTTACGGCGAACACACCGGCGTGCGGGTGGCCCGCAAACATATCAGCTGGTACAGCAAGGGACAGTCTCATGGCGCGGCCTTCCGTCAGGCGGTCAATCGCGTCGACAGCGTGGAGCAACAGCTGGATATGATTTATGACTTTTTTGAACGCTTGATTAATCGGGAGGAACTTGCCGCATGAGTGAAGCAGTGGCTATGGAAAACGCTGTGGTGACCAATAACAACACAACCGACTCGTCCCAGAAACCTCTGCGGGATTGTGTTGCCGACGCGATGGAGAACTATTTCCGTCAGCTGGAAGGCCATCCGACCAACGATCTGTATAAAATGGTGCTCGCCGAACTGGAAGAGCCGCTGTTTCGTGCCGTGTTGCGGCACACCGGCGGCAATCAGAGCAAGGCTTCCGAGTTGCTGGGGATCAACCGGGGCACCCTGCGCAAGAAACTCAAACAGTACGGCTTACACGAATAATTAAACACTCTGCCGAGTCTTTAAACATGTCAACGCAATCCCGGCCACGGCGATCCCGTGGCCGAATTGTTGGTGGAGAACTCTCAACCATGCATAAAATCCAGCGCGCGCTGATCAGCGTCTCCGACAAGACCGGCATCGCCGCATTTGCCAAACAGCTGCACGAGCGGTTCGGAGTCGAACTGCTCTCCACCGGCGGCACGGCAAAGTTGCTTGCCGAGGCGGGACTGCCCGTTACCGAGGTATCCGACTACACCGGGTTTCCGGAGATGATGGACGGGCGGGTCAAGACCCTGCACCCGAAGATCCACGGCGGCCTGCTGGGCCGGCGCGGCACGGATGACGCGGTGATGCGGGAACACGACATCCCGCCCATCGACATGGTGGTGGTGAACCTCTATCCGTTTCGCGAGGCCGTGGCCCGACCCGACTGCGATCTGCCCACCGCGATCGAAAACATCGATATCGGCGGGCCGACCATGTTGCGCGCGGCAGCCAAGAACCACGCCGGCGTCGCGGTGCTGGTCAACAGCAGTGATTATCCGCGGGTGCTCGAAGAGATGGCCGACAACGACGGCGCGCTGAGTGACGCCACCCGTTTCGATCTGGCGGTCAAAACCTTCGAGCACACCGCCGGCTACGACGGCGCGATTGCCAACTACCTGGGTGCCATCGACCGCGATGGACAACACGGCGGTCTGCCACGCACCTTCAACAGCCAGTTCCACAAGGTGCAGGCCATGCGCTATGGCGAGAACCCGCATCAGGCCGCCGCCTTCTACGTGGAAGCCGACCGGCACGAGGCCTCGGTGGCCACCGCCCGCCAGCTGCAGGGCAAGGCACTGTCCTACAACAACATCGCCGACACCGACGCGGCGCTCGAATGCGTCAAACAGTTCGACACCCCGGCCTGCGTCATCGTCAAACATGCCAACCCCTGTGGCGTGGCCCAGGCCGAGAACCTGCTGCTGGCCTACGACCGGGCCTATGCCACCGATCCCGAATCGGCCTTCGGCGGGATCATCGCCTTCAACCAGGAACTGGACGCCGAGACCGCCAGCGCGATCGTCGAGCGTCAGTTTGTCGAGGTGATCATTGCGCCGTCGGTCAGCGCCGGGGCCAGTGAGGTGGTCGCGGCCAAAAAAAACGTGCGCCTGCTGGCCTGCGGCGAGTTCGGCAACGGCCAGTCGCGGCTCGACTTCAAACGGGTCAACGGCGGCCTGCTGGTGCAGGAGGCCGATCTGGCGTTATATAAGGAGCTCAAGGTGGTGACAAAGCGCCAGCCCACGGAGCAGGAGATGGGCGATCTGCTGTTCAGCTGGCAGGTGGCCAAGTTCGTCAAATCCAACGCCATCGTCTATGCCCGCGAGCTGATGACCGTCGGCGTCGGTGCCGGGCAGATGAGCCGGGTCAACTCGGCGCGCATCGCCGCCATCAAGGCCGAACAGGCGAATCTGGAAGTGCCCGGTTCGGTGATGGCCTCCGACGCCTTCTTCCCCTTCCGCGACGGCCTGGACCAGGCTGCCGAAGCCGGCATCCGCGCGGTGATTCAGCCCGGCGGCTCGATGCGCGACGAGGAAGTGATCGCCGCCGCCGACGAACACGACATTGCCATGGTCTTCACCGGCATGCGCCATTTCCGTCACTGAACCCCCACCCGGCATGAGCGACACGCGTATGAAAATTCTGGTTATCGGCGGCGGCGGCCGCGAACATGCCCTGGCCTGGAAGGCCGCCCAGTCATCACGCGTTGAGCGCGTCTATGTCGCCCCCGGCAACGCCGGCACCGCCCGCGAGCCGGGCCTGCACAACGTCCCCATCGCCGCCGAGGATATCCCCGCCCTGCTCGACTTTGCCCGCAGCGAGGCCATCGACCTGACCCTGGTCGGCCCCGAGGCGCCGCTGGTCGCCGGTGTGGTGGACGAGTTCACCGCCGCCGGCCTGCGCTGCTTCGGTCCCGGCCGGGCAGCCGCCCGGCTGGAAGGCTCCAAGGCCTTCAGCAAGGAGTTTCTGGCACGCCACAACATCCCCACCGCGGCCTACGGCAACTTCACCGACGTGGAGGAGGCCATCGCCTATGTCCGCCAGCAGGGCGCGCCGATCGTGGTCAAGGCCGACGGGCTGGCCGCCGGCAAGGGCGTGATCCTGGCACAAACCGAGGAGGAGGCGATCGCCGCAGTGCGCGACATGCTGGCCGGCAACGCCTTCGGTGACGCCGGCCATCGGGTGGTCATCGAGGAGTTTTTGCAAGGCGAGGAGGCGAGTTTCATCGTCATGGCCGACGGAAAGCACGCTCTGCCGATGGCCAGCTCACAGGACCACAAGGCCCGTGATGATGGCGATCGCGGTCCGAACACCGGCGGCATGGGGGCCTATTCCCCGGCGCCGGTGGTCACCCCGGCGATCCACGCGCGGGTGATGCGCGAGGTGATTGAACCCACTATCCGCGGCATGGCCGCCGAGGGCCATCCCTATACCGGCTTTCTCTACGCGGGGCTGATGATCGGCCCCGACGGTGCGCCCAAAGTGCTGGAGTTCAACTGCCGCTTTGGCGATCCCGAGACCCAGCCGATCCTGATGCGCCTGCGCTCGGATCTGGTCGCCCTGTGCGAGGCGGCGCTGGCGCAACAGCTGGACCAGGCGACGATCGACTGGGACCCGCGCGCCGCGGTGGGCGTGGTCCTGGCGGCGGGCGGCTATCCGGACAGCTACCGCAAGGGGGACGTCATTGAGGGTATCCCGGCCGAAACGCCCGACAGCAAGGTCTTCCATGCCGGTACCGCCGAACGGGACGGGCAAATCGTGACCCAGGGCGGGCGGGTCTTGTGTGCCGTCGGCCTGGGTGAAACGGTCACCGCCGCCCGGCAACGGGCCTATGCCCTGGTGCGGCAGATTCACTGGGACGGGGTCTATTACCGCAACGATATCGGACATCGCGCGATCGCACGCGAACAGGCCGGGAACTAACCCGAACCCCGGCGATAGCCGTCCATCACCAATAATTCAGCCGATGACGAGACTTCCGCCACGCATTCTATTAGAATAGGCGGCTCGCTCGCGGCCCGACCGCCGCTGGACACCGAATTCCATAACAAGATTTAAAACACGTCTGACCAAAGGGAGATTCCCATGTCTGCAAAACATCCCATTATCGCGGTCACCGGTTCCTCCGGCGCCGGGACCACCACGGTAAAAAACGCCTTTGAGCACATCTTCTTCCGCGAGCAGATCAACCCGCTGGTCGTCGAGGGTGACAGCTTTCACCGTTACGACCGCGCAGCCATGAAAGAGGCCATCGCCGAATTTGCCAAGCAGGGCAAGCAGCTGAGCCATTTCGGCCCGGAAGCCAACCATTTCGATCTGCTGGAAGAGACCTTCAAGAACTATGGCCAGAGCGGCACCTGCAAGCGCCGTTACTATCTGCACAGTGACGAAGAAGCCGCCGAGCATAACGGCCGTCTGGGTACCGATCTCACGCCGGGTCAGTTCACACCCTGGGAAGAGATCAAGGACAAGACCGATCTGCTGTTCTATGAAGGCCTGCATGGTGGTGTGGCCGACGGCGATGTCGACGTGGCCAAACATGTCGATCTGCTGGTCGGGGTTGTGCCGATCGTCAACCTGGAGTGGATCCAGAAGATTCACCGGGACAACGAACAACGCGGCTATTCCGCCGAGGCGATTGTGGACACCATCCTGCGCCGGATGGAAGACTACGTGAATTACATCACGCCGCAATTCTCCCGCACCCATGTCAATTTCCAGCGGGTACCGACGGTCGATACCTCCAACCCCTTCATCGCCCGTGACATCCCGACGCCGGATGAAAGCTTCATCGTTATCCGTTTCAGCGATCCCACCGGCATTGACTTCCCCTATCTGCTGAACATGATCCCCGACTCTTTCATGTCGCGACGCAACACCCTCGTGGTGCCGGGGGGCAAGATGGGATTCGCCATGGAACTGATCCTCAATCCGCTGATTCACGACATGATCCAGAAAAAGAAAAAAGCCTGATCCGAACCACATCAGGCGGCAAAACCGGGCATTTGCCCGGTTTTTTTATGCCTGTCTGAAACCCTCCGGAATTCACCTCGCTAAAATCGTGGAGCGCAACCACCGATTTATCAGACCAACCTGCCCGGGTGGTTTTCAGCCGACGCATATCGATAACGGGCCCGCTTACGTGCTAGCATGATCGGCCCTGACAGCATGCAAATGGTCTGACTATGACACAATTTAAACTGGGGCATGCCACTGATAACGACTGGCAGCAAGCCGCCGAACAAGTCGTTGATCAACTCGGTGCCTGCGAGGCGTGTAATCTCGCATTTCTCTATGTTACCGATGACTTCAGCAATGAGCTGAGCAAACTCCTGCGCCTGCTCAGGGAGCAGACCGGTATTCCCCACTGGGTCGGCAGCGTCGGCAGCGGCATCTGCTGTACCAACACCGAATACTATGATCGCCCGGCACTGGCAGTGCTGGCCTGCCAGTTCCCCGAAGAGAGTTTCAGCGTGTTCGATCTGGCCCGGGAAGAACAAAATGCTCTCACCCAGGCCGACGACTACGACTTTTCATTGCGCCCCGCCGTGGTGCACGGCGATCCGCGTAACGGCCATCTCCCGCAACTGATTGATGAATTACCCGAGAAGCTGGGCAATGGTTACCTGATCGGCGGCCTGACATCCTCCGAACAACACTACTTTCAGGTCGCCGATGATCTCACCGAGGGTTCGCTCTCCGGTGTCGTGTTCAAGGATATCCCTGTGGTCACCGGCCTGAGCCAGGGTTGCGCGCCGATCACCGAACCCCGGAAACTGACCAGTTGCGATCACCATATGGCCATCACCATCGATAACCGCCCCGCCCTGGAGGTCTTCAAGGAAGACATCGGCGAGGTTCTGGCCCGGGATATTGATCGCGCCGCCGGCTACATCTTCGCGGCCTTCCCCGTGCGGGGCAGCGACACCGGCGACTACCTGGTGCGCAATGTAATCGGTTTTGATCCCGAGAACAATTTGCTGGCCATTGGCGAACACATGAGCCCGGACACTCCGATCATGTTCTGCCGCCGCGACGGCAAGTCCGCCGTCGAGGACATGCAACGCATGCTGGCCGATGTCAAAAAACGCCTCGGTGACGCCAGTCCCAAAGGTGGCCTCTATATCAGTTGTATGGGCCGGGGCCGGCATCTGTTCGGCGAAAACAGCGAGGAAATGAAAATGATCAGCGAGGTCTTTGGCGACATCCCGCTGGTCGGCTTCTACGCCAACGGCGAAATCGCCGGCCAGCGCCTGTACGGCTACACCGGTGTTTTAACTTTATTTTTATGACCTTTTCAACGCAAAGAACGCAAAGACGCAAAGGACGCAGAGTTAACATATTTTTCATAATAAATTAAAAATGTGAGCCAACAACCGGATCGCCGGTGTTGATTGTTACCGACTTATCCGGGAAAAGTAATAATTATTTATATTTTCCTTTGCGTTCTCTGCGTCTTTG
>JBKGZJ010000100.1:0-8460 GCA_046545635.1 Thiohalophilus sp. | reverse complement strand
CGTCCCTTGCTGAGGTCGTAGGGGGTCAGCTGGACGGTGACCTTGTCGCCGGTGAGGATGCGAATATAGTGCTTGCGCATTTTACCGGAGATATGCGCGGTCACGACGTGACCGTTTTCGAGTTCGACCCGAAACATGGTATTGGGCAGGGTTTCGACCACCGTGCCTTCCATTTCAATATGTTCTTCTTTAGCCATTCAGTAAATATTCTCACTCTCCCGAAACAGCGCGAATAATGCCTGATTCGGGACCAATTTTCAAAGTAAATACGTATATAGCGGCGGATTCGGCCGTTTCAAGGCCGGGATGAGGGGGCGGCGGTGAGGGGCGCGGCTCAGACAGCCACGGCGCGTCGCCAGTCTGTCGCGCTCCAGTAGACGTGGGGGTGTACCAGTTCGTCATCCAGAACGATCTCCATTCCCAGTAGCCGGGTAATCATATCCAGGTCGGGAATGGCCGCGAGATCCGCTTTTAACCGCTCAAAGTGCTGGTGGTTCATCGACAACACATTGGGCCGAAAGCCCTGCTCAAGCTCGAACTCGTTGGCGAGGTGGTAGATGAAGCTCAACACAAGGCACCTCCTTCTGTTGGGAACCCCGGCATGCCTGTTCAGTATGACACTCCCATGACAGCGGAGTTCGGGTGGCCCTGGTTCATTATATCGGCTCGCCACTCAAAGTACTTTAATTCAATAAAAAACAAATTGTGAACGAATGTCACAATTCTGATTCGGTGCTGTGAGAGAGGTTATGATGAAAGGTCAGGGATATTTTTTATTTGCAAAGGCGCCGTTGCCATACACTGCGTTAACCTGACTCTTCCAGCTGAACCCATTGTCGACCGTCATAACCCTCCAGGGGCTGAAACCGGCGTTTGTAGTTCATTTTGTCAGATTCCCCAATCCAGTAACCGAGATAGAGATAGGGCAGCTGGCGTTCGCGGGCCAGTTCGATCTGCTGCAGGATAGCCTGCGTTCCCGGGCCGCGTTGCGCGGCATCGGGATCGAAAAAGGTATACACCGCCGACAGACCGTCTTCGAGTCGATCGGTCACCGCGACGGCCAGTAATTGTTGCTGATGACGCAGTTCCAGCAGTTCGGTATTGGCCCAGTAGGAGTCGAGCACCCGCATATAGGTGTCGGGATCATCCTCGTCCATGCCGCCGCCGGGGTGGCGGTGCTGCATATAGCGGCGATATAACGCGTAGTGCTCATCGATAAATTCAACAGGGCGTATAATCCTGTGAAGGTCTTCGTTTGCCTTGCGGGTACGGCGCTGGCTGCGTGTCGGTTGAAACTGTTCGACCGGAATCCGCACCGGCACGCAGGCCCGGCAATTTCGGCAATGCGGGCGATAGATGTAATTGCCACTGCGGCGAAAACCGATGGTGGCCAGTACCGAATAGTGCTGCGGCATCAGCAGCAGGGAGGGATCGACGAAGATCGAGGTGGCCGTGCGATCCTCAAGATAGCTGCAAGGGTGTTCCGGGCTGGCAAAAAACTGCAGCTCGTCCAGTAAAGGGTGGATGGTCTGGCGATCATTCATCAGAATTTACACGACTTCTCAGTTCCCGAACTCGATACGACCTGTTTCCTGTACCAGCCTGATCCATTGTAAATCGGTTGTCCAGTGTCCGGCCACGACCGGATCACAATAGTTGTTCAAATAACGGGTGAATTCCCGCCGGGGGATCGTTCTGGCCCCCAGGCTGTTCAGGTGCGCGGTCTCCACCTGACAGTCGATCAATTGAAAATCCCACTGATGCAGATGCGCCACCAGGGTGACAAAGGCCACCTTGGAGGCATCGGTCATGCGGGCAAACATCGACTCGCCAAAGAAGACTTTGCCCAGGGCGACACCGTACAGTCCGCCAACCAGTTTGTTCTGATACCAGGCTTCGACCGAGTGGGCGTGGCCGGCCTCATGCAAACGTTGATACGCCTCATGCATTTCAGCAGTGATCCAGGTTCCGAAGCCGTCGTTGCGCGGTTGGGCACAGTACCGGATCACCTCGGCAAAGGCGGTATCAAAGGTGATCCGGTAATCCCCTTTCTTCAGTGTTTTGCGCAAACTGCGGGAGATTCTCAACTGTTCGGGAAACAGCACCGAGCGCGGATCGGGCGACCACCAGAGGATCGGCTGCGCGTCACTGTACCAGGGAAATATTCCGTGACGGTAGGCGGCCAGCAGGCGGGCCATGGAAAGATCCCCGCCGATCGCCAGCAGGCCGTCCGGATCGCGCAAGGCCCGCTCCACATCGGGAAACCAGGCGGGCTGGTGCGGGGGTAACCAGTAGGGGGCGCTCATGGTCGCAATTAACCGGCTTGTTTGAAGGGCGAATGATCCTGCAGCTCGTCGATGTAGTCTTCCACGGCCTTGCGCTCATGATCAAGATAGCGGATCAGCCCCTCATGGAACCCCTCGTGGGCGATCCAGTGCGCCGACCAGGTCGGGATCGGCAAAAAACCGCGACTGATCTTGTGTTCGCCCTGGGCACCGGGCTCGAAGCGCCGCAGCCCGTGATCGATACAATAATCCAGCCCCTGATAATAACAGGCCTCGAAATGCAGGCTATGAAACTCCCGGTTGCAGCCCCAGTGTCGGCCGTACAGGGTATCGTCGCCGCGGATATTGAACGCCGCGGCCACATACTCGCCCTGATGCCTGGCCATCACCACAACCACGTTATGCGGCATGGTTTCCCCGATTTCCATAAAGAATTCCCGGGAGAGGGTGGGAATGCCGCTTTTGCGTTCGAAGGTGGAGCGGTAAAAGCGGTGATAAATATCCCAGTGCTGTGCCGCCATCTCGTCACCGTGCCGGATTTCGATCTCGACGCCCTGTTCCCGAACCATGCGTCGCTCGCGGCGGATTTTCTTGCGCTTTTGCTGGGTAAAATGCGACAGATAATGGTCAAAATCCCGATAGCCGGCATTCTGCCAGTGAAACTGACAACCCAGGCGCATCAAATAGCGCGAATCGGCCTGAAACAGTCGTGTATCCCGCTCATCGGTAAACAGCCAGTGCAGGGACGACATGCCGCTGTGTTGTGCGTGGGCCGTTGCCGCATCGACCAGTTGTGATGCATAAGTTGCAAAGTCCCTGTCCGCCCGCACCAGCAGGCGCGGGCCGGTGGCCGGGGTGTAGGGGATGGCGACCACCAGTTTGGGGTAATACCGCAGTCCGGCCCGATGCCAGGCATCGGCCCAGGCCCAGTCAAACACAAACTCGCCGTAGGAATTGTCCTTGATATACATCGGCGCGGCGGCCACCGGGACGCCGTCTTCCTCGATCACGACATATTGCGGATACCAGCCGTACAACTCACCGACCGCGTTATGCTTCTCCAGCGCGCGCAAAAACGCATACCGCACAAATGGAAAACGCCCGTCGGAGAGGGCGTTCCAGTGCTCGGCGGAAACCTCGGCAAGACTTTCCAGTATCCGGATTGTCATAGCGTTCATTTTTCCTGGTGCAGTTATTTAACGCAGAGGACGCAGAGGCGCAGAGTCGCGGAGGTTTATCAATTTGTACAAATTATCGCTGTCAGTCGATATCATTGAGCTGCCTGGTTTGCAGAATATCTACTGAACAAATTTAAATAAAATATTTTCTCTGCGTCTTTGCGCCTCTGCGACCTCCGCGTTATTTCCCAGAGAGTCAGCTATGAAATGGCTATGCGTTTTCCTCTTTGTCGAGGTAGCGTTCGGCGTCGAGGGCGGCCATGCAGCCGGTGCCGGCGGAGGTGACGGCCTGACGGTAGATGTGATCCGACACATCGCCGGCGGCGAACACGCCCGGCACGCTGGTGGCGGTGGCGTCGCCTTTGGTACCGCTTTTAACCGAAATGTAGCCGCCTTCCATCTCCAGCTGGCCCTCGAAGATGTCGGTGTTGGGCTTGTGGCCGATGGCAATGAACACGCCCATCACCTCGATCTCCTTGGTGCTGCCGTCTTCGGTACTCTTCAGACGCAGCCCGGTGACACCGGAATTATCCCCCAGCACTTCATCCAGCTCATGATTCCATTCGATACTGACATTGCCGTTTTTGGCCTTTTCCATCAATTTATCGGAGAGGATCTTTTCCGAACGAAACTTGTCGCGACGGTGAATCACGGTCACATGGTCGGCAATGTTGGATAAAAACAGCGCCTCTTCCACGGCGGTGTTGCCGCCGCCGACCACGGCGACTTTCTGGCCGCGATAGAAAAAGCCGTCGCAGGTCGCGCAGGCGGAGACGCCCTTGCCGCGGAAGGCCTCTTCCGACGGGATACCCAGATACATGGCGGAGGCGCCGGTGGCAATGATCAGGGCGTCACAGGTATAGACGCCGCTGTCGCCGGTGAGCGTATAGGGTTTCTGTTTCAGATCCACTTTATTGATGTGATCGAACACAATCTCGGTGTCGAAACGTTCGGCATGCTGTTTCATACGTTCCATCAGTCCCGGGCCCTGCAAACCTTCGACGTCGCCGGGCCAGTTATCCACGTCGGTGGTGGTCATCAATTGGCCACCCTGTTCCAGGCCGGTGATCAGCACGGGATTGAGATTGGCGCGCGCGGCATAAACGGCAGCGGTATAACCGGCGGGACCGGATCCCAGAATAAGCAGGCGACAGTGTTTGGTTTCACTCATGTGTTAGACTCCGGAGACAAAATTGGATTTGTTGTTCGATTTCCTGAAACAGACAATCGAAACCGCGACAGGTTCAGCCTGTCGAAAGGTGCAATAGCACGGAATGACTGTTCCAGAAGACTCAATCAAGAGGCGGCCGACGAAGAGCGCGATGTGCGGTTTTTCGGAACCCCGCTTAGTCTACGGAATGCCGGCAGAAGGGTAAAGGCGTAACATGAAGATCGGTATACCCCGTGAAATCAAGGCCCGGGAAGGGCGGGTCGCCCTCATACCGGATGCGGTGGCCGAGCTCGTTCGCCACCGGCATACGGTGTTTGTCGAACACCATGCGGGCCGCTGCAGCGGTTATACCGACGAGGCGTATCGGCAGGCGGGGGCCCGAATTATCGACACCGCCGAGGAGCTGTACGCCGCCGCGCGAATGATCGTCAAGGTCAAGGAGCCCCAGCCGGCGGAGGTGGCGCTGTTGCGCCCCGATCACCTGCTGTTTTCTTACCTCCACCTGGCGGCCGAACCCGAGTTGACCCGCAACCTGCAGGAGATTGGTCTGACCGCGGTTGCCTTTGAGACGGTTAGCGAGGGACAGTCGCTGCCGCTGCTGGCGCCGATGAGCGATATCGCCGGGCGCATTGCCAGCCAGACCGGCAGCAACCTGCTGTATCAGCACCACGGGGGGCGGGGCGTGCTGCTCGGCGGGGTGCCGACCACCGAGCGCGGCCATGTGGTGATTCTCGGCGCCGGGGTGGCCGGCACCAGCGCGGCGCGCATGGCGGCCGGGATGGGCGCCCGGGTCACCGTATTCGACCGCAATCGGGACAAGCTGCAGCAGGCCCGGCTTATCGGCCCCAATGTCAGCGGGCGTCACGCCTTTGCCAGTGCCATCGAGACGGCGGTGCAGAGCGCGGATCTGCTCATCGGCGCGATACTGATTCCCGGGGCCAGGGCACCGCACCTGGTGTCCGCCGGGACCGTCCGGCGCATGCCCAAAGGCAGCGTGATCATCGACATTTCGGTGGACCAGGGCGGCTGTATCGAGACCACCCGACCCACCAGCTACGATGCCCCGACGTTTCTCTGGGAAGAGGTCGTCCACTACGGGGTGACCAATATGCCGGGCGCCGTGCCCAGAACGGCCTCGCAAGCGTTGTCTGCGCCCTTGCTTCCCTATATCCTGCGGCTGGCCGAGCCGG
The DNA here is from genome assembly GCA_046545635.1 of Thiohalophilus sp. Lineage (GTDB taxonomy): Bacteria > Pseudomonadota > Gammaproteobacteria > UBA6429 > Thiohalophilaceae > Thiohalophilus. The sequence continues at coordinate 2,636 of JBKGZJ010000100.1, read as the reverse complement.
GCTGGGAAGCGCAGCCGGCGCTGGCTGCCGGACTGAATGTCCAGGCCGGGAAGGTGGTGCTGGCCGCCCTGCAATAGTACATCTCTATTGCATTTATCCTTTTAAGTTAGTAAGTTATAGTACATTTTTGATAAAGAAGATAAACTTTGCCCCAGGCCAAGAAAACAGCCTCCGAGAGCCCGCCGCTGGCCGGCCATCTGCAGCGTGCGTTGAAAGAGGGCGCGCTGTATGTGTTCGGTTTTACCGCGCTCTACTTTTTACTGGCACTGGCGAGTTACCACCCCGCCGATCCGGGCTGGTCGCACAGCGGCGGGGTACATCCACGCATCGCCAATCTCGGCGGCCCGGCCGGCGCCTGGATCGCCGATGTCTTTTTGAGTCTGTTCGGCTATCTTGCCTATCTGTTCCCGTTCATGGTCGCCTATGCCGGCTGGCGCCTGTACCGGGATCGGCGCAATGTCCAGCCGTTCGATATCCGCGGCCTGGGTATGCGGGTGGCGGGCTTCCTGCTGACCCTGCTGTCCGGCTGCGGGCTGGCGGCACTGCATGATGTCGGCGGCCTGACCTCGCTGCCGGCCAACAGCGGCGGCATCCTGGGTGAATATGTCGCCGTCAATATGGCCGCCGCCTTCAGCTTTCTGGGCGCCACCCTGTTGCTGCTGGCGCTGTTTCTGAGCGGGGTCACCCTGTTTACACATCTCTCCTGGCTGTGGCTGATGGACAGCATCGGCGCCCTGACCCTGCGGGTGCTGTACCGCGTACGCGCCGCGGTTACCGGCCTGCTGGCGCGGATTCAGGAATACCGGGCACGCAAACAGCACGCGCAGCAGTACATCTCCAAGGTCGAAAAACAGAAGGTCAAAGAGGCCAGGCGCATACCCCCGGTGATCCAGCGGGAGGAGAAACCGGCCGTACCCAGCAAGCGGGTGGAGCGCGAGCGCCAGGTGCCGTTGTTTACCAGCGATCAGGAAGGCGCGTTGCCGCCGCTGTCGTTGCTGGATGATGCCAAACCCGGGGATCGTAACGAAATTTCCGAAGAGGCCCTGCAGGCGATGGGGCGCCAGGTGGAGCTCAAGTTGCAGGATTTTGGTATCGAGGGCGAGGTGGTGGCGGTCCATCCCGGCCCGGTGATCACCCGCTTCGAGCTGCAGCCGGCGGCCGGGGTCAAGGTCAACCAGATCACCAATCTGGCCAAGGATCTGGCCCGCTCCCTGTCTGCCGTGAGTGTGCGGGTGGTGGAGGTGATCCCGGGCAAGACCACGGTCGGGCTGGAGATCCCCAATCAACAGCGTGAAGTGGTGCGTCTCAGCGACACCCTCAAGGCTCCCGAATTCGCCGACGCCAAATCGCCCCTGACTCTGGCGCTGGGCAAGGATATCAGCGGCAATCCCACGGTTGCGGATCTGGCCCGCATGCCCCATCTGCTGGTGGCCGGGACCACCGGCGCCGGCAAGTCGGTGGCCCTGAACGCCATGATCCTGAGTCTGCTCTACAACGCCAGCCCCAGGGAGGTGCGGCTGATTCTGATCGATCCGAAAATGCTGGAGTTGTCGGTCTACGACGGCATCCCGCATCTGCTGGCCCCGGTGGTCACCGACATGAAAGAGGCTGCCAATGCGCTGCGCTGGTGTGTGGCGGAGATGGATCAGCGTTACCGGCTGATGTCCGCGCTCAAGGTGCGCAACATCGCCGGCTTTAATCGCAAGGTGCGGGAAGCGCAGGAGGCCAAACAGCCGCTCCTCGATCCGCTGCATCCGGCCGATTCGGAACTGCCGGCTCAGGAACTGCAGCCCATGCCGTATATCGTGGTGGTGGTGGACGAGCTGGCGGACATGATGATGGTGGTCGGCAAGAAAGTCGAAGAGCTGATCGCCCGCCTGGCGCAAAAAGCCCGGGCTTCGGGTATTCACCTGATCCTGGCGACCCAGCGGCCGTCGGTCGATGTGTTGACCGGCCTGATCAAATCCAACATTCCGACACGGATTGCCTTTCAGGTCTCCTCGCGCATCGATTCACGCACCATTCTCGATCAAATGGGCGCCGAGCAACTGCTGGGCCACGGCGACATGCTGTACCTGCCGCCGGGCGCCGGCCTGCCCGTGCGGATTCACGGCGCCTTCGTCGACGATCACGAAGTACACAACGTGGTCGATAATCTGAAGAAGAGCGGTCAGCCCCAGTATCTTGATGAAGTGCTTAGCGGCCCGGCCGATGCCGGCGGTGGTGTCAACGGCAACGGCGGCGATGACGTCGAAGCCGACCCACTCTATGATGAAGCCGTCCAGATCGTCACCGAAACCCGCCGCGCCTCGATCTCCGGGGTACAACGCCGCCTGCGTATCGGTTACAACCGCGCCGCGCGCCTGGTCGAGGCGATGGAACAGGCCGGGGTGGTCGGGCCGCTGGAGTCCAACGGCAACCGCGAAGTGCTGGCGCCGCCACCGCCCAAGGAGTAATTACGTGAGAGCGTGAGGGCGTGAGGGCGTGAGAGCGTGAGGGCGTGAGGGCGTGAGAGCGTGAGGGCGTGAGGGCGTGAGGGCGTGAGAGCGTAAGGGCGTGAGGGCGCGAGGTTGCAAGTCACAAGATCACAGTTACACTCTGACGACCTAACGACCTAACGACCTAACGACCTAACG
>JBKGZJ010000099.1:0-8473 GCA_046545635.1 Thiohalophilus sp. | reverse complement strand
GTGGCGATGTCGGTGATGTGGCTGTCGTTTTCCAGTTGTTGCCTCACCTCGGCCAGCCCCTGTTTGATTTCCCGGCGGTAGGTTTCATCGTCCAGCATGTGCAGCAGATCGCCCGCGATCCTCTCCGGTGTGGCATCATTCTGGATCCGTTCGGGAACGATACGGCGCTGGGCGACGATGTTGCACAGCGCCAGGTGGTTGATTTTCAGCATGCGTTTGACGATGTGATAGGTCAGCCAGGCGACCCGGTTGATCACGACCATCGGCGTACCGATCAGGGCGATTTCCAGGGTGACAGTACCGGAGACGGTCACGATGGCATCGCTGGCCTGCATAGCGTCGTAGGGCCGGTGTTCGATGTAGTGAACATCGAGCTCATGTTCGGGCATGTTCTCCCGGATCAGCGCCGGATTCAGGGTCGAGGCGATCGGCAGGATAAATTGCAGTTGTGGCCGCTGCTGCTGTAATAGACGGGCAGTATTGATGATGATCGGCAGCAGGCGTTTGATTTCACTGCGTCGGCTGCCGGGAAACAATCCCACCACGGGCCGGCCGGGATCCAGGCCGAACTCCCGCAACAGCGTGTCGCGATCGGCGCTGGCCTTCACCTCGTGGGCGAGGGGGTGACCCACATAAGTGACCGGCACGCCGTGACGGGCATAAAAGTCGACTTCAAAAGGAAACACCACGGCCATTTTATCGACCAGCTGCTGGATTTTTTTCACCCGACCCTGACGCCAGGCCCAGATTTGCGGACTGATGTAATACAACACTTTCACACCGCACTCTTTGGCGGTGCGCGCCAGGCGCAGATTGAACTCGGGATAGTCGGTCAGAATCAGCAGATCCGGTGGATCGCTACGCAGAATGTCACGCATTTGATTGAGTGCGCCGAAGATAACCTTGCGGTGGGCCAGTACCTCGATCAGGCCGACCACGGCCAGTTCGGCGGAATCCACCAGAATGTCCACCCCGGCCTTGCGCATGGCACTGCCGCCGATACCGAAAAATTCGCTCTCCGGCAGGCGCCGTTTGACGCCTTCCACCAGCTTGGCGGCATGCAGATCGCCGGAGGCTTCCCCGGCAATGATCATTATCCGTTTCAATGCGGTGCGCTCAGATTGACTGGATCACATCGACGATTTGACCGATCTGTTCGTCCTTCAGCTCCGGATAAACCGGCAGGGACAGGCACCGGCGGGCAATCTTCTCGGTGACCGGCAGGCTGACATCCTTGCAGATGTCGGCGAAAACCTTTTGTTGATGCAGGGGTACCGGATAATAAATGGCCGAGGCGATTTTGTTGTCCGCCAGTTTTTTCATCACAGCTTCCCGCTGATCACTCAGTACGGTGTATTGATGATACACGTGAGTCCCCAGGCCGTCCTCGTGCGGCGGCGTGACGACACTGCCGGCCAGACCCGCTGAATAACGCTGCGCCACACGCCGGCGCTGCTGGTTATACTGCGGCAAACGCTTGAACTTGGCGCGCAGAATGACTGCCTGCAGCTCATCCAGCCGGCTGTTGTAACCGACCACCTCGTGATAATAACGCTCCTTGCTGCCGTGGTTGCGCAGCATCAACAGCATTTCGGCAATCGTATCGTCATTGGTGGTGATCATGCCGCCGTCGCCATAGCAACCCAGGTTCTTGCTGGGGAAGAAGCTGTGCGCGCCAGCCAGACCGATACCACCGGTCATCTTGCCATTGATATCGGCGCCGAAGGACTGGGCGCAATCCTCGATAACTTTCAGGTTATGCTTGTCGGCCAGTGCCATGATCGATGGCATGTCGGCTGGCTGGCCGAACAGATGGACCGGCAAAATGGCACGGGTCTTGTCTGTAATCGCCGCTTCGATCAACCCGGCATCCAGATTATACGTATCCGGGCGTATATCGACATAAACCGGGATCGCCCCCACATAGCGTATCGCTTCGGCGGTGGCAATAAAGGTAAACGATGAAGTGATAACCTCATCTCCCTGGCCGATGCCGGCGGCGATCAACGCCAGATGCAGGGCATCGGTACCCGAGGCGCAGCTGACAGCGTGTTTAACTCCCAGGTAGTCGGCCACTTCGGACTCAAAGCTTTTGACGTTGGGGCCGAGGATAAAACTGGTATTTTCGAATGTTTCGGCAAAACCCTGATCGATTTCCGCTTTCAGGGTCTGGTATTGCTCTTTTAGATCAACCATCGGGATCATGTTGGTGCTACCTCAATAGTGCAAATACAGGGCAATCAACTTTCGGTCAACTGCCGGTTGATTTCAAAGGCGGTCTCCAGGGCGCGCAAACCATCGGCGCCACTGACGACCGGTCTGGCGCCGGTATTAATGGCCTGAAGAAACGCGCCGATTTCACTCAGTAGTGCATCACCCTGATCAAAGGCATGTTCCTCGCTGTCGATTTCGGCAACGCCCGGATACATTTCCCCTTTACCCTTGCGATGAATGCCGAGCTGCTTGTTCTGAAAATCGATAGTGATATAGGCGTCGGACTGGAAGATGCGCATCCGGCGCTCGCTTTTCATGCTGATGCGGCTGGCGGTGACATTGGCAACACAGCCGTTTTCAAACTCCAGGCGGACGTTGGCAACATCAATTTCATCAGACAGTACCGGTACACCGCTGGCGTGAATCGCCCTGACCGGCGAGCCGACAAAATCGAGGATGATATCGATATCATGAATCATCAGATCCAGGATTACGTTCACATCGGCGCCGCGCGGGTTGAAGGGCGCAATTCGATGGGTCTCGATAAACAGGGGTTCGACCAGCACGTTCTCCAGCGCCATGATGGCGGGATTAAAACGTTCCAGATGGCCGATTTGAAACTTCAGATTGTTGCGTTCGGCCAGCGCCACCAGCTCCCGGCCCTGTTCCAGCGTCGAAGTGATCGGCTTTTCCAGCAGTACATGCACGCCATTTTCCAGAAAGACCCTGGCGACTTCGTAATGCTTCTGGGTGGGCACCACAATACTGACCGCATCCACCTGACCGATCAGATCATGATAATCGCCGTAGACTTCGACACCATGTTCGTTTGCAATCGTTTGGGCGATATCCTGGTTGGTATCGCAAACGCCGACAAGTTGCGAGGCGGGCAGTTGGGCGTATTTCTGGGCGTGAAATTTTCCGAGGTAACCGACACCAATGACGGCGGTTCTGATTGTTGTCATTAAAATAGCTCTGTTGCGGTTGGCAGGTCAGCGGTTCGGGGTAAAATGGCGCAACGCGAGTGATGCGACGCCGCTCCGAGCCGGAGGCATAACCAAAATAATCGCATTTTTAGCCTGTAAATTCAATTACATAACCCGGGCATTTAGGCTCATCAACAGGGGATATTTTGCACTTGAACACAGATTGGACATTTACCCTGCAAAAAGACCGCCTGGCCGGTCTGGATGAGGTCGGCCGGGGACCGCTGGCGGGGCCGGTGGTGGCCGCGGCGGTGATTCTGGATCCGGCCCGTCCGATTCCCGGCCTGCTCGACTCCAAACGGTTGAGCGAGGCGCGTCGGGAACAGCTGGCGGCGCAGATTCAGGATCAGGCGCTGGCCTGGGCCGTGGCGCGGGCCGGGGTGGCCGAGATCGACCGGTTAAATATCCTGCAGGCCAGTCTGCTGGCCATGCAGCGGGCTCTGGCGGCGCTGGATCCGGCGCCGCTGGAGGCGCTGGTGGACGGCAATCGCTGCCCCGAGCTGCCCTGTCCGGCGCAGGCCGTGGTCAAGGGGGACAATTGCGTGCCGGCGATCATGGCCGCCTCGATTCTGGCCAAGGTCTCCCGGGACCGGGAGATGGTCGCCCTGGCCGGGCGGTACCCCGGCTACGGGCTGGAGAAACACAAGGGCTATCCGACCCGTGCCCATATTGCCGCCTTGCAGCGTCTTGGCGTCACCGACATCCACCGGCGCAGCTTCGGGCCGGTGCGCAAGCTTTTGTAAACAAAGTAGACAGTTGTCAGTCGCAGTTGGCAGAACTCCTGGCACCCAGGTCCTGGCCCCTGGCTCCTGGGGTTCTAAACATTTGTTTTCCTGTCAAAAAGCAGGTATAAAATTGAATCAGGCACAATAATCGATAATATGGTTCGGGGCAGGAGAATAGGATGTCGTCGTTACCTTTGATTCTTCGATTGGATATCAATGGCCAGCCGGTGAACTGGGTTCCCTGGGAGGAGGCGGCGTGCCTCTATACCCGCGGGCGGGTGGCCTGGACGGCGGGGGAGCACATGTTTCAGCTGCACGGCGGCCACAGTCGGCTGACCGGTGAGCAGAGCCTGCTGGAAATCAACTCCATTATCGCTGTTCACGGCGAGAACAGGGCGCTCAAACATTACACCACCCCCCCGTTAAGCAACCGGGAACTGTTCCGCCGTGACCGCCATACCTGCCTCTATTGCGGCCACGAGTTTCGCGATCCGCTGCTGACCCGGGATCATGTCAAGCCGCTGTCCCGGGGCGGTCGCGATCACTGGCGTAATGTGGTTACCGCCTGCAAGCGCTGTAATGCCCGCAAGGGCAGCCGTTCGCCGGAACAGGCCAACATGCCGCTGCTGGCCATCCCCTACGTCCCCAATCTGGCCGAGTACCTGGTGCTGCGCAACCGCCGCATTCTCGCCGATCAGATGGAATTTCTGCGCGTCCAGTTCAAACAGATGAACAGGGACTGGATGTAGTTCCCCCGGAAGTGGTCGTTATTGACCGCCGGTGTCACCGAAAACTCCGGATTCACCGAAGATAATTGCGCGGGCACGGAAAGGGCAGGCTTCAGTGTGTTGGTGTTTCAGTGGGTTACCTGCACGATCCCCGATATTCCGCCCTCCACCGGGTTTGAAGGGATTGTCACCGGCGATCGATAAAATGGCCCCTGGCCGGTGTCAAGTCTTGCACTCCTGACGGATTGATCTGACACTTTGCGCCATGGATTCCTTCGTCCACCTCCATTTGCATACCGAATATTCACTGGTCAACGGCCTGGTGCGGATCAAGCCGCTGGTCCGGGCCGTGGCCGACGCGGGAATGCCGGCGGTGGCCGTGACCGACCAGTGCAATCTGTTCGGCATGGTCAAGTTCTACAAGGCGGCGATCGCCGCGGGCGTCAAACCGATCATCGGCGTGGATGTCTGGTTGCACAATGAGGAGGATCCCAATCAACCCGGCCGCCTGGTGCTGTTGTGTCAGGATAATACCGGCTATCGTAACCTGACCCGGCTGGTCTCGCGCAGTTATATCGAGGGTCAGCATCGGGGCCTGCCGACCCTCAGTCGCGAGTGGCTGGAGGGGGCCACCGACGGTTTGATTGCCCTGTCCGGGGCCCGTGAAGGGGACGTCGGTCAGGCCCTGCTCAATGGCAATCCGGAACTGGCGGCGCGGCGGCTCGAGCAGTGGCAGGTACTGTTTCCCGATCGTTATTACCTGGAAGTGCAGCGCACCGGGCGTGAAGGGGAGGAGGATTACCTGCATGCCGTGGTGGAGCTGGCCATCGCCCACGATGTGCCGGTGGTGGCCACCAATGACGTGCACTTTCTGGAGCGCGACAACTTCGAGGCGCACGAGGCACGGGTTTGTATCAATGAAGGGCGAACCCTGGATGATCCGCGCCGACCCAAACGTTTCAGCGAACAACAATACCTGCGCACGCCGCAGGAGATGGCCGAACTGTTCGAGGATCTGCCCGAAGCGCTGGCCAATACAGTCGAGATCGCCAAACGCTGCAATGTCGAGCTGACGCTGGACAAGAATTATCTGCCCGATTTCCCGGTGCCCGCCGGCATGACCATCGACGAGTTTCTGCGCGAGGAATCGCGCCGGGGACTGGAAGCGCGGCTGAACAAGTTCTTCGATACCCGCGCGCCGGATTATGAAACCATTCGCCGTGAATATTATGACCGCCTGGAGATGGAACTGGATGTCATCATCTCCATGGGCTTTCCCGGTTACTTTCTGATCGTCGCCGACTTCATTCGCTGGGCCAAGGAGAACGGCGTGCCGGTGGGACCGGGACGCGGTTCCGGCGCCGGTTCGCTGGTGGCCTATGCCCTGACCATCACCGATCTGGATCCCATTAAATACGATCTGCTGTTCGAACGTTTTCTCAACCCCGAACGGGTTTCCATGCCGGATTTCGATGTCGACTTCTGCATGGAGGGGCGCGATCGGGTGATCGATTACGTGGCCGATTATTACGGCCGCGAAAAAGTCTCGCAGATCATCACCTACGGCACCATGGCGGCCAAGGCGGTGGTGCGCGATGTGGGGCGGGTACTGGGTTATCCCTACGGTTATGTCGATCGGATTGCCAAGCTGATTCCGTTCGAAGTGGGCATGACCCTGGACAAGGCGCTGGAGCAGGAAGAGCAGCTGCAGGAGTTGTATGACCAGGACGAAGAGGTCCGCGGCCTGATCGATCTGGCCAGGATGCTCGAAGGCTGCGCACGCAACGCCGGCAAGCACGCCGGCGGGGTGGTCATCGCACCCTCGCAACTGACCGACTTCACGCCGTTATATTGCGAGCAGGGATCCGGCAGCATCGTTACCCAGTTCGACAAGGATGACGTGGAAGCGGTCGGTCTGGTCAAGTTCGACTTTCTCGGCCTGCGTACCCTGACCATCATCGACTGGGCGGTGCGCGCCATCAATCAGGACAAGGCGGCCCGCGGCGAGGCGCCGGTCGATATCATCTCCATCCCGCTGGATGATGCAAAAACCTTTGAACTGTTAAAAGCCAACCAGACTACCGCCGTGTTCCAGCTCGAATCGCGTGGCATGAAGGATCTGATCAAACGGCTGCAACCGGACAGCTTCGAGGAGATCATCGCCCTGGTGGCGCTGTTTCGCCCCGGTCCGCTGCAGTCGGGCATGGTGGATGACTTTATCAACGTCAAGCACGGGCGCAAACAGCCCGAATACCCCCATCCGGATCTCGTCGCCATTCTGGAGCCGACCTACGGCGTCATCCTGTATCAGGAACAGGTCATGCAGATCGCCCAGGTGCTGGCCGGCTATACCCTCGGTGGCGCGGATCTGCTGCGCCGCGCCATGGGCAAGAAAAAGCCCGAAGAGATGGCCAAGCAGCGCGATATTTTTACCAAAGGCGCGCTGGAGCGGGGCGTGGAAGAGAAGACCGCCACCTATATTTTTGACCTGATGGAGAAGTTCGCCGGTTACGGCTTCAACAAATCCCACTCGGCGGCCTATGCCCTGGTCTCCTACCAGACCGCCTGGCTCAAGGCCCATTACCCGGCACCGTTCATGGCCGCGGTACTGTCGGCGGACATGGACAACACCGACAAGGTGGTCACGCTGATCGACGAGTGCAGCGACATGCAACTGACCGTGCTGCCGCCGGATATCAATCAGTGTGAATACCGGTTTACCGCCCGGGATGACCAGACCGTGGTCTATGGGCTGGGCGCGATTAAAGGCGTCGGTGGCGCGGCCATCGACAGCATGATCGCGGAGCGTAACACCAGCGGGCCGTTCGCCGATCTGTTCGACTTCACCCGCCGCATCGACACCCGCAAAGTCAATCGCCGTACCCTGGAGGCGTTGATCATGGCCGGCGCGCTGGATGTGTTCGGCGAGAATCGCGCCACCCTGATGGCCTCGTTGCCGGCGGCACTGAAGACCGCCGAACAGCACAGCCGCGATCAGGCGGTGGGCATGCAGGATCTGTTCGGCATCGGTATGGCACCCGAGGCCGACAGCGGCCCGGTGGCCTATCATCGCCAGCCCGAATGGAGCGAGGATGAACGCCTGGCGGCGGAAAAACAGACCCTGGGACTCTATCTGACCGGCCACCCTATCGAACGCTATCTGCCCGAGCTGGCCGGCTTTGTTTCTGCGCGCATCGTCGATCTCAAACCGACCCGGGATCAGACCGTGGTGGTGGCGGGATTGATCGTCGCCATGCGCACCATGAATACCCGTCGTGGCGACCGGATGGCCTTTATCACCATCGACGATCGCAGCGGCCGCATCGAACTGGCCGTGTTCAGCGAACCGTTCCAGCAGTATCGCGATTTGCTGGCCAAGGACAAACTGATCGTGGTCGAAGGCGAGGTCAGCATCGATGAATACAGCGGCGGTTACAAGATGAGCGCGCGCAGCATCTACGACATCAATCAGGCCCGCGAACACTTCGCGCGCAAACTGCTGATCAGCGTCGATCACCACAAAGCCGGCAACGGCTTCGTCAACGAACTGCAACACACCCTGACGCCGTTTCGCGAAGGCTTCTGTCCCGTGATCATCGACTACCAGCGCGACGATGCCCGCGCCCAGATCGCCCTGGGCGAGACCTGGCGCGTCCATCCCACCGACGAACTCCTGCACCGCCTGCGCGACAGCCTCGGTGACGAGCACGTCAAAGTCATCTATTAGATAAGCTTTTGGAAAATAACGCAGAGGACGCAGAGGCGCAGAGGCGCGGAGAAAAATAATCTTGAATGTTGAATTTTAAATTTTGAATTGCGG
>JBKGZJ010000098.1:0-8479 GCA_046545635.1 Thiohalophilus sp. | reverse complement strand
CCGATGATGCGCTGTACCAGGCCAAGCAGGACGGCAGAAACCGGGTAAGGCCAGACTCTTCGATAGGATCTGAGTACTGACAGTCAGTATGTCATGACCTGTTCAGCACAGGCTGTGCGCCTCAGTCGCTTCTGACGTCCGGGCGCCTTATCAAAGCAATGGCTGGATTGGCAGTAATGACCAGAAGGAAGCCCTGACCCGTTTACTAAATGCGGCATATCCATCCACCTCATCACTGGCCGGCCAACTGTTGCCTTCCTCGATATCGATGCGAATCATCTTTTCAAGCAGCTTTCCCAATCGTTTATTGTCCACGATAATGCCGACCTCTGTATTTAGATTCTGTGAGCGTGGATCGAGATTATAGGTGCCAATAAAGACTGTTTCAGAATCAACCACCATGGTTTTGGCATGGATGGCAAATATAGGCAAATTGTCTTCGATATCGGGATACCGTTTCAGCAGGGTCTTCTGAATCTTTGGGTAGGGACGGTACTCGTAGACTTTAACCCCCATCTCCAGCAAATCCTCGCGCTGATCCTGATAGCCGCTGAATGCCTGCAGATTGTCCGTCGAGGCCAGCGAGTTGGTGCTGATGGTGATGTTCACACCACGCTGGCGCGCTGACAAAAACAAGGCCATGGCCTCATCGGATAATACGAGATAGGGGGACTGGATCAGAATAGTTTGTTTGGCATTGTCGACCAGCTTCGCCAGGGCGGCAGTCGACAGACCGCCACCGCCCAGCGAGTCGGTCTCTTCGTTCTTGCCCGGCATATCACTGATAAACCGGACCTCTGACCATACTACTTCATCAATCAGATCAGAGAACTCGCTGGACAAATGACTGATCGCCTGCCTGACTTCCGGCTCAAAGTTTTCCGGCGACTGTGCGTAAGCATGAAGTTCGTCATAGATTTTTAAAACCTGTTTATCCTGGCCGCCGCCTTTGACAAGATCGTTATCTCTGAACCGGCTCTCTACCGATTCAATCAATTCACTTTGCCAGAAGCGGTTAAAGCTCTTCTTGATGTCGCCAACGACCTTCCCCATTACCAGGGCGTCACGATCGCGGAAATTATAGGTGTGGTTATAATCAAAGTACTCATCCGCCATGTTCCTGCCGCCGGTGATGGCGACCTTGTCATCCACGATGAAGGTCTTGTCATGCATGCGCTGATTCACGCCCCGGAAGTCTGTCAGCACATTCCACATTCGCTTGAAAAACGACGTGCCAACGGAATGCTTGGGGTTGTAAATCCGGATATCGACATTGGGGTGTAATGCCAGTGCCAGGAGACTGTCATCGGGGGCGTCGATCATCAAATCATCGACGATCACACGCACTTTTACCCCGCGTTCGGCGGCGCGCAGCAGTGACTCGGCCGCCAGAATCCCGATGTTGTCGCTACTCCAGATGAAATACTGCACCTCGATGGACTCTTGGGCCTGGTTGGCCAGCCAGGCCCGTGCCAGCAAGGCCTCCTCGCCCCGGTCGAGTACCAGCACGCCGCTCTGGCTTTTGTGTTGTGCAATCTGCCGATCGATGATCGCAAAATTGCCAGAAGACGAAGACGCGGCGACTTCGCCTGTATATAAAGCAAGACAAAGATGGCATAAGAGGAGGAGTTTCTTCATAACCCAATCTTGACAGATCAATGAGTCAGCTCACGGCCATGCTTTTTTCGAGCAATATTCCCGTGTCCCTGGGCAGCCGCCAGGAGACGATCGCCGTGGCAATGATAATCAGAAAACCCAACCATATCATGGTGATGACCGGATCGACACCGACGCCGGCCACGTAGGAATACACCCCGGACGCCACCAGCATTGCCAGGTTTTCAAAAAAGTTCTGAATCGCCACGGCCCCGCCGCTGCCAATGGTCTTGTGGCCGATCTCCTGCAGGGCCGCGTTCACCGGCACCACAAACAGGCCCCCGCAGACACCGGCCATAAACAGTGCAACACGGACCAGCCAGAGGTTATCCAGGGTCGCCAGCAACACGACAACCACCCCCATCGCATAGGCGGCCATCCTGGCCCGGCGTAAATAGGCCATGGGGATCAGGCGCGGCACCAGGAAGGCACCGACGGCAATCCCGATCGCCACAAACATGGTTAACAACGCGATCTCCGTGGTCGAATAGATAAACAGAACGACCGGGGCCCAGGCTACCAGCAGTACACGCAGGACCGTTGCCGAGGCCCAGAACAGGCTGACGCCCAAGGTGGCAAAGCGGGCACGCGGCGAGGTGAGCAAACCGCGCATTTGCTGATAAAACTCGACCGAGGTATACCCCTCCCGGTCTTTGGCGACCAGTGTGTGCCGAATCGTCATCGCCACCAGAGCCGACAGGCTATATAACGCCATGATCATCAGTAACGCCAGGGTCACGGAATATTCCGAGACGGCGGCGCCGATGACCGTGCCCCCTAAAATGGCGAGAATCGTCGAGCCTTCAATCCAGCCGTTGGCCTTCACCAATGATTGCTCATCGACCATCTCCGGCAATATCCCGTACTTGGCCGGGCTATACATGGCCGCCCCCAGCCCGATCAGCGCATAGGCAATCAGGGGCTCCACCTGCATAAACAGCAACCCCGCGCTGAGGGCCTTTATGATGTTGGCGCCAAACAGGACCCGGGGTTTGGGACGCGCATCGGCAAAACGTCCCACCCAGGGGGCCAGCAAGACAAAGGCAATCAAAAATGCCGCCTGCAACGCCGGGATGTACCAGCTTCCGCGATGCATCTCCTGCATGACCAGGGTGACCGCCGTAAACAGCACGGCATTGTCCGCAAAAGCGGTCAGAAACTGGGTCACCAGCACACGATAGATGTCTTTATTCATGATCCGACTCCTGCCATCTTGCTGGCGGCGACATAATCGATTTTGCCTGTCCCCAGCACCGGGATCCCGGGCACGCACTGGATCTTGCGCGGCACGCAGATCTCGCCAACCCCGTCATTTTTTGCCTGCTGCAACAGCGTGGCCCGATCCGCGGACTCGGTGGGTCAGCAGGAGCACCTGCTCCCCCTTGCGTTCATCCGGTACCGCAATGGCGGCGTGCATCCCCTCCGGCCAGGCCTTGCTGGCCATGACTTCCACCGAGGTTAACGAGACCATCTCGCTGGCCACCTTGGCAAAGCGTTTGGCACGACCGCAGATCCGGATAAAGCCGTCATCGTCCAGTGTGACAATGTCACCGGTATCGTACCAGCCCTCGCCCGCTTCCGAGGCCGGTGGCACCAGGGTGCCCGGCTTGTCATGCAACAAGTAGCCGAGCATGACGTTGGGACCGCGTACCAGCAGACGCTGGCCTTCGGTCATACCGGGGACGTCCACCAGACGGTATTCCATGCCGGGCATCATCCGGCCGACCGTACCGGGGCGGTTTGCCAGCGGGGTGTTGCCGGCAATGACCGGGCTGGTTTCCGTGGCACCGTAACCTTCGAAAATACGCACGCCGAATTTATCCTGCCAGGTGCGTCGTACCTCGTCCTGTAATTTTTCGGCACCCGCAAACACGTAGCGCAGGCTGTAAAAATCATAGGGATCGGCAAATCGTGCATAACCGGCCAGGAAGGTATTGGTTCCGAACAGCAAGGTGGCATTGATGCCGTAGGCGATCTCGGGCACCACGCGATAATGCAGCGGCGACGGATAGAAGAACACCCTGACGCCGGAGGTCAACGGCAGGATCATTCCGGCCGTCAAACCGAACGAGTGAAACAACGGCAGCGCATTGAGTGCCACATCCTGCGCGCTGAAATCGATGCGCGACGTCAGCTGCTGGATATTGGCCAGCAGGTTGCGATGCGACAATACCACCCCTTTGGGCGCCCCTTCGGAACCCGAGGTAAACAGGATCACCGCCGGCTTGTTATTGTCATGGGGCAGACCCTGGCGCAGCCAGCCAGCCACCCGACTCTTGATCAAACCGTGGACCTTGTCGACGATCCCGATCTGATCGGCGACCTCTTCCAGGTACACCAGATTGACATGCTTACCCAGTGTGTTGACCGCCTCCTGAAGCCTGGCCTGCTCGACAAAACGACGCGAGGTGATCACGGTCTTGAGCTGGGCGGTTTCACAGGCGGAGATCATGCCCGAGGCACCCACGGTATAGTTCAACATGGCCGGCACACGTCCGTTGAACTGCAGCCCCCAGAATGTCGCCACGGCCGCCAGTGTGCCGGGTAACAACACCCCGATTTGCTCCTCGTCACCGCAATGCCTGATCAGCTTGTGGCCCAGGACAACGGAACGGGTAATCAGGCTGTTGTAATTCAACGCGACCCGATTGATGTCCTCGACCACCCCATGCGAGCCCCCGTGGATATGACGGGCTTCGAGCAATCGCTCAACCAGCGTTTGATCCTGATCGCTGGTTTCATACATCAGCTCGGTCATCAGATCGGCCAGCTGACGACCCGCCTGCTCACGACGTTGTCGGCCACGATACTGCGCATCCACTTCAAGCCGGCGTGGCGACTGCACATTCAGGGTGATTTTAGGGAACCAGCGGATCCGGACACGACCACGCAGGCGTGAAAAGGGGGAATATTGCGCCCCGTCTATACGGATGGGCAGTACTGTGGCCCCGCTTTTGTCCGCGACCAGGCCCGGACCGGAATAGACTTTCATCAGGGCACCGGTCACGGTGATCCGACCTTCGGGGAATATCACGACACAATCCCCCTGCCGGACCCGCCGGATGAGGGCCCGAATGGAAAAAGGATTGGCCGGGTCCATCGCAAAGACGTTACCGAAACGGGCGGCAAGACGGCCTATCCAGCTTCGGGCAATATAGGTATTGATGGCAAACGTCGCCGATACCGGCAGGTAGGCATAGAGCAAGACAGCATCAAGAAACGAGGTGTGGTTGGCGACGACCAGAGTGCGTTCATCGAACGCCTTCAAATGCTCGCGCCCCTTGACCTCAACGCGGTAAAACGTTTTCAGTACCCGGCGAATCAGTGTCTTGAACATGGTGGTCTCCCTTGTCGTGATTCTCGCGGCCTGGTTCGGTCGGCTTGAGAGTCAGTGTCGACAAAGGTGACCTGAAAATAAACTATAATGTCACAAATAGCTTAATTGTAGCTTTTGAGTATATCTTTAGTATACTTTCAGTCATTCTGTTTTGTCAGCGGCTGGAATACTTCGGCATCCCAGGGCCGCAGGGCGAGCATCAGGCCGATCGTGTGCCGCTTGTCCAGGGGCAGTCGCGCGTCCTGACGGTGCAGGTCGGTGAACTCCCTGGCAAGGGACTGCAGGCGGTTTATCAGCATGCGCGCTGACGTATCCCCCAGCAGACCAAACAGGAACAACCGCTCTTCCAGCTCACCGGTGAAACTGGATTTCAGAAACTGTCCCTGGATTTGATCTTCGAAAAAGCGCTCGATGGGGCCATTGGGTAACCAGCGGAAATTGTCATCAATGCGTAACTTGATACGGTTACCCGGCAGTAAATCGATAATTTTCAGCCTGTCCAGCGTGGCCAGCTTCTGAATGCACTCGGACCCGGAGATATCATAGTTGTTGAGGATGTCCTCAAAGGTAAGCCGGTTGCGGACACTCACCGCGACCAGTAACAGCTTCACATCCTGAACCAGTTGCTGCTCCTGATCGAGGGTCAGCTGGGTGATCTGCTGGCGCGTCTCCTCATGGAGCTGGAAAAGATCCGATAACTCCATCTTCATCAGGCGACAGATGTCTTCCAGCCGTTCCAGCGTGAAGCGCCGGGAGGCAAACATGCGTTTGATGTTGGCCTCGCTCATCTCGAGTTGTTTGGCGACCTCGGCGTAGGTCAGCTGGCTGTTTTTGAGTGCCTGTTTGAGCGTGTCGATCAGGGCTACGGCCTGGGCCATCCATCCACTCCCATTGAAACCTCCGGAAAGTATAGTCCAAGTATACCTGAAGGAAAGCAATACAGGACAATTTCCGTTTCAGTTTATTTATCCGCTCCCATGGCCAACACTTTCTCCGTCACTCACAACCAAGGGGAAAGTGTCATGTCTATCTTCAAACGTCTGTCCACCACGCTGGTCTCGCGGATTGATCAGGTGGTCGGTGAAATCGAAAACCACGACGCGGTCGTCCAGGCCACTCTGGATGACATGCGCAAGAAAGTCGCCGAAGCCCGGGTCCGGCTCGGGCAGGTACATCGCGAGGAAACGCGGCTCCGGGAGCAAATCCGGGAGCAGCAGGAGAATGCCGAGCGCTGGCGCAAACGGGCCGTCGAAAGCGCCAAAGAGGATGAAGACAGGGCGCTGGAGTGTGTCAGTCGACGCCGGCATTGCCAAACCCAGGCGGAGAAACTGCAGCAATCCCTCAACCAGTACCAGCAAACCAGTGAAAAACTTTCGGCCGACATCGCTTCGACGGAGCAACGCCTTGCCGAAGTCAAACAAAAGCTCACGCTGATGCGAGCGCGACAGTCGACCAGCTCGGCCCGGAAGGCCAGTATTGAGACGCAAAGTGATGCGGCGAAGTTACTGGAAGACACCTTCGATCGCTGGGAGATCAATGTCAGCCAGGCAGAGCTGATGCTTGACGACAACCCGGTCGTGGATCCGGTTGAACGCAAGTTTATCATGCGCGAGCAACAGGACGAGCTCAAAGAGGAACTCAGTGCATTGCTAAACAAGGAGAAAGACCATGAATGAACAACAGGACACCTGGCAAGTCGAACAGCCCACCAAAGCGGGTGGGCTAACTAATTTCGATATGATGCACAATTTGCCGGCACTGCTTCGTATCCTGGGCACCGCGGCGCTGTTGGTCGCGATGTACAGTTTCCTGGTCAAGGGCTGGCAGAGCGGTAATGACGTGTACCGCTACATGTTGATGCTGGGTCATACAGGCATACTGGCAGCGGTGGGTATCGCCAGTGGACACTGGCTCAGGGAAAGCAAGGGGGCCCGGTTGTTACTGACCCTTGCCCTGGTGTCGGTGCCGGCCAACTTTGCCATCCTGGGGGCGTTGATCTTTTCCCAGACGATCGGCATTGATGCGAGCCACTATCCACATTACGTGGCCTGGAGCGTCGACAGTCTGGCCGCCGCCCTGCTCACCACCGCCGGCGCCATGCTGGTGCTGGTTCCCACCACCATGCTTGGCTTCACCGTGCTGGTCCGCAGCCTGTCGGGAAAGCTCAGTATGCTGTTCCTGCTCAGCAATGTAATGTTATTGCTGCCGATCCGCGATCCGCACCTGGTTGGGCTGGTCGTACTGGCATTGACGTTTATCAGCCTCGTTTTCAACTACCGGATGTCACAGGGCAATCTTGCCACCCGCACACGGGAAGGGATCATCGCACTGGGTCTGCAGTTCTTGCCACTGGGTATCCTGATGGGACGCAGCCTGTGGCTCTATGATCTCGATCTGTTCCTGATGACCGTTCTTGCCATCACGGTGTTCTATATCCTGCGCCAGGCATCCCTGATCTTTGAGAGCGACTCGACAATGCGAAACCTGATCAATCTCGCCTCGCTGGTGCCCGCGGTCATGGCCATGCCCCTGCTGAGCGACGCTCTGCTCAATATGCTGCCTGGGATCCCTGTTATGGTGATTCCGCTGGCCGGGGTAATCACGTTCGCCATGGTCTATGACATTGCCCGGCGCAGTCACACCTATGCACACGCCTATCGCTACATCGCCTCCGGCTTGCTGGTGCTGGGTATGATGCTCAACCTGCATCTGTTTACCGGGCTGGTGGCCGCCCTGTTGTGCATTGCGACGGGCCTTGGTCTGATGGTGCTGGGCTTTCAGAGACAGCAGCGCAGTGTCTTCGCCGGTGGCATAATACTGATGCTTGTGGGTCTGGGGCAACAGTTGTATGAACTGGTCCATCATTTCGACTTCGGTAGCTGGGCCAGCCTGGCCGCGCTCGGCGTCATCGCGATCGTCATCGCCTCGACGATCGAGTCACAGGGCAAAAAGTTCAAGCCCCGCATCGAAAACTGGAAAGCCTCGTTCAAACAATGGGAGAAATAGCACGACATGAGACCAGGGCAACCTGGTCTCATTTTTTTTGTATCCCCCCGGGAGAACATCATACACAGCAATGAACACGTCCTGTTAATTCACGGGCTTGCCCGCGACTCATCCCTTTATCATGCAAAACCGAAGCTGATCGGCCATACCCGGCAATTCCTGTTGACCGGTTCGTTCTCGACACCCGTCCAGACAAAGCACCTTGCGGGACGATCAACATCCGTAAATCCCGACTTTTCGCCTGCTCTTGCCTAAATTGTCCGCCGTTCGCGGACTCCTGAAATGTTCATGCAAGCGCGGGTATCTCTGCTGTGTTCAATCGGCGGTTTGCCACTATACTCAGGGGATGGCGCAGAACGAGCAACCCCAGCCTCGCTACCCCACCTGGATGAGCTATGTGCTCATCGGCGTGATTGCCGCGCTGTTCTGGTACATCGGTTTCGGGCCGCAGACCCGCACGGACGAGCCGCGTTACGAGAT
>JBKGZJ010000097.1:0-8489 GCA_046545635.1 Thiohalophilus sp. | reverse complement strand
ATAAATAATCCGCAAAGGTTCAGGGCCGGTAACGGCCCTTACGACCATTCGGGGCTGGGGTGGTAATCTTCGGCCAGAATATTCAGTTCGTCATCGAATTCATCGAACGGCCCGCTGCCGTCACTGGGTTCGGCGATCGTCGTCACCGCCAGTTCATCCCAGACTTCCCAATCCACTTCTTCCACGCCGCCGTCAAAAAACTGGATGTCGATGCTCTCATCATCACTGGCCACGACTTCAAAAATCCGGTTATCCCTGTCCAGATACCACTGGCCAATCACGGGTTCATACGGTTTTTCCTGCATACGCCCCTCCCTCCGAAGCTGCCTCGGTGCGGGAAACCTGTATCGAAGTCGCGCGGCGACAGGCCGCTTTTATACAGTAGCAGGGGAGTTCGAAATGTCATCCCGGGACGGGGTAAATGTCGCAAGGCCCTCACGGATGTGAAAGGCCTTGAACATTATTTTCTGAGTCGTTGAATAAAGGCGGTTTTAGTCCTGCGTGGACGAGTCGGTGTCCGGTGTCATGCTGTCAGTGCCCGCTTCCCCGTCGGAATTTTCATCATCATCTTCTTCGGGCGGCGCCTCTTCAGTCTCCCCGGTATCATCGGCGCTCGAAGCGGCTTCAACATAGCTAAAGCTGTCGGTGCTCACCACTTCCCCGGCGGCATTAATCACCGACACGGTCCACTCACCGGTCCAGTCCGACATAATCCGTTTTTTGGACCAGACCCGCCAGCGCGGCCCCTTGACGTTGAACTCGACTTCCGCCATCACCTCGCCCTGATATTCCCAGCGGTGCAGGACGGTCTGATCTTCCATATCGCGCAGTTCGGTAAAGTAATAGACTTCCCGGGTGTCGTTCTCCAGCCGCTCGACATCATCCACCGGCTCACGATCCTCGACGCGGGTGGTAAAGGCCGAACGCATCACGCTGCCCGAAGAAAACCCGCTTTGTTCCCTGGCCGCATCCTGCGCCTCGCCAGTGTCTTCTTCCTGTTCAGCCGCCGCTGTGGCAGGCATGGTCTGCTGATCGGTTTCGGTCGCCTGTTGGGCGACAGCCAGCTGGCCGCTGCCAAGCAGCATGGCCAGCAGTAATCCATAGTGTCGTATCATTATTTCACTCCCTTTAAGAGTCGCTTGCGCGTGTCCGTGGCCGGGCAGGGCTCGTTCGCTGCCGTGCCACATGATTGTCGGGCGCTTATGAAACGGTGTTTTGGCGGATCTATCTGTGATGTCAATCACAGGCCCACCGATGACCTGTGTGACGGGTTTTGCAGGCTGCCCGAAAAAGCGGTTTCAAGCCACCGTATTACGCAGCGGCCCGCCGCACAACCAGCTGTCGATGTTCCGCGCCACCTGATCGAGCAGACGTTGGCGGGCAGCCCGGCTCGCCCAGGCAATGTGCGGCGTTACAATGAGATTCTCCAGCCTGGCCTGTAACAGCGGGTTCTCCTCACCCGGGGGTTCCCGGTCCAGAACATCGATCCCTGCGCCACCGGGACGACCGTTCGCCAGGGCCTCATACAGTGCCAATTCATCAACGATGCCGCCGCGTGCCGTATTGATCAACATAGCATCCGGTTTCATTAATGCCAGTTGTTCAGCCCCGATCAGGCCACGGGTCTGTTCGCTCAGCGGACAATGCAAGGTGACCACATCGGCCTGTTGCAACAGCTCCGCCAGTTCGACTCGCCCCGAACGTTGATCCTGCGGATCGCGGCGCGCGATCAACGGCCACATGCCGAATGCCTCCCCCATCCGCGCCACCGCCCGGCCGAGTTCGCCATAACCGATGATGCCCAGGGTTTTGCCCTGCAACTCCTCGATGGGATAGTCGAGCAGGCAGAAATGCGGGCTCTGCTGCCAGCACCCCTGTTGCAGGGCCGTGGTATAGGCCGGCAGGCGACGCGATAAACAGAGTATCAGCATGAACACATGCTGTACTACCGAGGGCGTGGCGTAACCGGTGACATTACACACCTGAATACCTTGCTCCCGGGCCGCACCCAGATCCACATTGTTGACGCCGGTGGCCGCGACCGCGATCAATTCAAGATCCGGCAGTCGGGCAAGTCGCGGGGCATCCAGTACCACCTTGTTGGTCACCACCACCGCCGCGCCCTGCAGGCGTTCGACGACCTGGTCAGGGTCGGTTGCCGAATAATAGTGCCACTCAACCGGCAGGGCCCTGATGGCGCTAAAATCCAGATCCGGCACTTCCACGCCGCCGGCTGTCAGACTGCCGGTATCCACAAATACCCCGCGCCGCGTCGCTGCCATGTCCGCCCCATTCTGCTGATAAACCGTTGCGGAGTATATTTGCCACTTTTGCCGGTGCGCAAACTCCGCGATAATCCCCGCTACATTCATCAACAAGGTCTGGCGCATGGCTTTCAAGGGCTCCCCCGGTTTCACCCACGATCAACCCGATCGGATCGGCATTCTGCTGACCAATCTCGGGACCCCCGACGCGCCGGATACCCCGGCGGTGCGCCGTTATCTGGCCGAGTTTCTCGCCGATCCGCGCATCGTGGAGATGCCCCGCTGGCTGTGGCGCATCATTCTGCACGGGGTGATCCTGCGTATTCGCCCGCCGAAGGTGGCCCATGCCTACGCCAGCGTCTGGCGTGAGGAGGGCTCACCGCTGCTGGTCTACAGCCGCAAACAGGCCCGGGCCCTGCAACCGGCACTGGAGAAGCTGTTTCAACAACCGGTGACGGTTGCCCTGGGCATGCGCTATGGCACCCCCCCGCTGGCCGACGGCCTGGCCAGACTGCAGGCCGCCGGGGCGCGCCGCATCCTGGTGCTGCCGCTCTACCCGCAATACTCGGCCACCACTACCGCTTCCACCTTCGACGCCCTTGCCGACGAGCTGAAAACCTGGCGCTGGCTGCCGGAGCTGCATATGCTGACCAGCTACCACGATCACCCCGGCTATATCGACGCGCTGGCAAACAGTATCCGGCAATTCCAGCAGCAACACGGCACGCCGCAAAAACTGCTGTTCTCCTTCCACGGTCTGCCCAAACGCTATCTGCTGGCCGGCGATCCCTATTTCTGCCAGTGCCACAAAACCGCCCGGCTGGTGGCCGAACAGCTCGGGCTGGCCGACGCCGCCTGGCAGGTCACCTTCCAGTCCCGCTTCGGCCGGGAGGAGTGGCTGCAGCCCTATACCGACTTCACCCTCAAGGCGCTGCCCGGCGAAGGCGTGCGTCACGTGCAGGTGATCAGCCCCGGCTTTGCCAGCGACTGCCTGGAAACCCTGGAGGAGATCGACATGCAGAACCGGGCGTTCTTTCTCGAAGCCGGCGGTGAACGCTTCGACTACATCCCGGCACTCAATGATCGCCCGGAACATATCCAGTTTCTCGCCGAACTCATCGCCGAACACACCGGCGCCTGGCAGGCGTTGCCCGTTACCGATGCGGCCACCCGGGAACAGCTGGCAGAAAAAGAAGGTGCCGAACAATAACCCCAGGCCAAGCTGCACAGGCATACGACAATCATTCCAGATTGATTTTCACCACGAAGACACGAAGGCACGAAGGCACGAAATAAAGCGCTTTGTGTTGACCCTGTAATTACACAGCCTGCATATTGATAAAGACTCTTCGTGACTTCGAGCCTTCGTGGTTCCGGATTTTCACATCTAGAACCTGGAAACTAAAAAAGGGGAGCGAATGCTCCCCTTTTTCGGTCATTATCCGACAACCGATCAGGCGTTGTAGTCCGCCAGGCCGGGGTTGCCTTTCACGTTGACCAGCTTTGGGGTGTTGAGTTTCTTGACGGTCGCCACTTTCTCGGCACGAAGATACTCGGCGACCACATCCCAGATGTCCTTGCCTTCGCGCGGATTGGGTGACACGGAGGCCCACCCGGCCACGCTGTACTCCTTGTCGGCCTCGATCCGGGTGCCATCATCCAGACGCATGTCCTTGATACGGTTGCCCATCCTGGCGGTCGGATCGATGGTGTAATCCAGTCCGCCGACGCGCACCATGTCCCCGCCCTGCTGGCGATAGGGATCTTCGTGAAAAATGTTATCAGCCACGTCTTCCAGAACCAGCTTGATATTCTCGCCAGTCATATCGTCGACGTAGGTTTCCGGGTAAGTCAGACAGGTCTGATCCAGCACGTGCTCCATGGTGATCGGCTGCCCCGGCAATACCGAGGTGCCCCAGCGGAAGCCCGGCGAGAAGGATATCTGTGCCCCACCCACTTCACGCAGTGCATCGCAGATAATCTGATCGAAGGTGCCGTTGAAGTTACCGCGACGATAGAGCACATCCTCGGCCACCGCCAGTTCTTCGTTCAGGGTATCGAGATAGGGCTTGCGGACCTCTTCGATATATTTGAGCATCTCCTGATCAGGCTCCAGGAAGTTGGAGAAGACCGGCAGTAGTTTGTAATCGTAATCCTGAACCTTGCCGTTGCGGATATCGAACTGCATGACACCCAGGAACTTGCCGTTGGAACCGGCATTGGTCACCAGCGTGGTGCCACCCTTGTTTTTCACTTTCATGGCGCCGGGCATGCCGTCGTGGGTATGGCCGCCGAAGATGGCATCGATACCAGTGACCTGTTTCGCCATCTTGAGATCCACATCCATGCCGTTATGCGAGAGGACGACGACCGCATCGGGCTTTTCTGTTTCGCGCACGGTATCGACCATCGCCTGCATGGCGTCATCGCGGATACCAAACGTCCAGTCGGGGATAAAGCGTTCGCCCGGATTGGCGATCGGGGTGTAGGGGAATGCCTGGCCGATAACCGCCACGCGGATGCCGCCTTCCATCTCCTTGATGGTATAGGGCTTGAAGGCATGCAGGGAATCCATGTCAAAGCCTTCGAAATCCTCGAACTTGTAATCAAAGCTGGCTTCATCCTTGACCCGGACATTCTGACAGACAAATTCGCCGTCGAAATCCTTGATGTTGGAGATGACCTCTTCGTCGCGGTAGGTGAATTCCCAGTGACCGGTCATCACATCCACGCCGAGCAGATTACAGGCGCCGACCATGTCCTTGCCACGAGTCCAGTAGGCCGTCCCGGAACCCTGCCAGGTATCGCCCCCGTCCAGCATGAGTGTCCGGTTAGCGCCGTGATCGGAGCGCAGTTTTTTGACCAGCGTTTGCAGATGCGCGAAACCGCCGACCTTGCCGTATTTTTCGGCCGCTTCGGCGAAATTCAGATAGGTAAAAGCATGCGCCTCGGGGGTGCCGGGTTTGATCCCGTAGTGCTCGAGCAACTCGTTACCCACAATGTGCGGCGGCCGGCCACGGGCATCGTGCAGTCCCAGGTTCACGTTCGGCTCACGGAAATAGACCGGTTTCAGCTGGGCATGACAGTCGGTCATGTGCATGAAAGTGACATTGCCGAACCTGGGCACGTTGTACATATCTTCGGGCGCCTTGCCCTGTCCGGTGGTCGTCACTCCGGCTGAACCGCTTGACTTGTTGTCGCAACCCGGCAACATGCCTGCAGCCGCAGCCATACCCATCAGCTGGATAAATTCACGGCGATTAATAGACATTCAGTCCTCCTCGTATACCTTCAGTTAAGTCTTCGTTTTTACTGTAATAATTGTTTGTTCTTGCTCGCCCGTCTGAGCAGGCTGTTCACCGGAATCACATTCTGTGACCTCACAGCGGGATTGCGACATGATAGTACAAACCCTTCCTCCGATGCATGCGTTTACGTGCCCCGGTCGACAAAACCGTTGCCGGCCCTGCGGATTGCAGCTTTTTTGCCACTCCCGCAACGCCGGGTTGCAGATTGCATCAATACCCCGTCAGCAGCGCGGGATTACCTTATGACACCCGGCCATCAGGTGAGTTCGTCCATATAAGCAAGGGCTGATTTTAGCGTTCCGGCAGCTGTCGTGGCACCCGTAGCTGGGCTATGATGCACCACGCGGAACCAAAACAAGACGGGCCTGATGAGCGTCACCGACCCCACGACATCCCCCGCCGGTAACCGGCGGATCAACACGGTACTGTCCCAGCAGTCACGCAGCATGGGACAGCTGCGGCGCATCGAAATCTATAATGACAAGTTCGTCAAGGTCATTAATCAGGATCTGTTCGGACGGCAAAACTATCATCTCAACCTGGGCATGCTGGAGCCCTGGCCGGTGCGTCACCGGCGCATCGCCTGGCGCTGGTTGCTGGGGCTGATCTATTTCGCGCTGGCCACTGTGGCGTTCGGCTATTATCTCTGGCTGCATCAGGATCCCGAGACACTGAATCGCCTGTTGCCGTTTATCGTTACCTTTATATTACTGAGCTGCGGTTTTCTCATCCTGTTTATCTACTACTCACCCAATGTCACCGAGTTTCGCAGCCGCTACGGCAGTTGCCCGCTATTGCGCCTGCTGTACAACAAGCCCGATCCCGAAAGCTTTCGCCACTTTGTGGCCGAACTGCGCACCCGCATCCTCGCCGCCAGCCAGGCGATTACCTTTGACAAAAAAGAGATGCTCGCCATCGAACTGAAAGAACTGTGCCGCCTGTCGGACGAAGGCATCATTGCCCGGGACGACTACCGCCGCGCCCGCCAGCGCATCATGAACATGCACTTTTAAAAAAACATTCACCACGAAGACGCGAAGGCACGAAAAACATTAAACCAGACCTTTGCTTGTTCAAAAATGTAAGCTCAACACTACCGCAATTTTCATAAAAACAAGGCCTGACAAAAAAATGCCGGCATAAGCCGGCATTAAAATATCTTCTTCGTGTCTTCGCGTCTTCGTGGTTATCTTTCTCAAGCCGCGGAGGCCTTGCGGTCGGATTTGCCGAAGACGAACCGATCGTCTTCGACATCGACCTTGATCACATCCCCGGGCACGAACTTGCCGGAGAGGATCTCCTGCGCCAGGGTGTTTTCCACCTGTTGCTGGATGGCGCGCTTGAGCGGCCGGGCGCCATAGACCGGATCGAAGCCGGCTTCGCCAATCTTGTCCAGCGCGGCTTCGGTCAGCTCGACATCCATGTGCCGATCCCGCAGCCGCTGGCGCAGGTAATCGAACTGGATGCCGGCGATGGCCCGGATCTGTTCGCGGGCCAGCGGATGGAACACCACTACCTCATCCACCCGGTTGATGAACTCGGGGCGGAAGTGCTGGCCGATGATCTCCATCACCGTGGCTTTCATGGCCTCGTAGTTTTCCTCGCCGGCCATCTCCTGGATCTGCTGCGAGCCCAGGTTGGAGGTCATGACGATCACCGTGTTGCGAAAATCGACCGTGCGGCCCTGGCCGTCGGTCAGGCGCCCGTCATCCAGCACCTGCAACAGAATGTTGAATACATCGGTATGGGCCTTTTCGACCTCGTCGAGCAGGATCACCGAGTAAGGTTTGCGGCGTACCGCTTCGGTCAGATAACCGCCCTCTTCATAGCCGACGTAGCCGGGCGGGGCGCCGATCAACCGGGCCACGGAGTGTTTCTCCATGAACTCGGACATGTCGATACGCACCATGGCGTCCTCGGTATCAAACAGGAAGGAAGCCAGCGACTTGGTCAGTTCGGTCTTGCCCACCCCGGTCGGGCCGAGGAACAGGAATGAGCCGTTGGGCCGGTTGGGATCGGACAACCCCGCACGCGAACGGCGAATGGCGTCGGCCACCGATTTGACCGCCTCGTCCTGCCCGACCACGCGCTGGTGCAGCGCCTCTTCCATGCGCAGCAGCTTGTCGCGTTCGCCCTCGAGCATCTTGGAGACCGGGATGCCGGTCCACTTGGAGACCACTTCGGCAATCTCCTCTTCGGTCACCGAAGTGCGCAGCAGGGTCGTTTCCTGCACCTCGGCCTGGGACGCCATCTCCAGCTGCTTTTCCAGTTCGGGGATCTTGCCGTACTGCAACTCGGACATGCGCGTCAGATCGCCGGCCCGGCGCGCGGTATCCAGTTCGATGCGGGCCCGTTCCAGCTCTTCCTTGACGTGCTGGGAGCCCTGTACCGCGGCTTTTTCCGAATTCCAGATCTCTTCGAGATCGTGGTATTCGCGTTCCAGCTTGCTGATCTCCTCTTCCAGCTTGCCGAGGCGCTCCAGCGAGGCTTCGTCGCTCTCTTTTTTCAGTGCTTCGTGTTCGATCTTGAGCTGAATCAGCCTGCGATCGAGTTTATCCATGGATTCGGGCTTGGAATCGATCTCCATGCGAATCCGGCTGGCCGCCTCGTCCACCAGATCGATCGCCTTGTCCGGCAATTGCCGATCGGTAATATAACGGTGTGACAGGGTGGCTGCGGCGACGATCGCCGGGTCGGTGATATCCACCCCGTGATGGACTTCGTATTTCTCTTTCAGACCGCGCAAAATGGCCACCGTATCTTCCACGCTCGGCTCGTCCACCTGCACCTTCTGGAAACGGCGCTCCAGGGCCGCGTCCTTTTCAATGTACTTGCGATACTCATCCAGCGTGGTGGCGCCGATGCAGTGCAGCTCGCCGCGCGCCAGCGCCGGCTTGAGCATGTTGCCGGCATCCAT
>JBKGZJ010000096.1:0-8524 GCA_046545635.1 Thiohalophilus sp. | reverse complement strand
CGACTTCCTCGGCCAGTTGTTCCCTGTCCTTGCCCTTGGTAACGCAGGCGGAGATCTCGCCCAGTTCCTCGGTCATCAGGGCGATGCGATAGGGCATGTCCTCGCCGCCGGTGCCCTTGAAATCGTGTTTGTCATGAAAGGCCTGCACGGCTTTGAGCATCTCGTCATAGGAGTCGGGGTTCATATGCTTATCCTTGCAGACGGGAAATGTCCGCGATTTGTATAAACAGTTGATGCAGGTTGTTCAGCAAGGCAATGCGATTGTTGCGCAATTTGTCGTCCTCGGCCATTACCATCACCTCGTCGAAAAACCGATCCACCGGCTCGCGCAGGCCGGCGAGGGCTGTCAGGGCCGGCTGGTAATCGCCCTGATCGATCTGTCGCTGGACCTGCTGCTGCAGGCCGTCCAGGGTTTCGTACAGGGCCTTTTCCGCCTTTTCCGCGAAACGCGTCGGATCGATCTTGTCCGGTAACGGGCCGTCGACTTTCTTGAGAATGTTGCCGATGCGTTTGTTGGCGGCGGCCAGGCTTTCGGCGGCCTCCAGCTGGCGGAAGTGATCCACCGCCTTGAGCCGCTGCTCGATATCCAGCGGCCGGGTGGGCTGGTTGGCCGTGACGGCGTCCAGCACGTCGGCGCGAATGCCCTGATCGCGGTAATAGGCCTTGAGGCGTTCGAGCACAAAGTCGATCACCGGCACTACCGCGTCGTCAGCCCCGAGCGTTTTGTCAAACTGACTCGCCGCCTGCTGCAACAGCTCCTGCAAATCCAGATCGAGCTGCTGTTCGATCAAAATGCGCAAGACCCCGAGCGCGGCGCGACGCAGGGCGAAGGGGTCCTTGTCGCCGGTGGGGATCTGGCCGATGGCGAAAATGCCGAGCAGGGTATCGAGCCGATCGGCCAGGGCCAGCGACTGACTGATGACCTCCTCGGGCAGATCGTCGCCGGCGAAACGCGGCTTGTAATACTCATCCAGTGCCCGGGCGACCTGCGGGTCTTCACCGTCGAGTTCGGCATAGTAACGGCCCATGATGCCCTGCAGTTCGGGAAATTCACCCACCATCTCGGTCATCAGATCGCATTTGGATAATTGCGCGGCGCGCACGGCCAGTTGCCTGTCACCGTTCAGTTGTTCAGCAATAGTCCCGGCCAGTTGTTCCACCCGCCGGGTTTTGTCATACAACGTGCCCAGTTTTTTCTGGAACACCACGTTCTTGAGCGACTCGAGGCGCTGGTGAAGCGGGGTCTGCCTGTCCTGTTGCCAGAAAAACTCGGCATCGGCGAAGCGCGGACGAATAACCCGCTCATTGCCCTGTTGAACCTGTTCGGGCTGTTTGCTTTCGATATTGCTGACGGTGATAAACAGCGGCAGCAGCTGACCCTTGTCATCCACCAGATGAAAATATTTCTGGTTGGTTTTCATGGTGGATATCAACGCCTCCCGGGGGACCTCCAGAAAACGTTCGTCGAAGCGCCCGATGACGGCCACGGGCCATTCGACCATGGCGGTCACCTCATCGAGCAACGCTCCATCGATCACGGCATGGGCCTGGTGTTGACTGGCAGCCTGTTCAATCTGGGCTTTGACGGCGGTGCGCCGGCGATCGAAGTCAGCAATGACCTTGCCCTCGCTCTCCAGCAACACCTCGTATTCGGTGGGCGCGGGGATATAAATAGCGTCGGGATGGTGGAAGCGGTGACCCCGGGTCTCGCGGCCGCTGGTCACGCTCAGGATATCCGCCTCGATCACTTCATCGCCAAACAGCAACACCACCCAGTGCACCGGGCGCACGAACCAGGCATCCAGATCGCCCCAGCGCATGCGTTTGGGAATGGGCAGCCTGTCCAGTGCCTGGCGCACGATATCGGGGATAAGGGATGCGGCGGCGAGACCGGTTTCATATTGCTGAACAACGACCTTGCCCTGGTCATTGGTTTTAAGATCTTCTGCGCTGGCGCCCCATTTACGCGCAAAGCCTTCTCCCGCTCTGGTCAGGCAGCCTTCTTCGTCGAACGCGGCCGTGGCGGGCGGGCCGGTTCGCTCGATGGTGCGGTCCGGGGTGGATTCCGGCAGATCTTTTATCAACAACGCCAGTCTTCTCGGGCTGGCATATTGTTTAATTTCGAGGTTGCCCAGGCGGCTTTCCTGAAGTCCGTAACGTACCCACTCCTCAAAGGCAGCGGAAAGGGCCAGCAGGGCGCCGGGCGGCAACTCCTCGGTGCCGATCTCGACCAGCAGATCCCGGTGGCCGTCTTTTCGAAAATCGCCGGTTTGGGTGACGGGAGTACTCATTTGACGCCCTCCCGGCACATCGGGAAGCCGAGGGATTCGCGGGCGGCATAATAGGCCTCGGCCACGGCGCGGGAGAGATTGCGCACACGCAGGATATAACGCTGGCGTTCGGTCACCGAGATAGCATGGCGCGCATCGAGCAGGTTGAAACTGTGCGAGGCCTTGAGCACCTGTTCATAAGCGGGCAGGGGCAGTTGCGCCTCGATCAGTTGCTGACTCATCTTCTCGGCCTGATCGAACTGGTGGAACAGATCGGCCACATCGGCGTGTTCGAAGTTGTAGGTGGATTGCTCCACTTCGTTTTGATGAAACACATCGCCGTAGGTCACCTTGCCGCGCGGGCCGTCGGTCCAGACCAGATCGAACACGCTTTCCACGCCCTGCAGGTACATGGCGATGCGCTCCAGGCCGTAGGTGATTTCGCCGGTGACCGGTTTGCAGTCCAGTCCGCCGACCTGCTGGAAATAGGTGAACTGACTCACTTCCATGCCGTTGAGCCACACTTCCCAGCCCAGGCCCCAGGCGCCGAGGGTCGGTGATTCCCAGTTGTCTTCCACAAAACGGATGTCGTGCACCAGCGGATCGAGGCCGAGCATTTGCAGGGAACCCAGATACAGTTCCTGGATATCCAGCGGCGACGGCTTGATCACCACCTGGAACTGGTAGTAGTGCTGCAGGCGATTGGGGTTCTCGCCATAACGGCCGTCGGTGGGCCGGCGCGAGGGCTGCACATAGGCCGCGGCCCAGGGCTCGGGGCCGATGGCGCGAATGAAGGTGGCGGTATGAAAGGTCCCCGCGCCCACCTCCATGTCGTAGGGCTGCAGGACAATGCAACCCTGTTCGGCCCAGTAGCGTTGCAGGGCGAAGATCAACCCCTGAAAAGTGCGGGCCTCGGCGATCTGGCGTGATTTGCTCAAGCTGATACCTTTATATATGTGGGTCAGGGCGAAAAGAGCGCACATTATAGCCGCGCCACTGCCCCGTGATAACCATATGAGATACGGTTTTTTGGATATGGCAAGTCAGGATTTGATCCGGCGGTGGCGCAGAAGCTTCAAGTTGGCGGTAAAAGGGTCGATGATTTAATTTGAGGGCGATCATTTCAGGAGGCATGTCGTGGTGGAGAGTGAAAACGGTCAGCTATCCCAGTGGCACAGTCTGGTCAGCGATGCCGAGCAACGGGCCGGGATTCAGCTGGAGCCGGATCTCGAAAGCTATCTGGTCTTTACCCTGATGCGCTATCTCAGCCGACCGGAGATGACCCAGCGGGTTCTGGCGCTGGACTATCTCCAGGCGGCGCTCAGTCAGGGGCGCGAACAACAGCAGCAGTTACGGGAGGTGGGCGATCAGTGCCTGCTATACTGTGGCCTGTTCCCGCGCCGCGCCGAACGGCGACGGGTCCGGGTCAGCTATTACGTGGATCTGGGTCGCAGCGCCTACCGGCACCTGGGCGACAGCCGCGATCCCCTGTCACCCCTGTACGCCGAACTGGCCCTGACCTTTGTGATGGCCATGGATGTGCTGCAGGCGATCCGCAACATGCGCCAGGAGCAGACTCTGGATCCGCTCAACAATCTTGAACTGTGGCAGGACACCGGCTCCGCCATGGCGCGCCAGGCGCTGGAACAGGTTACCGATGCCACGCCGCAGGCCGAACCCGATGCCCGCCAGAGCCGTGGCAAGGGGCGGTTGCACTGAATTTCGAGAAAAGACCCAACGCAGAGGCGCAAAGACGCAGAGGAACGCAGAGTTTTATAATATATCAGGCTTCAGCGCTTTTCATGGTCGTGCATAATAAGCATATAAAATCACAGGGATATCGATCTTTAAGGAGCTTCTGAATCAAGCCATTACCACAAAACCAACCAGAAGAACTTTCAGGTATTTTGCACCTCTGTCATATGCCGGAGGTGAAGGGAAGTGTAGCTTGAATGAATATATTTTCTCTGCGTTCCTCTGCGTCTTTGTTGCGCGATGTACAGGGATGGACAAGTGTCGCGGGAGGCAGGAGGCCGGGAGCGACCCTCTGCGTTAAAATGTTGCCGTGAGTCGTGGACCGGAATCTGCTATCCTTGCCTTCCCCAGGCAAGCCCCGCTAGTCACCGGTAAGTACCCATGAGCAAACAACCCAAAGCCGTCGCCCTCATCTCCGGAGGCCTTGATTCCCTGCTGGCCGCGCGGGTTTTGCAGGAGCAGGGCGTGCATGTGGAGGGGATCAATTTTTTCACCGGGTTTTGCGTCGAGGGTCATACCCACGCGATCCGCAAGCAGGATCGGGCCAAACCGAAGCGTAACAACGCGCTGTGGGTGGCCGAGCAGCTGGGCATCAAGCTGCACATTATCGATGTGATCGAGGAGTACAAGGCTGTGCTGCTCAATCCGAAGCACGGTTACGGTCAGAACATGAATCCCTGTCTCGACTGCAAGGGCTTTATGGTGCGCAAGGCGCATGAATGGATTGCGGCCAACGGGTTTGACTTTATTGTTACCGGCGAGGTGATTGGCCAGCGGCCCATGTCCCAGCGCAAGGACACCATGCCGGTGATCCAGCGCGAGTCCGGTGCCGGCGATCTGTTGTTGCGCCCGCTGTGCGCGAAGAACCTGCCGCCCACCCTGCCCGAGCGCGAGGGCTGGGTGGATCGGGAGCGGCTGTACGATTTCAGTGGTCGCTCGCGCAAGCCGCAGATGGCGCTGGCCGAACAGTTCGGCTTTACCGATTACGCCCAGCCGGCCGGCGGCTGCTGTTTTCTCACCGACAAGAACTATTCCGACAAGCTGGTGGATATGTGGCAACACCGCCCCGGCCGCGATTACCAGCTGGATGACATCATGCTGCTCAAGGTGGGCCGGCATCTGCGGCCGGCGCCCAACTACAAGGTGATCATCGGGCGCGAGGAGGGCGAGAATAATTTCCTCGAAGGCTATCGCAACCAGTTCGTGCATCTGCGCACCACCAGCCACAACGGGCCGCTGGCCCTGATCGACGGCGATGTCAGCGAAGCCGATGTAGAGACCGCCGCGCGGGTCGCCGCCCGCTTCAGCCAGGGGCGCGACGCCGGGGCGGTCGAGGTGGAGGTGAACTATACCGATGGCCAGCAGCAGACCCTGCAGGTGGTTCCGATGCCACTGGACGCGATCCCCCGGGAATGGTATTTGTGAGTACTCACCAGCTTGATGCCCGCCGGCTGCTCTGCCCGATGCCGGTAATCCGGGTGCAGGATGCGATCGCCGCCCTGGCGCCCGGGGAGATCCTCGAGGTCACCTGCACGGACCCGGGCACGCTCAACGACATTCCCGCCTGGTGCCGGATCAATGGCCATCGGGTACTGGAAACCGCGCAACAGGATAACGAGATCGTGATTCGGATCGAGGCAGGTCATGGCGGCGACTGAACGGGACCAGGCTCCCGTGATCACCCGCGCCCAGCGGGACGATCGCACCCGCCAGATTACCCGTGTGACACTGGTCGGCGCCCTGGTGGATCTGCTTCTCGGCGTGCTCAAGGTGGTGGTCGGCTGGCTGGCCCAGTCGCAGGCCCTGATCGCCGACGGGGTTCATTCATTCTCCGATCTGCTGACCGATGCGGTGGTGATTTATGCCGCTCGCCATTCCAGCCGTGAAGCCGATGCCGAACACCCCTATGGCCACGGCCGCTTCGAAACCATGGCGACGGTGGGGCTGGGTATCGCGCTGATGGCAGTCGCGGCCGGCATCAGTATTGATGCGGTAATTCGGCTGTTCAATCCGGACAAGCTGCTGCACCCGAGTTTCTGGGCGCTGGTGGTAGCCGGTGTGTCGATCCTGGGCAAGGAAGCGATCTACCACTACAGCATGGTGATTGCCCGCAAATACAAATCCCACATGCTCAAGGCCAATGCCTGGCACAGCCGCTCCGATGCCATCTCCTCGCTGATCGTGTTGCTCGGGGTCGCCGGTAGCATGGCCGGTCTCGAGTATCTCGATGCTATTGCGGCGATCGGGGTTGCCTACATGATTGCAAGGATCGGCTGGGATCTTTCCGCCCACAGTGTCAAGGAGCTGGTGGACACGGCGCTGGAACCGGAGCGCCAGGCGGTGATCCGTGAGGCGATTCTTGAGGTCGACGGGGTCCAGGCGCTGCATATTCTGCGCACCCGGCGCAGTGGATCCGAGGCCCTGGTGGATGTGCATATCCAGGTGGATCCCTATTTGAGCGTGTCCGAGGCCCATTACGTCAGTGAGCGGGTGCGCAAGAAGGTGATCACGGACGTGGAAGAGGTTAACGACGTTACGGTACACATCGATCCCGAAAACGATGAGAAAGTACCGCTGAATCTGAATCTGCCCAATCGCAACGATCTGCTGCGGCGTCTGGAAAAAGCCTGGTCCGAGATTGAAGAATCCCGCCGGATTGCCCACACTACCCTGCATTATCTGGAGGGCGGTATCCAGGTGGAGCTGATCATGCCGATCGATGTCGCCTTGCAGCGGGATGAAAATGAACGTGAAGCCCTGCGCCAGCGCTTTGCCGGGGCCGCGCGTGAAGTCGACGGGGTGGATTCGGTCAGACTGCTTTATCGCTGACGCACCAAAACAGTGCACAAAGAGGCCTGGGTGCACCATCTTTGTGCGACTGCTTCCGGGCGGTGCGCCGGGCGGGTTTAAAAGTGCGCCAAAACAGCTGCTTACAATATGGCATGGTTCGTGCACTTGAACGGGCAACAGATTCTGAACCGCGCGATCGACAGCGCAATTCTGGATAACACCGAATTGAAATAACTGGAGAAACAAGCAATGTCTGACAAAGTCATGAAGATGATCAAAGATAACGGTGTCAAGTTCATTGATTTCCGTTTTACCGATACCCGCGGCAAGGAGCAGCATGTTACCGTGCCGGCGCACGCCGAGGACGAGACCCTGTTTACCGAAGGCAAGATGTTCGACGGCTCGTCCATCTCCGGCTGGAAAGGCATCAACGAATCGGACATGATCCTCATGCCCGACGCCGACAGCGCCATCATGGACCCCTTTTCCGAAGAGCCGAGCCTGATCCTGACCTGCGATATTCTGGAGCCGGCCACCGGCCAGGGCTACGAGCGCGATCCCCGCTCCATCGCCAAGCGCGCCGAAGCCTATCTGCAATCCACCGGCCTTGCCGATACCGCCCTGTTCGGTCCGGAACCGGAATTTTTCGTGCTGGATGACGTGCGCTGGGGCGCCGACATCAGCGGCGCCTTCTACAAGGTCGACTCCGAAGAGGCCGAGTGGAACTCCGAGCGCGTCTATCAGGACGGCAACATCGGCCATCGCCCGGGCAACAAGGGCGGGTACTTCCCGGTGCCGCCGGTCGATTCCCTGAATGATCTGCGTGGCGCCATGTGCCTGGCGCTCGAAGAGATGGGCGTCCCGGTGGAAGTCCATCATCACGAAGTGGCCACCGCCGGCCAGTGTGAAATCGGCACCAAGTTCAGCACCCTGGTGGAACGGGCCGACTGGAACCAGCGTATGAAATACGTCATCCAGAACGTGGCACATATCTACGGCAAGACCGCCACCTTTATGCCCAAACCGCTGGTCGGTGATAACGGCAGCGGCATGCACGTGCATCAGTCACTGATGAAGGATGGCCAGAACCTGTTCTCCGGTAACGAATACGGTGGCCTGTCCGAAACCGCGCTGTACTACATTGGCGGGATCATCAAGCACGCCCGCGCGCTGAATGCCTTCACCAACGCCTCGACCAACTCCTACAAGCGTCTGGTGCCGGGCTTCGAAGCCCCGGTCATGCTGGCCTACTCGGCCCGTAACCGCTCGGCTTCCATTCGTATCCCGTACGTGGCCAATCCGAAAGGACGCCGCATCGAAGTGCGCTTCCCGGACCCGACCGCCAATCCGTACCTGGCTTTCGCGGCCATGATGATGGCCGGCCTGGACGGCATTCAGAACAAGATTCATCCGGGCGACGCCATGGACAAGGATCTCTACGATCTGCCGGCCGAAGAAGCCGCCAGCATCCCGACCGTCTGCCACTCCTTCGATCAGGCGCTGGATGCGCTGAGCGAAGATCGGGCCTTCCTGACCCAGGGCGGCGTGTTCACCGATGATGTTATCGATGCCTACATCACCCTGAAAATGGAAGATGTCACCCGCTTCCGCATGACCACCCATCCGGTCGAGTTCGACATGTACTACAGCCTGTAAGCACTGTCACAGGTGAAAACAAAACGCCCCCGCAAGGGGGCGTTTTTGTTTCA
>JBKGZJ010000095.1:0-8536 GCA_046545635.1 Thiohalophilus sp. | reverse complement strand
TTATCCAATGATCAGCTTGATCCCCACCAGAATGGTCACGATCTCGAAGGCCCGCTTGATGGCCCGGTTGCCCTTGATGATGGAGTAGTGGGCACCGATATAACCGCCCAGTAATGAGCCGAGCAGCAGAACCGGTACCCAGTCCCACCTGATCGATCCCAGCAGCCCCAGCGTCAGGGCGCCGCTGCTGTTCCAGAACAACCCGACCATGACCAGTGTATGGGCGACGGCACGCTTGTAGTCGAGACCGAACCAGCGCACCAGCCACAGGGTAACGAACAGGCCGGTTCCGGAGGTCAGCGAGCCATTGAGAAAGCCAATACCGAACAACACGACCCCGCCGATGATCCACCCGGCCCGGTCGCGGTGGGTTCGCGTATCGATCTGCCCGAGCCCCGGACTGGCCCAGGAGTAAATACCCAGCCCCATGGTCAACAACCCCAGCGCCAGTTCCGCCCAGCGGTCCGGCACGCTGAGAATCACCCCGGCACCCAGGACCACGCCCGGCACGCCGGTCAACAACATCAACAGCGCAAACTGCCAGTCAAGATTCCTTTCCCTAAAGTGGCGGGCCGAGGCGCCGATACCCAACGCAACACTGGCCAGCTTGTGGGTGGCCAGGGCGACGCTGAAAGGCAGGCCAAGGAAGATCAGCGCCGGTAACTGCAGCAGGCCGGCGCCGCCACCGGCAAAGGCGGAGAAGGCATTGGCCACCAGGGATACAACAAATAACAGGATATACTCCAACATGCGCGCAAAATTTCCTACAATTGCGATCCGGAAACGAGGACCTTATATAAAATGATACCCGAAGCCCGCCTGCCAATGCGCCTGTGTCTGCTGGTCCTGCTCGGCGTTTTTGCGCCCACGGCATTTGCGGGTGCCTACAA
The DNA here is from genome assembly GCA_046545635.1 of Thiohalophilus sp. GTDB lineage: Bacteria > Pseudomonadota > Gammaproteobacteria > UBA6429 > Thiohalophilaceae > Thiohalophilus. The sequence continues at coordinate 7,646 of JBKGZJ010000095.1, read as the reverse complement.
ATGCTGGACCAATGAAGACGGGGTTCGAGAATGCGGTCAGAATGTCCCGCCCGAGTATTCCCAGCAACGCATTGAGATTCTCAACCAACAGGGTGTGGTCATTGACGTCGAGGAAGCGGCCAGGACCCCGGAAGAACTGGAGCAGGAAAAGCGCGCCGCCGAACAGCGCAAACTGGAGCAGGAAGAAGCAGAGGAAAAACGTCGTCAGGACCAGGTTCTGTTGAATACCTTTGCCTCCCAGCACGATCTGGAATTGTATTATGAGGATAAAACCGCGGCCATCCAGAACCGGATCGAGATCACCCGCGCCAGTAATGAAAGATTGCAGGAAAATCTGGATGAACAGCAAAAACAGGCCGCCAACCTGGAACGCCGCGGCGAGTCACTCCCCGAGAAGCTCCTGAACAAAATGGAACAGACAAAGCAACAGATAGCCAATAACGAGAAATTCATCGCCGAGAAGCAACAGGAGCTGGAGCAACTGAATGCCGAGTATGAAACGAAGCTGGAACGTCTTCGTGAACTCACCTCGAGCAGCTCACGTTAGCAGCGGTTTACTACCGACTTTGAAGGAGGCTCACCAGCAGGCTCCACTGATCCTCCCACATCTCCAGCGGCGGGTGACGAAAACCGCTACGCACATACTGATTGATCCGCCCCTCAACCACAGCCAGTAGCAGATTGGCAGTCGGACCCACAGGCAGATCCGGCGGCAGTTCGCCGTTCATCTCGCCCTCCCGCAGTACCTGCTTGAACTGGGTCTCCAGACGATCATAAAACTGATCGATACGGCTGCGCAGGCGTTCCGTTTCACCCACCAGCACGTCCCCGGCCAGCAGACGGGTAATTCCGGCGTTCTTGCCGGCAAAGCCAAGCACCAGCGTCATGATATGTTCACTACGCGTGAGCGCGGATTTTTGATCCTCGAGTATCCGGTTGATGAGGCCGAATATGGACTCTTCAATGAATTCGATGAGCCCTTCAAACATCCGGGCCTTGCTCGGAAAATGGCGGTAAAGGGCCGCCTCGGAAACCCCGACCGCACGCGCCAGACCCGCGGTGGTAATCCGCTCACCGGGACTTTTTTCCAGTTCACTCGCCAGAACCTCGAGTATCTGCTGGCGGCGCGACGGTTTGCTGGTTTTATTCTGGTCCATGTAACTGCATCAGCTCCGGATAAGAGTACCGACACCTTCATCGGTCAGCACTTCCAGTAATACCGCATGCTCGACCCGGCCGTCGATGATCTGGGCCGTACCCACGCCGGAGTGCACGGCATCCAGGGCGCAGCGGATCTTCGGTAACATGCCGCCGTGGATCGTGCCATCGGCGACCAGGGCCTCAACCTCCTTGGCCTTCAGCCCGGTCAACAGTTCACCGTCGTTATCCAGTACCCCGGGGGTATTGGTCAACAGAATCAGTTTTTCCGCACCCAGGGTGGTGGCCAGCTTGCCGGCCACCAGATCGGCGTTGATATTATAGGACTGCCCATCCTCGCCGACCCCGATGGGGGCAATCACCGGAATAAAATCCCCCTGCTTGACCAGCATGTTTACCACGGAGGGATCGATACTCTCCACATCGCCGACATGCCCGATATCGATGATCTCGGGCGCGTTCATCTCCGGGTTGTGCCGTTCGAAGGTCATCTTGCGCGCCCGGATCAGCCCGCCGTCCTTGCCGGTCAAACCGACCGCATGCCCGCCAGCCTGATTGATGAGATTGACGATCTCCTTGTTGACCAGACCTCCGAGCACCATCAATACCACATCCATGGTTTCGGCATCGGTTACCCGCATGCCTTCGATAAACTTGCTCTCCTTGCCGATCTGGTCCAGGACATTGCCGATTTGCGGCCCGCCACCATGCACGATCACAGGGTTCATGCCCACCAGCTTCATAAGCACGATATCGCGCGCAAAGCCCTGTTTGAGCTTCTCGTCCACCATGGCGTTGCCACCATACTTGATAACCATGGTCTTGCCCTGAAAACGCTGGATATAGGGCAAGGCCTCGGTCAGAACCTTGGCGATATTCAATGCGGTGTCCGGGTTAATGCTCATCTCGATCGTCTGTTCTTCTGGTTGGAATATAATCGTATCGCGAATTATTAAAATGGCATCGCCAGATCCGGCTTGACCGTCTGCAATAACTCACGGAATTTCTGCTGAATCCGTTGTAGTGCTTCCTTGTCTTTGGCTTCAAAGCGCAAAATCAGGCTCGGTGTTGTATTTGAAGCGCGAACCAGGCCCCAGCCGTCCTCGAAGTCGGCCCGCACACCGTCGATCATGAGTACGCTGGCATCCTCGAAATCGACCCGGCTCATCAACTCTTCCATGATCTGATGCTGTTCACCTTCCGCCAGTTCTATACGCAGCTCGGGCGTATTGATGGCATCCGGCAGGGCGGCAAATACTTCCCGCGGTGTCCGTTTGTCGTTAGCCAGAATTTCCAGCAGACGCGCAGCGGCATACAGTGCATCATCAAAGCCATACCAACGCTCCTGGAAGAAAATGTGTCCGCTCATTTCACCGGCCAGCAGTGCGCCGGACTGCTTCATTTTGGCCTTGATCAATGAATGACCGGTTTTCCACATGATCGGCTCGCCGCCTTTTTCCCAGATCACCCGGGTCAGGTTACTGGAGCATTTGATGTCGTAAATAATCTGCGCCCCATGATTGCGCGAGAGGATATCGGCGGCATACAGCATCATCAGCCGATCCGGCCAGATGATATTACCATCGCTGCTAACCACACCGATGCGATCGCCGTCACCGTCAAAGGCAATACCCAGATCGGCATCCTGGGCGCGCACCAGTTCGATCACATCACGCAGATTCTCCGGCTGACTGGGATCAGGATGGTGGTTGGGAAAGCTGCCATCCACCTCGCTGTAAATGTCGATCAATTCAACACCCAGCGCTCGAAACAGCGCCGGCGCCACCGCACCGGCCACCCCGTTACCGCAATCGATTACGACCTTCAGGGGCCGGGTGAGCCTGACATCGGCAACGATGCGCTTGAGATAGTCATTGGTGACCTTGTGCGTGGCATAACCGCCCTGGCCCTGTGCAAAATCCTTGTTCTCGATGCGCCGACGCAGATCCTGGATCACGTCCCCGGACAGGGTCTCGCCACCCAGCATCATCTTGAAGCCATTATAATCGGGCGGGTTATGGCTTCCGGTCAGCATGACCCCGGAACCCCCGGCCATTTCATGCGCCGCATAATAGAGCACCGGGGTCGGCACCATGCCGACATCGATGACCTGCAAACCGGTCGATTGCAGACCGCGCACCAGCGCGCCACCCAGTTCCGGACCGGACTTGCGCCCATCGCGGGCAAAGACAATTTTCGTCAGCCCGCGGCGACGGGCCTCACTGCCCAGCGCCTGGCCGATCAATATGGCGTGGCGGGCACTCAGGGTCCGCCCGACGATGCCGCGAATGTCATAGGCCTTGAATATCTCCGCGGGCGGCATGGCAGGCAGTGCCACCGCCGGAGCAGGTGTCGGCTCAGGCTTTTCTGGCGATTCGGGCTTCCGACTTTGAAAGCCTGCCTGATCGTCGTCGCTGTCCAGCTCATCGACTGACAGGCTGTTGTCCCCAAACAATCGATCACTGCTCAAGCCGCCCAGAGCGGCATTGAGCGGGTTATCATCATCGTGTTCCCGTTGCACAACCGGTGTCACAGTCAGTTCGTCCAGCCGTTTGGCCATCTCTCTGAACTCTTTCATTTTCATGAAATACTCATGACGCTTGTTCCCGCGTAACAGACTGGCTTCAAGCAGCATGAAGTTTTCCAGATCATTGCGGATGGAGCGGCTCATCGCCTGGTACAACAACAGCACCGAGATTCCTATCAGCACGATGCTGACAGCCAGAACGGTCAGCAGGTTCATGTTAAACGCCGAGATCCGGACCACCTGCGGCATCCTGGCCGTGAGCTGCCAGGCGGTATTGGGAATATCCACGCGGGTCGACTCGGCCCGTGTCTGATAGGCGGGATCCCCCGCCTTGCCCAGCAGGACCGAATTCTGTTCGGTGATTTTCTGCTTCAGCTCGACATAGCCCTGACCGGCAGCCTGCCGCACCCACTGATCCAGCAGCCCGGCATCGAGCGCCAGCTGTACATGACCTATCACCTCGTCGCCGGCCCGATTCAGGACCGGCTCGACAATATCGATATGTTGCTGCGGGGTATCCAGCGCATGAACCTCGACCGGCGGACGGCTTTGCAACTCCTCCGCCTGACGCTGCAGATCCAGACAGGCAAAACTCAGATGTGGCTCGCTGCTTTTATCCGGAGAATAGATTTTCGGCTGTAACAGGCGTACTTGCAGGGCGTTATCAAACATCGACTGCAATTCATGTTCGCGCTCGGCAATCGCCCCTCGATCGCCGCTTCTCAGCAGCTCACGAGTCTGTGGATCCTTCGCCACGCTGTGCAGCCCCTGGGCATAATCGGTCACCGCCTCGCTGATACCCGTGGCCGTACGCCGGGCCTCGTTTTCCAGCACCGCATTTTCCTGGGTCTGCAGAGCGAGCAGCGGCGTCATCTGGCCGGTAAACACGGCCACCACCAGAATCGCGCTGAACAGAAAAAAGGCGATCAGGCTCACCGTGGTCAGGGTGACGCCGCCGGAATTGATCTGTTGTTGCTGGTGCCTGCTCTTACGTTTGCGACGACGGGCCACGCTGGCTCCCCCTGTTACGGGTTATTATTCAGGTTATACACTGCCGGTGTGCCCGAACCCGCCTTCAGCCCGGACACTCGGTTCGAAATCCTCCACGAGTTCGAACTGCGCCTGAACCACCGGCACCAACACCAGCTGGGCGATACGCTCACCAATTTCGATAGTAAAAGAATCACTGCCGCGATTCCAACAGGAGACGAATAACTGACCCTGGTAGTCTGAATCGATCAGGCCGACCAGGTTGCCCAGCACGATACCGTGTTTATGTCCCAGTCCCGACCGCGGCAGAATCACCGCCGCCAGCGACGGATCGCCGATATGAATCGACAGACCCGTCGGAATCAGTTGGGTCTCGCCCGGATTCAATACCAGGGGCTCTTGCAGACAGGCGCGCAAGTCCAGTCCGGCGGAACCGTCGGTGGCGTAGTGCGGCAAGGGAATAGCCTTGCCGAGACGATCATCGAGCAGTTTGAGTTTGATACGTGACATAGGGGCAGCACTCGCCTGTAAGTTGGTGCGTGTTTATTGTGAGTGGTGTCGGCATCGAGCCGGGCCGACCCCGGGCCTGTTTTATCGTTTTGGTCGGCCGGCCTGATTCAATTTTACTATTTTATCCTTGCCGGCGGCAGTCCGATCACGCTGTTCGTAACAGCTGACGATGACCGGTATCAACTGGCGAGCCAGTTGCGCCTTGGGGGCCAGCGGAAGATGGGCTTCGCCACCCGGCCAGAAAACCTGCAGGGCGTTGGTCTCGCTGCCAAAGGTCCCGTCAGTGTCGGTCGCGGCCGGCCCCACCTGGTTGGCCACCACCATTTCCAGCCGCTTGGCTTCCAGTTTGGCGCGGGCGTAGCGTTCCAGTTCGGTGGTTTCAGCGGCAAAGCCAACGCAAAACAGGCCCGGATGCTGCTGCTTCACGCCGGCCAGAATGTCGGGATTCTTCTCCAGCTCCAGGGTCAGCTGCGGCTGGTCTTTTTTGATCTTCTCACCCGACACATGGGCCGGACGATAATCGGCCACCGCCGCCGTGGCGATAAAGATATCGGTTTCACCGATGCGCGAGGCCACCGCCGCGGCCATCTGTTGCGCGCTGATCACGTCGAGGCGCTCGACGTGTGCCGGGGTAGCCAGACTGACCGGGCCGCTGACCAGAATCACCCGGGCACCGGCCTCCACCGCCGCTTCGGCAAGACTGAAACCCATCTTGCCGGAGCTGTGGTTGGAGAGATAACGCACCGGATCGATCGCCTCCCGGGTCGGCCCGGCGGTGATCAGCACGGTTTTGCCGGTGAGGCTGCCGGTGCTGAACAGATCGGCCAGCTGGGTCACGATCTGCTCCGGCGGACTCATCCGCCCGGCGCCCACATCGCCGCAGGCCTGCTCGCCCGCGTCGGGGCCGATCAGGAGGATGCCCCGTTGCTGCAGGGTACGGACATTGTCGGCCGTGGCCGGGTTGGTCCACATATGGGTGTTCATGGCCGGGGCCACCGCCAGCGGCCGTTCGGCGGCCAGACACACGGCGCTGAGCAGATCGTCGGCGCGGCCCTGGGCCAGACGGGCCAGAAAATCGGCACTGGCCGGGGCGACGATAATGGCATCGGCCCAGCGCGCCAGCTCGATGTGGCCCATGGCCGCCTCGGCATCGGCATCCAGCAAATCCTGGTGTACCGGATGACCGCACACCGCCTGAAATGTCATGGGCGTGACGAACTCGCAGGCGCCCCCGGTCATGACCACCCGCACCTCGGCCCCCGCCTCGCGCAGGCGACGCACCAGATCGGCCGCCTTGTAGGCGGCGATGCTCCCGGTGACCCCGAGCAGGATGTGTTTGTTGGCCAGTTGTGTCATACCTGTAAAGTGTATCAGAGTTTCCGGGCCCTTCGGAGTAAACTCCGAAGGGCAGGGCCGAGGGACGAGTGACGAGGAAAATATTGAACCACGAAGGCACGAAGACACGAAGGGAAGAAAACGACTGTCTTTACTCGTCATTCCGACGCAGAGCCTGCCCCGAGCATGTTCCTAACCGGGGCCGGAATCCATGCCGGATTGGCCTGAAATCAGGAACCCGATTCGTCGTCTTACTCTGCAAGGAATGACCAATTAAAGGGGGGTTGGTTGTTGTTCCTCGTCCCTCGTCCCTCGTCACTCGGCCCTGTTTCTGACTATAATTGATCAGCACTATCCGGCCGGCTGGAAATGCTGGCCGGTTTAACCAATCTGCTGAAAACGACAGGGAGGTCGTCATGTCCATTACCGACTGGCCGCAGGCGGAGCGCCCGCGGGAAAAACTTCTGGCCCGGGGCGCCGAGGCCCTCTCCGACGCCGAGCTGCTGGCGATTTTTCTGCGCACCGGCACCCGCGGCAAGTCCGCCGTGGATCTGGCCCGCGAGGTGCTGCAGCGCTTCGGCGGCCTGCGCGGACTGCTCACCGCCGGGGAAGCGGAATTCTGTGCCGTGCCCGGCCTCGGCCAGGCCAAGTACGTGCAATTGCAGGCGGTCATGGCGCTGGCCCAGCGCCACCTGGGCGAGACCCTGCAACGGCAGAGTGGCCTGCACAGCCCGGAGGATACCAAGCGCTATCTGCTCAGCCGGCTGCGGGATCTGCCCCACGAGGTGTTCGCCTGTCTGTTTCTCGACAGCCAGCACCGGGTGATCCGCTACGAGGAGCTGTTTCGCGGCACCCTCAACGGCGCCAGCGTGCACCCGCGCGAGGTGGTCAAAAAGACCCTGCATTACAATGCCGCCGCGCTGATCTTCGCCCACAACCATCCCTCCGGCATCGCCGAGCCGAGCCACGCCGATCGCCACCTGACCGGGCGCCTGGTTCAGGCCCTGGAGCTGGTGGAGGTACGGGTGCTGGACCATATCGTGGTCGGCGACGGCGAGTGCGTGGCCTTTTCGGAGCGGGGCTGGCTATAAAAAACAGGGCCGAGGGACGAGTGACGAGTGACGAG
>JBKGZJ010000094.1:0-8548 GCA_046545635.1 Thiohalophilus sp. | reverse complement strand
TTTCTTGGCTACTTTCTTCTTGGCCTTCTTTTTAGCCTTTTTCTTGGCAACCTTCTTCTTGGTTGCGCGTTTCTTGGCGACTTTTTTCTTCGCTACCTTTTTGCGAGAAGCGGTTTTCTTCTTCGCGACTTTCTTCCTGGTTTTTTTCTTTGTTGCCATAGTTAACAACCCTCCGAGTTGAGCACTGAGTTTAGCAGAGTATAGCCAACTAAAATAAAAATGCTAGTAATGCAATTAATTTTTTGCTGTTAGCGCTTGTATTGTATGAATTTCGGCTTTGATACGCCAGATTTCCGGTTTGTATAACGGCTGAAGGGAAAATTTTTTTAATTTTTAGTCGCGTGAAGGAAAATTTTGCCGGTGAAGAGGGGGCCGCGGCAAGAATTTTTGTTTTTTGCGTTGCAGATCGGTCGTTACAAGCGGTGATCGCGATGCGTTGACCGACTGAAACACGTCTCGAACGTGGTCAAAGAGGTTGTTTGACGTTGTTCAGCGCCGATTCGGCGTTGAATTTATACAACAACCCGAAAATTTTGCTTGTGAACGGCTCTGACGCGGCTTATGAGTTAAAAAATTTTAGCGATCCCATCCCACCGTATTGTATTAACGGGCCGTGAGTGACGCTGACACGGCCTCTGAATAAGAAAATTTTGCTTTCAGCCGCGATTTTTTCGCTTTGGACAGGCATGTATGTCCGTTTACAGGGTTGCACGTGCCATCTCATCGTTGTTTTCGCTGCGCGAAGTGCTTTGTTGATAGCAAAATTCGGTAGTGAAGATGGTGTGTGCGGCGATGAATGATAAAAAATTATTGCATGATGCAATTTTTTGCCGTTGTCAGGGATTGATAACCCGTGATCGGGGCCGCCGAGGCGCACAATACAGGTGGCCAGGGGCAACGCATGGACGGCAGAAACAAAAAAGCGGCCTGAAGGCCGCTTTGATGAGGCTGAATCCGGGATATGGCCTCAGCGTTTTTCCATTTTGAGGATATGTTGCCAGTGTTTTTTCTCTACCGGCATGACCGACAGGCGGTTGCCGCGCTGCAGCAGCTTCATTCCTTCCAGTGCCTTTTCCTGTTTCATCTCCTGCAGGGTGACAGTACGCGCGAATTTGCGCACGAACTTGATGTCGACCATGTACCAGCGCGGATTTTCCGGATCACTCCTGGGGTCGTAGTACTTGGATTTCGGGTCCCAGGCCGTGTGATCGGGATAGCCTTCCCTGACGACTTCCGCGATACCGACGATCCCCGGCTCCTTGCAGTTGGAGTGGTAGAAGAAGACCTGATCGCCCTTTTTCATCTCGTCACGCATCATATTACGGGCCTGATAGTTGCGCACCCCGTCCCAGTGGTCGGTCTTGCGCGGCATGGCGGCCAGGTCGTCGATGCCGAAAACGTCGGGTTCGGATTTCATCAGCCAGTAATTCATGCGGATCTCCTCTTGGAACGTGGCCGGATTATTTCATAAATTTCGCGCCGGGGCGCAGCGTCTTCGAAGACTTCATCAGGATCGCTGGCGTGAGGCCGCTGTGTCGCAGGTGCCTGCATGAACCTCGCGGGGCGTTTTCCTGGCGGGCAGGGTGTCTTTGCGAGATCAATCCGGAGTATGCGCGGTAAATCGTTGTATCCCCCGCTCGGTGGCAATACCGTCCAGTGGCACGTCCCAGGCGGCACTATCGACCTGGTCGACCTGTTGAAAGTCATAGGCGGTGCCCAGCAGCCAGGGCCGCTGCCAGTGACGCCGGTAGCGGCGAAAACCGAAGGTCCGATCATAAAATCCGCCGCCCATGCCGACCCGGTTACCCGTGCGATCGAAGGCCACCAGCGGCATGAGTACCAGGTCCAGGGACATGGGACTGAACAGCCGATCACGGCGGCTGTGCGCCGGTTCGGGGATACCGAAGCGGTTGGGAATCAGTTGCGTATCGGACCGGTAGGGCAAAAACCACATGCGCCGGCCGTTGCGCGGACCCAGCACCGGCAGATAACACTGTTTGTGCTGTTGCCAGGCATACTCCATCAGGTAACCCAGGTCGATTTCGCCGTCATTGGGCAGATAGAAGGCAATACGTTGCGCCAGATGAAACAGCCGGTGCGCGGCAAGCTGTTCGGCCAGGGATAACGATGCTTCACGCCGTTCATCGGCCGAGAGCGCGCGACGTTTGTCGCGCATGTCAAAACGCAGGGATTTTCGGTCAGTCATGGTGTGATATTAATATTTTCAACAATTTATGTCACCCGCTGGCGGCGGAGCCCACGGATCGGGAAGTTGAATCACCGAAAATATTGAAAGTGCTGAGTTCCGAGTTCCGAGTTCCGAGTTCCGAGTTCTGAGTGCTGAGTGCTGAGTGCTGAGTTGGCAGTTGGCAGATAGCAGTCGGTAATCAGGAATCGGTAATCGTGAAATGGGATGGTAGGAGCGGCTGCGCCGCGATGGATCTTGCCGCGCGGCACGGCCTGTCACGCCGAAGGCGTTCCTGCAGTTTCGGGTGTTGCGATGTTTTGCTCGTCGCTAGTTACTAGCCACTAGCGACTAGCCCCTGCGTCCTTCGGACGCAGGGGCTGTTGATAGGGAGGGCGTCCCCCGCCTGTACCGTGGTGATCTTCGTCTTGAACCGGAGGTTCAAGGTGGGAGCGTCGTCCGGCGTATCAGGCTTTCCGGTCCAGGCCGGACTTGCACACAACACCGAATCTCGGCTCCCGGGGATTTATTTATCGGCTCAAGAGTATCCCGATCGACTCACGCATACCGCAGGGGAGCGCCCATTGCTCGGTTGTCGGCGTCAGATTTCCAGCTGACGGGTTTTGAACAGGGCATCCTCGATCTTGTCCTGAATGCCCTTGATGCGGCCACTGACATCACTGTCGATTTTGCTGTCGGGGCCGGACTGTGTCAGTAGCTCATGAGAGATATTCAGGGCCGCCATCACCGCGATACGATCGGTCCCGACGATCTTCCCGCTGTCGCGGATTTCGCGCATTTTCATGTCCAGGTAATCGGCCGACCGCATCAGATCGTGCTTTTCCTCTTCCGGACAGGCGATCAGGTACTCCTTGTCCAGAATGTGCACCGTGACCGCGTTAGCGGGTTTTTCACTCATTTTCCATTGCCTTGAGTTTCTCAATCATGGCTTCGACCCGACTGCGTGCCAGCTCGGTTTTTTCCACCAGCTGATTGCGCTCCGACATCAGGTTCGTCTGACTGTCGCGCAGGGTTTTGTTCTCCTGCTGCAACCGGTCAACGGCCTTGATAAGGTCATCCACGCGGGTTTCAAGCTTTTTCAGATCCAGTTCGTCCATCAAATATCACTTATAAGTCATTGTTATTACTGATTCGGGACGTCAATCGAGCCTATGGCTCAATATAGAGCGGTGGCCGGGCAGGGTCAACGGGCTCGTGCGGGCAAAAACCGGGGATTCGCGGCCCCGTGGCTGTCGCTCGCCGGGTAAATGGCTTATCCTCTCGGCTTTCAGTCGTTGTATTCCATATATATGAGCCAGACACTTCCCGATTTTGATCAGATTACCGATGCCCTGCGGGCGCTGGGTGCTGAGAGCGAGGCCGCGGAAAACCACGGTCTGCTGTGTGCCATGTTGTGTACCATGGAAGGCGTGACGGCCGGGGCCTGGCTGGATATTGCCCTGTCCGGGACCGGCCGGGATGCCCCGGCACCGGAACCGCCCGGGGTGCTGGTAACCCTGTTCGACGAAACCCGTCGCCAGTTCGACAGCGACGAGTTCGATTTTCATTTATTGTTACCCGACGACGAGGCGATTCTGGCGGTGCGGGTCGAAGCTCTCGGCCACTGGTGCCAGGGCTTTCTGGCCGGACTGGCGGTCGGGGGCATTCAGCAACCGGAGAATCTGCCCGGCGAGCTGCCGGAGATCATCCAGGATATGCTGGAGATATCCCGCGCCGAAGGCTACGAGCTGGAAGGGGATGCCGAAGACGAGGCCGCCTACGCCGAACTGGTGGAGTACCTGCGGATGGGCGTATTGTTGTTTCGCGAAGAGCTGCGTCGGCAGTTTTCCGGTACGGGTGACGGCGAGGTGCCGATACATTAGCCCTTCGGGCAGGTCCGAGGGACGAGTAACGAGGAAGCTAAAACCGACTGAAGTTTCGTAGGAGCGGCTGCGCCGCGATAGATCCTGCCGACCGCACGGCCTGTCGCGCCAGAGGCGCTCCTGCAATCTCCGGTCTTGAAGCTTTTCCTCGTCCCTCGTTACTCGGCCCTGAAACTGACAACTGTTAACTGACCACTTGTAACTGTTTATGAATACACAGGAATTTTCCAAACGCCGCAAGCAGCTGATGGAGCTGATGGGGCCCGATTCGGTGGCGATTCTGCCGGCGGCGCCGATGCGCATGCGCAATCGCGATAGTGAGTTTCATTACCGCCAGGACAGCGACTTTTACTACCTGACCGGTTTTCCCGAGCCGGAGGCGGTAGTGGTGCTGGTGCCGGGGCGGGAGCATGGTGAATTTATTCTGTTCTGCCGCGAGAGCGATCCCGACATGGAGGTGTGGACCGGCGCCCGTGCCGGCCAGGACGGCGCGGTGGAACGTTACCAGGCGGATGATTCGTTTCCCATCGATGATATCGACGACATTCTGCCCGGCCTGCTGGAGAACAAGGAGCGGGTATTTTATACCATGGGCGCCAGCCCCGATTTCGATCAGCGCCTGATCGGCTGGGTCAATCGTCTGCGCAAACAGTCCCGCGCCGGGATCCATACCCCGGGCGAGTTTGTCTCGCTGGAACATCATCTGCACGACATGCGTCTGTACAAGAGCAGTAACGAGATCAAGGCCATGCGCAAGGCGGCCAGGATCTCCGCGCAGGCGCACATCCGCGCCATGCAGGCATGCAAACCGGGCCTGTATGAATACCAGATCGAAGCCGAGCTGTTGCATGCCTTCATGCACCAGGGCGCGCGCTTCCCGGCCTATCCGTCCATTGTCGGCGGCGGGGCCAACGGCTGTATTCTGCATTATATCGATAATCACTCGGTGTTGAATGACGGTGATCTGCTGCTGATCGACGCCGGCGCCGAATACGACTATTACGCGGCGGATATCTCCCGCACCTTTCCGGTCAATGGCCGGTACAGCAAGGCGCAACGGACCCTGTACGACATTGTGCTGGAAGCCCAGCATGCGGCCATCGAACAGGTCAAACCGGGCAATCACTGGAACGATCCCCATGAGGCGGCAGTCAGGGTGCTGACGCAAGGTCTCAGGGATGTGGGGATTCTCGAAGGCGATCTGGAAAAACTGATCGCGGATCAGGCCTACAAGCCCTATTACATGCACCGCACCGGCCACTGGCTGGGCATGGATGTGCATGATGTGGGTGACTACAAGGTGGATACCGAATGGCGGGTACTCGAGCCGGGGATGACCCTGACCGTGGAACCCGGTCTGTATCTGTCGGCCCGTCATACGGGATTGGCAAAGAAGTGGCACAACATCGGCATTCGCATCGAGGACGATGTGCTGGTGACCAGAGAGGGTTGTGAAGTGCTGACCCGGGATGTGCCCAAGGATCCTGACGAGATCGAGGCGTTGATGGCCGGATGAACGCATCGAGCCCGAACGAGTTTGATCTGGTGATCGTCGGCGGCGGGCTGGTCGGGGCCAGCCTGGCCTGCGCCCTGGCCGAGTCACCGTTGCGGATCGCGATGGTCGAGGCGCAGCCGTTCAATACCGAACAGCATCCCGGCTTCGATGCGCGCACCGTGGCGCTGGCCGCCGGCTCGCAACAGATCTTCGCCGCCATGGGGCTGTGGGAGGCGATCGCCGCGCAGGGTGTGACGCCGATCCGCCGGATTCATGTCTCCGATCGCGGTCACCTCGGCAGTACGCACCTGGATGCCGACGAGCAGGGACTGGCGGCGATGGGCTACGTGGCCGATATCCGGGTGCTCGGCCGGGTGCTTTCCCGGCAGCTTGAGCAACAGGCCAATGTGACCCTGTTCTGTCCGGCCAGTGTCAGGGCGGTGCAATTTGCGCCGGCGCAGGCGCAGGTAGTTTTGAGACAGGACGACGGGCTGCGCGAGATTACCGCGGCCCTGGTGGTGGCGGCGGATGGCGGAAATTCGTTTATTCGCAATGACAGCGGCATTGCCACCTTTACGCTCGATTATCACCAGAGTGCACTGATCAGCAACGTGGCCGTGGATCGCCCCCACCGGAACATTGCCTACGAACGCTTTACCGACAGCGGACCGATGGCGCTGCTGCCGACCCGCGACGAGCAGGGCAACGATAACGCCTTTGCGCTGGTCTGGACCCTCAAACCGGATCAGGTGCAGGAAGTACAGGACTGGGACGACACCACCTTCTTGTCGCAACTGCAGGAACGCTTCGGTGAGCGGGCCGGGCGCTTTACCCGCAGCAGTCAACGGCATCTCTATCCGCTCAAGTTTTTACAGACCCGCGAGCACGTGCGTCCGCGCCTGGCGGTGATCGGTAACGCCGCGCATACCCTGCATCCGGTGGCGGGGCAGGGATTCAATCTCGGCCTGCGCGACGTGGCGGTGTTATCCCAGGTGCTGTCCGAGGCGCTGACGCAGGGTGAAGACATCGGCGGGCTGAACGTGCTGCGGCGCTATGCGCAGTGGCGCCGGCGGGATCACCTGCAGACCTCGCTGGCCACCGACGCGCTGGTGCGGGTGTTTTCCAACAATTTTCTGCCCCTGGCGGTGGCGCGTAATCTGGGGCTGACGCTGCTGGATACGCTGCCGCCGCTGAAAAAACAGCTGGTGCGTCATGCCATGGGCTATGTTGGCAAGCTGCCGCGTCTGGCGCGAGGGTTGAAGCTGTGAGCCGGAACTACGATCTGATCATCGTCGGCGGCAGCATGGTCGGCGCCAGCCTGGCCTGCGCCCTGGCCGACAGCGGCCTGCGTATCGCCGTGCTGGACGCCCGACGTTTTCAAAGCGAGTGGCCCGCCGAGGGTTTCGATCTGCGGGTCAGTGCCATCACCCGCGCCAGCGAGGCGTTGTTGCAACAATTGGATGCCTGGCCTGCTGAGCACGATGAACGGGTCAGCCCGTTTCGCGAGATGCACGTCTGGGATGCCACGGGCGATGGTGTGATTCACTTCGACAGTGCCGAACTGGGGGAGGCCACGTTGGGCCATATTGTCGAGAACCGTGTTCTGATCAAATGCCTGCATCGGCAAATGGCTGCGGCGGAGAATATCGATTATCTGGCCCCGGTGACGCCGACGGCGATCACGCCGGAGGACACACAGGTCCGTCTCACCCTGGAGGCGGGTGAAGCCCTGACGGCGAAACTGCTGATCGGTGCCGATGGCAGCAACTCCTGGGTGCGGCGCCAGGTCGGTATCAGTGTGCGCGGCTGGGATTATGATCAGGCCGCGCTGGTGACCTGGGTGAAAACCGCGCAGTCTCACCAGGAGACCGCCTGGCAGCGCTTTTTACCCGACGGGCCGCTGGCGTTTCTGCCACTGAGCGACGGCTACTCCTCGATCGTCTGGTCCACCTCGCCACAGCACGCGCAACAACTGCAACAGATGGACGAGGCGACGTTTCATCAGCAACTGGCCGCCAGCTTCGGTTTTACCCTGGGCGAGATCGACCAGAGCGGCCCGCGTGCCGTATTCCCGCTGCGCTTTTTCGAAACCGAACACTACATCGGGCCGCGTCTGGCACTGGTCGGCGATGCGGCGCATACCATTCATCCGCTGGCCGGGCAGGGCGTCAACCTGGGGTTTGCCGATGCCGAATCCCTGGCGCAGGTGATCCGTGAGGCGCAACAAAAACAACAGGACATTGGCAGTCAGCCGGTACTGCGCCGTTACGAGCGCTGGCGACGCGCCGATAACCGCGCCATGTTGATCACCATGGACAGTTTCAAGCGCCTGTTCGGCAGTCAATGGGGCCCCTTGCGCTGGTTGCGCAATACCGGACTGAATCTCACCGATCGCCTTGCCCCGATCAAGAAAATCATCATGCACCAGGCGATGGGTGGCTCTTTGGGCAGTGATTAGATACCAGGTGCTAGATACTGGTCGTGTCGGTCTCGTTGGCGAAGTACGCAGCCTGACCTACGCCTGACAAGCTGTCAGAGTCTGTTTCACCACGAAGTCGCGAAGACACGAAGAAAAAATAGTAAGTGGTTATTACTTCGTTGCTTCGTGTCTTCGTGGTAAGTCGGTTTGTGAGTCACGTTGGCGTAGCCTGTGTGAACCCAGGTTGTTGTATCAGCATATGGGCTCTGAAATGTACGGTGCCCCGCATAGTAGAACAGAATTTACCGCGCTGTGATGCTACTTTCGAGCGATAAGGATGTTCTTACCTTGTTCTCCTCTGCGTCTTTGCATCCAAACAACGGGCATAAACGCCTCTGCGAACTCTGCGTTATTGTCCAGTTAATCCGATAATTAACGGGCCTAAATCCTGCCGTCCCGGCTTTGCAAACCCTTTGTAAACCCTTAATATCCTTATCCATCATACGAATTTGTGGTCGCATATGGATCTCCTTGATATTGCCGCGGTGTTGCTGGTGCTGATGGCG
>JBKGZJ010000093.1:0-8919 GCA_046545635.1 Thiohalophilus sp. | reverse complement strand
GCGTGCCAGGTGGCATGGCCGATCACCGGCATACCCAGCGCCAGTCCCAGCAGGCCGGTGGCAAAGCTGAGTAACACAATGGCCACGATCAAGCCCGCCCAGAGCAGCATCGCCGGCTTGTTGCGCAGGACCGCGTTGATACTGGTCAGTACCGCCGTCACCGTATCCGTGCGCCGATCCAGCAGCATCGGCAGGGAGAGGGCACTGGCGCAAAATACAACCGCGGCGAAAAGGGTTCCCACCGCCGTCCCGATACCGAGAAACAGCGCAAGATCGGCCAGTTGCGGGTCGGCATCCACCGGAAAAAAAACATGCACCATGGAAGCGGCCCGCGCCCAGACCAGAAACACCACCAGCAGGATCACCGCGAAAACGAGCAAATTGCCCAGGTGCCGGCGACCCTCGCGCAAACAATACCCCAGCACCGGCTGACGCCCGGCCTGCAGCTGTCGGCTGATGGAGTAGAGCCCTACCGCCATCACCGGACCGATGAAAATAAATCCCGATAACATCGCCAGCAGCAGATAGACACTGCCGTAGTACCAGGCCATCAGGCTGATGAGATAACTGACCAGTAACACTATGCTGCCGTAACTGAGGCTGGGCAGCGGTGCACCCATCAGATCCTGCCAGCCCAGACTCAGCCAGCGTAACGGCGCACCGGGGGCCAGCCGCCGGCAGGGAGCGACGAACGGCAGTTCCTCAGGATTGCCGGGTTCATCGGATGACGGTGTACTCATAGCTGTCTCCCGAAATGGAGAAAACCGGTGTTGTTATTCTGCTAAGCCAGCCGATTGGCCGGGCAAGTTGCTCGCCACAGGCTGCGAGCATCAACCGTCGGCGCAAGCAGCGTAGAAAATACCCGCCAGCACGGCGCCCACAAACACAAACCCCCCGTTGCCGATGAAACAGGGGGCGGTTCATTGACCCGCTTCAGGTGCGCACCACCCTGTTACTGCACCGAACCAAAGTGGGGATCCGCCACGTCCGCCGGTGCCGGCACGCCGGCAATGCGGGTTCCCTGGTTGACCGGACCGTTGGGAAACAGACGGTACAACCAGCGCGAACCGCCTTCTTCCTCAAAGCGCTCGTTAAGCGCCTCGGTTAACTCCCGGGCATGCTGCAACTGACCATTGTTTTCGTAGTGCACACGCATGAATTTGATCACCTTCCAGTGATCATCGGTCAGGCTAATGCCGAGTTCTTTGGCAGTCTCTTCGGCCTTGCTCTCGTTCCAGGCCCGAAAATTCTCCACGGCCTCGTCATCATGAATGCCGAGAAAATTTTCCCGTTTTTCTTTACTGGTCATGTCGTTCATTCACATTTCTCCTTGCGTGTACATCATTCAGGAAAGCTTGTCTGAATCTTTTACTCAGAAATAAACCAACGCTTCATAGTTCAAGTCTAGTTGAAATTTCAGCTGGCGCTAAATCCTACACCCGGTTCGAATCATTGCATTGAAAAATCTAAATGCCGATTCAGAACACGCATGCGTCATGCCCACCCGGCCGGATTGTTTATCTTTTGACCAGCCACAGGCCCCGTCCGGGCGGATGGTTGACAGCATCGGTGCGACATTTTAATGTAGTATATTAAATACTACATTAAAAACCCGATCCGGAGTCCCCGATGCAGTCGATTGCCTGGTATACCTCGCTTGTTCTGATTCTGTTGCTCAGTGCGATCTTTATCGCCGTCTTGCGCCGCTCCCGTGACAGCGGTAATGCTGCCGAGGTGGCGCGCCGCGCCTATCGCCCGCGCAGCAAACTGTTCGCCCTGGCCCTGGCCGCCGGCGTTATCATCACCGTCACCACGCTGTTGCCCTGGCCTCACCAGCTGCAGGCCGGCGCCGAAGTGGATCGGGTGGTGGAGGCCAGCGCCCGCCAGTGGCACTGGACCCTGAGTGACGATCGGGCCCGGGTTGGCGAACGCATCGAGTTTCGGGTCAACAGTAAAGACGTCAATCACGGTTTCGCGCTCTATGACCCGGATATGCAGCTGGTTCGCCAGATCCAGGCGATGCCCGGCTACACCAACCGCCTGCAACACACTTTCGAGAAACCCGGTGAATACCGGATCCTGTGTCTCGAATATTGTGGCGTGGCCCATCACGCCATGACCGCCAGCTTCACTGTCTCCCCTCCGGAGCAACAACAATAATCACCAGTACGAGGTAATATCGATGACTTCTTCTGTCTCTGCGACTGCCACCCAGTCCAAGGAACGTTTGTACCTGCAACTCTATATGGGCGTCACCCTGGCGGTCTTTTTATTGATGCTGCTGGCCGGCGTGGTCATGCGCGCCGCCCAGGGGACACTCATCGAGCTCTCCCCGGCACTGTTCTATCAAATCATGACTCTGCACGGTGCCGGCATGGTGGGTATCGCCGGCCTCGCCGGTGCGTCGATCATGTGGTATTTCCTGCGCCGGCATGTGGCGCTCACCCCCGGCATCTTCCTCGCCAATATCGTGCTGTTTCTGATCGGCGTGGTCATGATCCTCGCGGCGATTCTGCCGGGCGAGTTCGGCGGCGGCTGGACCTTTCTCTATCCGCTGCCGGCCAGCTCCATGGGACTGTGGAGCAACCATGCCGCGGCCGCCTTCATCGGCGGCCTGCTGCTCATCGGCGTCGGCTTTTTGCTCTTCTATCTGGATGCCGGGCGCGCCCTGATCGCCCGCTACGGCAACCTGGCCCGCGCGCTCGGACTGGATCAGCTGTTTTCCGGCAAGGTCGATCCCGAGCATCCTCCGGCCGTGGTCGCCAGCACCATGGTGCTGATCATCAACATCCTCGGCACCCTGGCCGGCGCGGTCATCCTGGTAATGAGTCTGATCAATCTCTATCTGCCGCAGGTCACGGTCGATCCGCTGTGGGCCAAGAACCTGATCTATTTCTTCGGCCACGTGTTCATCAACGCCACTATTTATATGGCCGTGATCGCCGTATACGAGTTGCTGCCCCATTACACCGGCCGCCCCTGGAAAGTGACCCGCCCGTTTCTCGCCGCCTGGGCCGCCAGCACCATCATGGTGATGATCGTCTATCCGCATCATCTGCTAATGGACATGGTGATGCCGGCCTGGATGCTGATCATGGGCCAGATTATCTCCTATCTCAGCGGCATCCCGGTGCTGCTGGTCACCGCCTGGGGCACACTGGTGCAGATCTACCGCGCCAATGTGAACTGGGAGGCACCGGCCCGGTTCCTGGTGCTGGCAGTCTTCGGCTGGTCGGTCGGGGTGATCCCCGCCATCGTCGACGGCACCATGACGGTCAACAAGGTGATGCACAATACCCAGTGGGTACCGGGCCATTTTCACTTTTATCTGCTGCTGGGCCTGCTGCCGATGGTGCTCGGTTTCATGCTGCATGTGAGCCGCGCGCCCGACACGCGCATTCATCCACTGCTGGAACGCGGCGGGTTCTGGCTCTTCACCGGCAGCGCCGTGGCCTTTGTGTTCATGTTTCTCTATAGCGGGCTGCACAGCATCCCGCGCCGCTTTGCCGAACACCTGCCGGCCTGGGTCGGGCAGGCCCAGCTGGCCACCCTGTTTGCCACGATGGTTCTGCTCAGCCTGGCGGCGTTTTTCATTCTGTTGCTGCGCCGTCTGCCACAGGTGCGCATGCAGGCATGAGAGCTGCGTTGCCGCCACTGGCGGCCCTGGGCGTGGCCGCAACCGGTTTACTGATTGCCTGGCAGGTGACGCTCGGCTTTCAGGCCTTTACCTGGGAGAGTTACCGGCGTATTGCAGTAGCGCGCACCCCGGTCGCCGTGCCCGACGTGACCCTGCAGACGCACACCGGCAAACGGATGTCACTGCCGGCTGCCGACGGCCGGCTGCAACTGGTCAATTTTTTCTACAGCCGCTGCCAGACCCTGTGCCGCTATTCCGGAACGGTCTATGCCCGACTGCTGCAGACCATTGAGCAGCGGGGCTGGCAGGATCGGATCCGACTGATCAGCCTGAGCCTGGAACCCGACTATGACGCCCCCGCGCGCTTGCGAGATTACCGACAACGCTATCGTCCGGCCAACGACGTCTCGTGGATCACCGCCCGCAGCCGCTCGGACGCGGATCAGCAGCGGCTGCTGGAGGCCTTCGGCGTGGTCAGCATTCCCGATCCGTGGGGCGGGATCCAGCATAACGCCGCCATTCACCTGGTCGACCGTGACGGCCGACTGATCCGCATCATCGATGACACCGATTTCGAACATGTGCTCGCGCAGATTACTCCGTTGCTGGAACAACATGTCGCGTCGGCCCATTAGTTCCGGCCGCCTCGCGTTCGGATTGCTGCTGACGCTGCTGTTCACGCGCCCCTGGCTCGAGGTGAGCATGCTCTGGCACATGGGAGTTCAGATCCCGCTGCTGGCCTTGCTCGGCGCACTGGCGGTGTGGCCCCGGCGGGACAGGGATGAGAGCGGCGGGATACTGCGTCGCTACCGCGTCGCGTTGCTGCTGCTGGGGCTGTTCACTGTCGGTTTGTGGATGCTGCCCCGGCTGCTGGACGCCGCCCTGCACCAGCCGCTGATCGAGCTGGCCAAATGGATCAGCCTGCCGCTGGGCGGCGCGGCACTGCGATTGAGCTGGCCGCAGCTGCCGATCATCCTGCGCGGGGTGCTGCACCTGGAACTGATCGCCACCCTGTTGCGCCTGGGCTGGCTCTATCTGCAGGCCCCCGAGCGCTACTGCGTCAGTTACGGCATCGGCGATCAACAGAGCCTGGGAGTCCTGCTGCTCATTTATGGCGCCGCCTACGGCGCGCTGCTAGGCCTGAGGCTGCTGTTCCTGCCATCCCCCGGCCCCGCCCTTCTTCCCTCTCCTGGTAACCGGTACTGACCGTCAGCGCGAGCGCACGCCGCTGAAATAATGCCCACATCCGACCCTGAAAGAGACTATACTAAACGGTTGCCCCGATAATAACCCAAACATTTTCATCAAGTACTGCGCATGCGCAAAAAGCTGGAATCCAAACAGATCATCGTCGTCAATGCCGCGGTCGTTCTGCTGTTCATCCTCATACTGGTGATCGTCAACCTGTTTTATTTTGATCGGCTCAATACCAGCCTTTCGTCGATCAATGAAAACCACAACCGCAAGCTCGACATCATCACCCAGATGTCACGCATCATCCGCGATCGCTCCCTGACCATGCTGAACATGCATCTGTCTGACGATCCCTGGTATATCGACGAGCAATACATGCGTTTTCACCGGATGGCGCCGGAGTTTATTGTTCTGCGTGAACGCCTGTGGGAGCTGCCGCTGGCCGCCGATGAACAGGCCGAGCTGGATCGCTGTCTGACGCTGGTCCGCAAAACCCAGCCCCTGCAGGAGAATCTCGTCGAACGTATCTACGACGGCGGGGACGATCAGGTTTTGCACGACATCATGGATGAAGATATGCCGCTGGAAAATGAGCTGTGGCAGGGCTTCGACAGGCTGAACCGGCTGGTACGCGAGAACGCCGAACAGGCGCGCCAGGCGGCGAATAGTGACTTTGAGAACTCCCTGCGTATCATTATTGTCGTCGCCGCAATCCTGGCCCTGCTGACCACCCTGCTGATGATTCATGCCCTGCGTCGCCTGCAACGCATCGAAACCCGGCTGATCGATCGCGCGGAACTGCTCAGCTGGGATGCCACCCATGATCCTCTGACCAATATCTGGAACCGCCGTTTTCTGGAACACCGTGTCAATCAGTTGATCAGCGGCGATCATACGCCCGAACCGCAGCACGTGCTGGTCTATATTGATCTGGATAACTTTAAACCCATCAATGACACCTACGGCCACTTTCTGGGCGACGATTTCCTGCGCGCCATTGCCCAGTGCATCGAGCCCTGCATCCGCAAGAACGATACTCTGGCGCGGATCGGCGGGGATGAGTTCGCCATCCTGCTTGAAAACTGCACGCCGGAGAAAGCCGGGGCCATCGCCGAATGTGTCCGCTCCAGCATCAACAATTGCACGATCACATATAACGGCCAGACGATTCGCAACGAGGGTTGCAGCATCGGTATCGCCGGCTTCGACGAACAGCTTGAGGACTTTCAACACCTGCTCAAACAGGCCGACCACGCCTGCTACAGCGCCAAGCGCGCCGGCAAGAACCGGATCGCTTACACTAACCGCGACTGAATAAACAGCGCATGGCCCGGCAAGTTACAGTACTTTTGCGTCCTCGATCTCGCGGGCAATCTTGCGGGCTTCATTGAAAACCATACCAAGTCTCGATGTCGGCTTGGAAACCACGGCCAGTACGGCGCGGTCACCGATTTGAACGATAAGAACGCAACCGTTATCCCCTTCGATCAAAACCTGTTTGAGCTTGCCTCGCTCCAGTTCAGAGGCTGTTTTACCGCCCAGGGAAAGCAGCGATGCACACATCGCCCCCAGACGATCCTGATCGACATTATTACGCATTACAGAGGCAAGGTTGATCCCGTCACGCGACATAACCGATGACGCTTCAATATCGGCCGAGATATTATTCAACCTTTTCAGGATCGGGCGGATTTTCTCTCCTATCGCTTCGTATACGTTCTGTTTCTGTTCTGTCATACAATCAAATTCTCCGTGAGATTTTGCTTCATCCACACATGAATGGCCGATAACATCAACAATAATCAATACGAATAAAATCTAACATTTTATAACTGACAGTCTGATGGGCTGCAGCTGACACAGTACAGCTTGCCGGTGCGGGCATGACAGATCACCTCACTTCCGGAGCCAATCTCGCCGGAGCAATTGTCGCACAACGTTCCGACATCAATCTTTTCTTTAAAATAACCTTCAACGGGACGCTTGACACCCCCGTAGCTCAACGCGAAGGGTTTTGATTTGACAATAGCGCCTCGAAAAACCTCTTCAACTTTTCGCCAGCGTAAAATCAGATCTTCACTTAATCCGTATTCTCGCAGGCATTGTTCCATCAGGTTTTCACGATAATCAAACAATTCATCCGATATCACCATCCAGTGATGCGCGGTTTTCGGATGATCGCCAAAATAACATTTTTCACCCGTAAAAATTGATCTCAGGAATGAGAACTGCTTCTCAACTGCACGCGCCGGGGTGACACCCTCAAAAAAACCCGATAATTTCGGATCGGCATATACCTTGGTATAAAAGTTGGTCAGAATTTCACTTAAACCGGTTTCTTCATTCAGTGCATTCCATAACTCCTTGTCCGGAGCCAGTACGCCTTTGCGATTGTGAAAATAGTTGTACATTACACACCATAGAAAAATT
This sequence comes from Thiohalophilus sp., assembly GCA_046545635.1. Classification (GTDB taxonomy): domain Bacteria; phylum Pseudomonadota; class Gammaproteobacteria; order UBA6429; family Thiohalophilaceae; genus Thiohalophilus. Next base: position 1,658 of record JBKGZJ010000093.1, on the reverse strand, counting down.
GGCCCGACCCGGATCCGGGCCGGGCTGGAACATCACACGGCGCCATCCAGTCCGGTCATAGCCTGGCGTGACTTGGTCAAAGCCATGCCCAGGTTGACACTCTTGCGGCAAACAAAGGTCACCACGTGCTCTTCATTACTTTTCATGCGCAGGAAAATATGCACCAGATTATCACTCATAATGACAATTTCCTGGAAGTAATGGTGGCCGTCATCGGCCAGACCGCGCGCCTTTTTAAACAGGCTTTCGATCGTCGCAACATTCGGTCCCTGAAAGAGGTCCGCGGTTGCCGCCGCAAGGATATCCATAACTTCCTGCGGATGCGAGTCGACGGTCTTGATTCCCAGCAGCATACCTGTAGTCAGGTCTACATACCCACCGGCAAGACATTCCGGAATTTCACCAACCGATTTTGCAATTGCCTGATCTAACGACATATTTCTTCTCCTAAGCTCTACTACATTATATTTTAGTGTTGAGGATCGCAGGCTGCCGCTTGTATGTCATTGTTGACATAGTCAGCAAAACCTTCGATAAATTTAACCTGTTCTTCCGATTGCACCCAGCGGGGTTCAATTTTTCGAACAGATTCGAGCGCCTCCAATGCAGTACTGCCTTCCATAATCAATTGCGCGGCAAGCAGTGTGCCTGTTCGGCCCAGGCCCGCCTTGCAGTGATACGCGACCGGTTTGCCTTCGGTCATTCTTTTTCTGACCTGCTGACACATCTCATACGCGTCGTTATATTCCGGTGCCTTCATGTCATCGATGCTCAGCCACAGGGCCTCGATGTCGTAGTTTTTCAACTTCTGCGGGCTGAAGCGTGTCTCGGTCAGCGAGACAAGCACCTTGATCCCGACACGCTGCAGGGCGCGCAGATCATGGTCTTCATCCGCCACGATTCCCGGCCGGGGCGTGCCTGCCAGCAACCCCTGTTTCAACCATAAAAAACCGCGCGGGCCAAATGAATCACTGACAAATTCCCTGGCGGCCTGGGGCAGCGGCGGTGGTACCGGAACATCAGCCTCCGCATCGACTTCCTCTGGCCTGGCGTTTGGTGAAGGCACCGCGCACGTACCGTTCAGTATAAAATTACGTGTGACCTTGCTCTCGGGTTCTGTAAAGAACTTTTCAGTATCATTGCACTCCTGGATCCAGCCGCCGGCCAGCAGGGCCGTGTTTCGCGCAAGCGCCTTTGCCTCTGTCTGGTTATGCAGCACAACCAGCAGGGCCCCGGTCTCACCGAGTCGGGATAGATAGTCCAGAATCCGTCCGGCTTCCTGCGGAGACAACTCGGCGGTCGGTTCATCCACACAAAGCAGGCCGGGCCGGGCCGCCGCCTCGCGGGCAATCGCCAGTTGTCTCTGGATGGGAATGGGCAACTGCACGACCTGCTGATCGAGACAATCGGTCAATTCATCCAGGCCGGACTGTTTCAGCAGACGGACGGCGAGATTCTGTTTTTGGGCTTTTGACAGATCGTGTTTTTCAGGCAGCTCGTTCAGAATATTTTCCTGCACCGTCGAGGTAATCAGGCGCATGTTCTGGGATACAAGAACCGGATATTCCGCCTTGCCCAATTGATTGCCCCGATAAACCACCTCACCCCAGGTGCGCAGATTGGATACCGCCTGGTTGATTCCGCAAATAGTCAGTAAC
>JBKGZJ010000092.1:0-9035 GCA_046545635.1 Thiohalophilus sp. | reverse complement strand
GCACAGGCATGGCGCAACAGGGATAACGCCACGGCCGCCCCGCTGCCCTCGCCCAGGCGCATGCCGAGATCGAGCAGCGGCTCGGCTCCCAGCGCATTCAGGATGGCCCGGTGCCCCGGTTCGGCGGAGCGATGACTGTAGATAAACCATTGCTTGCTGCCGGGCAACAGGCGTTCGGCGATCAGCGCCGCCACGCTGCAGATAAACCCGTCCACCAGTACCGGCAGGCCACGCTGGGCGGCATGCATGAATGCGCCGCCCAGGGCCGCAATCTCAAAGCCGCCGAAACAATTCAGCACCTGTTGCACATCAGTGGGATCAAGATTGTGCCGGGCGATGGCCGCATCGATCACTGCCGCCTTGTGCCGGACGCCGCTGTCATCCAGCCCGGTGCCCGGTCCGACCAGTGCCCCGGCCGCTTGTTGTAACAACACGCATCCCAGTGCGGCGGCCGAGGTGGTATTGGCGATGCCCATCTCGCCACCAATATATAACTGACTTCCCGCTTCCAGCGCGCGCCGGACCGAATCGCGCCCCGCCGCCAGCGCCGCCTGCCCCTGTTCGACCGTCATGGCCGCTTGCCGGCTGAAATCGGCGGTGCCTTCGCCAATGCGCTGATCGACCACGCCCGGCAGTTTACCGGGATCGTGGGCGGTGCCGACATTGACCACTTCCAGGCGGGCGTTCTGCTGAGCCGCCAGGACGCTGATCGCGGCACCGCCACGGGCGAAATTGCGCACCATCTCGGTGGTGACGATCTGTGGAAAGGCGGATACGCCCTGATGGGCGATGCCGTGATCGGCGGCAAAGACCGCCACCCAGCATTGTTCGATCACCGGCCTGACGTTCGCCTGCAGGCCGGCGAGTTGAATGACCAGTGACTCCAGCCGACCGAGTGATCCCGGCGGCTTGGTCAACTGGCTCTGGCGTTGTTGCGCGGCGAGCCGGGCGTTCTCGTCGATCGCCTGCGCGGGCTGTTGCCACCAGGGTGCGCTCATGACTTATCCTTTGAGGGTTTGCGGCAGTCCGGCGGTGATCAATGTCACCCGATCACAGACCCGGGCGAGATCCTGATGCAGACGGCCGGTTGCGTCGGCGAAACGACGCGAGAGCGGATCGGCGGGAATAATGCCCTGCCCCACTTCGTTGCTGACAAACAAAAGATCGGCCTGCAAGCAAGGCAGGCAGGCCAGCAGTTTGTTCTGTTCCTGTTCCAGCCGTTGCGGATCGCTGTCAAGCAACAGGTTGGTCAACCACAGGGTCAGGCAATCAACCAGGATAATCGCTTCGGGAGCATCACAGTTGTGCAAGGCATCGCCCAGCGCCAGCGGCTCTTCAATAACCTGCCAGTGGGCGGGGCGCTCCTGTTGATGACGACGAATGCGCTCGGCCATCTCTTCATCGCCGGCGGTGGCCGTTGCGATCAGAATGACCTGTTTGCCGCTGTCCTGCGCCAGTTGCTGGGCATAGCGACTCTTACCGGAACGGATGCCGCCGAGGATCAATTGCTGCATGAGTTGGAAGGAAAATCAGAAAGTCAGACCCATCAGGGTCAGCAGCGCGAGCAGTGCCACCCAGACCACCAGCGACCGCTTGACCAGCGCCAGGGCATGTTGAGCCGGGGCAATATTGATCGCGGCTTCAGCGTCGGGCTCGGTGTATTCACCCTGTATTGCCCCGTTACCGCTGACGATCAAGAAGGTGTCGCTGTCCTCTTCCCAGAGGTCTCTGGGGCTCCGCCAGCGGCTGAGGGTGTCGACAAAATTACCCGCCAGGGCGTAACAGACGACGGTGAGCCGGGCGGGGATCCAGGCGAGTATCCGGTACAGATCGCGGGCGGCAGCACGATATTCGTCGGTGACCGGGGCTTGCTGGCGCACCTGGCAGCTCAGTCGAAACAGCACCGCGCCGATCGGGCCGAGAATCAAAAACCAGAACAGTACGCCGAACAGGCGGGTGTTGGCTTCCACCAGGATCCGATCACGCACCTGCTGTACCAAATCAGCGGGTGATTCGGCGGTGATTTCCGTCTCGTCGCCGAGCTGCCGGGCGCCCAGCGCTGCCGCTTCGGAATCGCCGCGCTCCAGGGCATCCAGTACCGGCTGAACATCCTCTTCCAGATCGCGTGGACCGAGTGTGAAAATCAATACCACCAGCCCGAATAAAAAGGCCAGCAACCCGGTCAGGGCACCCAGCGCGGCCAGCACAATCCAGACCGCCAGCGCCACCAGCCCGATCAACAGGATGACCCCCACCGGCCCGTCGCGCAGCGGCTGGCCGTCGAGTTTCTGATAGAGAGTTTCGTGGTAACGATCGAACCAGTCGAAACGGCGCAGATCGGACACCGGCTTGTAGAAGAGCTCCACAGCCAATGCCAGCAATATACTTATCAGATTCATGATGCCAAGTGTCTATATAAAAGGTGTAAATATCAAGCCTTGTTCTCCACTTCCGGGCATGGTTAGAGCCCGGCCAGCAACCGGTCCCAGTCAAAAACCGGCCCCGGATCGGTCTTGCGCCCCGGTGCAATATGGCAATGGCCCACAATCCGCTCACGGGTGATGGCCGGATAGGCCTGTTGCAACAGGCGGATGATCGCTTGCAGACGTTGATACTGAATCGGCTCGTAAGGCAGCTGATCACTGCCTTCGAGCTCGATGCCGATGGAAAAATCGTTGCAGTTGGTCCGCCCCTCGAATTCCGATTCACCGGCGTGCCAGGCCCGCTCGCCAAACGGCACGTACTGCACCACCTCACCGTCACGGCGTATCAGCAAATGGGCAGAGACCCGCAGACCACAAATCTCCCGAAAATAGGGATGCCGGTCGGGATCCAGGCAATTGGTGAAAAAAAGGTCAATGTCAGCCCCGCCGAACTGTTCCGGCGGCAGACTGATGCCGTGAATCACCAGCAGGGAAATCTCCGCCGGATCAGGGCGCGCGTTGTAATTGGGCGAAGGGCACTGACGTGCGCCCTGTAGCAGCCCGGTCTGAAGATCGATCCGCATCGGTTATTCCATCACCCGGCAACATTCCTGTGGTAAGCCCGCTTGTGCGGTTATGACAAGCCTGAATTTTGTGTACTTTACATTACACCATCCACCGCAGACTGTTAATATCACCAGCGGCACCCGCCCTGCCCTGAATACAAAAATAACCATCACGGGAGAACAGCATGGACAACCTGTTGGCCGACTTGACCGAATGGACCGGAACGATCTCGGATTATGCCTGGGGTATTCCCTCGATCGTTCTGCTGGTCGGCACCGGCCTGTATCTCACGATCCGTCTGCGGTTTGTGCAAATCCGCGGCTTCAAACATTCCTGGCAAATCATTCGTGGCAAATACGACAAGCCGGTGGATCCCGGTGAAGTCACTCACTTTCAGGCGCTGTCCACCGCGCTGTCAGCCACGGTCGGCACCGGTAACATCGCCGGGGTGGCCACGGCCATCGCCTTCGGGGGGCCCGGCGCGGTGTTCTGGATGTGGATCACCGCGCTGGTCGGCATGGCGACCAAGTTTGCCTCCTGCTCGCTGGCCCTGAAGTTCCGCCGTTTCCACCCCGACGGCTCGGTCTCCGGCGGGCCGATGTACACCCTGCTGTACGGACTCAATTTCAAGACCCTGGCGGTATTGTTCGCCACCTTTACCCTGATCGCCTCGTTCGGCATCGGCAACATGGTGCAGGCCAATTCGGTGGTCGACGGGCTGGCCTATGTGTTTCCCGGGGCCATCGACTACCGGCTGGGGATCGGGGTGGTGATCGCCATTCTGGTCGGGCTGGTGATCATCGGCGGTATCAGGCGTATCGCCAGGGTGACCTCGCGTATCGTTCCCTTCATGGCGGTGTTCTATTGCGGCGCGGCGCTGCTGGTGCTGTTTTTACACATCGAACAGATTCCGGCCGCCTTTGTGACCATCTTCAATCTGGCGCTGAATCCCTGGGCCGCCGGCGGCGGCGCCATCGGTGCCGCTATCCAGTATGGCGTGGCCCGCGGGATATTTTCCAACGAGGCAGGGCTGGGCTCGGCGCCCATGGCCCACGCCGCGGCGCGCACCAGTGAGCCGGCCCGCGAGGGACTGGTGGCCATGATGGGCCCGTTTATCGACACCATCGTCATCTGCACCATGACCGCGCTGGTGATCGTGATCATGGGCGCCTGGGGCGAGGCCCGGCCCGACGGGCTGGAAGGCGCGGCCCTGTCGGCCTACGCCTTCGAACAGGGGCTGGGTCGCGTCGGCAGCTGGATCGTCGGCATCGGTCTGGTCTTTTTCGCCTACTCGACCATGATCGCCTGGTCCTATTACGGCGATCGCAGTGCCGAGTTCCTGTTCGGCGAGCGAGCGGTGATGCCCTATCGGGTGATATTCACCGTGCTGGTGGTGGTCGGTGCCTATGTGCCGCTGCAGCTGGTGTGGAATTTCGCCGACATCGCCAATATCCTGATGGCGGCCCCCAATCTGATCAGCCTGATCCTGCTGGCCGGACTGGCGAAAAAGCTGTCCGATGATTATTTCCATCGCATGCCGGGCTGAACGCGCTAGAATAAAAGGAATGAATTCGCCCTGCTGTGGCGGCTATCGACAAGGAGATCGACCTATGAACAAATTGCAGCTCCTGAAACAGGGATTGCTCATCAGCCTCGTCGTCGGGCTGGCAGCCTGCAGCGGCAAGACCCGGGTGGAAAGCGATCTGGGTATCCGCGGCGCGCCCGAATGGGTCAACGAAGGCACCCAGTATCTGAACGACGGGGACGGGCGACTGTTCCATGGTGTCGGCCATGCCCCGCCGATGGACGACAAATCGCTGCAAATCTCCACCGCCGATAATCGCGCCCGTGCGGAAGTGGCCCGGATTCTCAGTTCGTACATGGATGTGGTCAGCAACGATTACAGTACCCACGCTGCCAGTGCCGGCCGTTCGATCAACCAGCAAAACGTCTCGCAGCAGATTAATAATCTGACCAGGGTGAACCTGACCGGTGTCAGGATCATCGGTCATTGGGAAAACGAGCAGACCGGGAATATCTGGTCCATCGCGGAACTGGATATGGCGCAAATGGCCGAGACGCTGGACCGGGTCGATGACATGAACGCCGATCTGAAACGTTATATCAGTGATCAGGGCGGCAACATTTTCGATAATCTGGCGCAGGAGAACTGAGCATGCCGTATCGTACTATCCGAACTCTTTCCTTTTTACTCGGCAGCGTTGTCTTGCTGATCGGACTTGCTGCCTGCGGCACCCAGGTCGAGCGGCTGGAGCCTGAAGAGGTACGCGATCTCAGCGGCGCCTGGAACGACACCGATTCGCGCCTGGTCTCGGAAGAGATGATCAGCGACATGCTCTCGCGTCCCTGGGTGGATGACTTCAGGCGCCGCACGGGCAAACAGCCGGCCGTGATTGTCGGTACCGTGCGCAACCTGAGCCATGAACACATCAACACCAATACCTTCGTCAATGACATCCAGCGCGAACTGACCAACTCCGGGCGCGTCACCTTTGTGGCCTCGCGTGATGAACGCCAGGACATCCGCGACGAACGTCTGGATCAGGATGTCCACGCCAGTGCCGAAACCCGCAAGGCCATGGGCCAGGAATACGGGGCCGATTTCATGCTCAGCGGGCAAATCAATACTATTATCGATATGGAAGGCCGCACCCAGGTGCGTTATTACCAGGTGGACCTGACCCTGATCAGCCTCACCGATAACCGCAAGGCCTGGGTCGGCCAGAAGAAGATCAAAAAAGAGGTCGTCAATAGCAAGCTGCGTTACTAGCTGGCGCGGCCGGACTTGTTTCATGCGTCTGCGCCTGCCACAGCGCCCTGTTCGCTATGCCGGCTGGCTGTTGGCCGGTGTTCTGCTTCTGCAGCAAAGCGGCTGCGCCACTTACAGCCAGAGCTTTGAACAGAAGATCCAGCCCCTTGCCAGCCGGGATCCGGCTGCCGCTCTCGAAGCACTGGAGAAGCAGCACCACCCCGAGCGCAACCGGCTGCTTTATCATCTGAACAAGGCGATGCTGCTGCATATGCTCGACGATTATGCGGCGAGTAACGTCGAATTCGAACAGGCCAAAAAACTCATCGAGCAATACCAGGCTGCCAGTATCTCCGAGGAGAGCGCCGCGTTTTTTATCAACGATGGCACCCGCACCTACACCGGATCGGCACTCGAACAGCTGATGCTGCATGTCTATGCCGCACTCAATTATCTGCTGCAGGAAAAGGTGGATGAAGCCCGCGTGGAGGCACTGCAGATTGATCTGCGCCTGCGCCAGTTACAGGACAATAATCCCGACTCGATATTGAGCATCGATCCCTTTGTGCGTTACTTGACCGGCCTGATCTATGAGCAGTTGGGTGAAAGCGACAATGCCATGATCGCCTATCGCAAGGCCTATCACGCCTACCTGGAACACCGGAAAGTTTATGATATCGACGTACCTGCACTGCTGAAGCAGGATCTGTTGCGCCTGAGTCGCAAACTGGGATTGACGGAAGAGTACAACGATTATCACGCCCGCTTTGAAACCGGACCCCGTCAAATCGAAGGGAATGAAGCTGAGTTGATTGTGCTGTTTCACAAGGATCTGGCACCTATCAAACGTTCCCGGCACCTCGCCCAGGTGGATCCCGCTTCCGGCTATCTGGTCCATTTTGCCGTACCGGTTTATGAGCCGCGCAACAGTCAGCTCAGCCATGCCCGCGTTGTGATCGATCAACGACGCGTCAACACCGAGCGTATGGAAAATATCAGCGGCATCGCCCTGCGTACGCTGGAACAGCGCATGCCGGTCATCACGGCACGCGCCCTGGCCCGGGCTGCGATCAAGTATAAAATGTCCCGCCAGGCCGGTGAAAACGACGGGCTTGCCGGCCTGTTGATGAATATCGCCGGCGTTGTCTCGGAGCAGGCCGATACCCGCAGCTGGCTGATGTTGCCGGCCGAGATCCAGATGGCGCGTGTCACGCTGCCGCCGGGCGACTATAATGTAACTCTGGAGCTGATCGGGCAATCCGGCCAGGTTACCGCAACCCGATCGCTCGATCGGGTCAAGCTGACGCGCGGCAGCAAACGCTATCTGTCCTGTTTATGGTTCCCGGCTTATCCAACAACGAGGCGCTAGTATGAACAATTCCGCCAGCTTTTTTTCTCCGCTTGTCATGACGGTCCTGATCACGATATTAACCGGCTGCGCCGGTCCCGGCCGGGACGACGGCCGCCCGGACTGGATCGGCGGCAACAGTAAAACCTACCCGACCGAACACTACCTGATCGGACGCGGTGAAGCCGAGCATGCCGCCGTGGCCCGGGATCGAGCCCGCGCCGATCTGGCCAAGATATTCGAAGTCAGCATCAGCGAACAGAGCCGGGACATTACCGAATACAGCCGGACTACCGGCAGCGGCGAGCAGACCCAATCCAGCCTGGAAACCGCCATCTCCCGGCAGATCGCCACCCGCACCGATCAGACCCTGTCACATATCGAAATCGCCGAGATCTGGCAGGATCCCGACAGCGGGCGCCATCATGCCCTGGCCGTACTCGATCGCCTCAAGGCCGGGCAACAACTGCGCGACTCGATCCGCCAGCTGGATGACCTGACCGGCAAGGTAATCGAGGAGGCCCGGCAACAAAGTGAACTGTTGCGCCAGCTCGCGCGGGCCAATCGCGCCGTCGAGACCCAGCTGCAGCGACGCGCCCTGCAACGACAGTTACAGGTGATCGACCCCGCCGGCACGGGCGTACCGAGCCGTTACCGGCTCGAAAAACTGCTGACCGATCGTAATAATCTGGCCCAGCGAGTCCGCATCCGCACTCATATCGATCAGGATGCGAGCGGGCAATTACCGACCATTATCAATGGCGCTCTGGCCGAAGCGGGTTTCCTGCAGGTTGATGACGATGCCAATTACCGGCTCGATGCCAGTCTGGATTTGACCCCCTTCCCTGATCAACAATGGCACTGGGTACACGGAAACCTGACCATTGTTCTGCGCTCCCTGTCCAACAAGTCCGTGCAGGGCAGTCATCGCTGGGAGATCAAGCAGGCCGCCAGTCAGCCCCTGCTTGCACGTCAACGGGCACTCCAGAGTCTGAATGACCGACTCAATAATGAGCTGCGTGATGTCATTATCGGTTTTGCCGAAGCCAGGAAAAAATAGACTATGCCGTTTACCGTTCTCCCCGAGAAAATTCAACAACAGGTCGAACTTGCTCTGGACGAAGATATCGGCAGCGGTGATGTCACCGCTGCCCTGTTACCGGAAGCCGATCAGGTTGATGCGCAGGTCATTTGTCGTCAGTCCGCGATAATCGCCGGTCAGGCCTGGTTTGATGAGGTATTCCGGCAACTTGATCCGGCCATCAACATCCGTTGGCAGGTCGACGACGGCGAGCGTGTCGAACCCGAACAATTGCTTTGTGAGTTGCATGGCCCGGTTCGGTCGCTGTTGACCGGCGAACGCACCGCGCTCAACTTTTTGCAAGCACTCTCCGGCACCGCCACATCTGTGCGTCACTATGTCGAGCAGATAGCCGATACCGGTGCGCGTATCCTCGACACGCGAAAAACCCTGCCCGGCCTGCGTCTGGCACAAAAATACGCGGTCAGTTGCGGTGGCGGCAGCAACCATCGTATCGGCCTCTATGACATGGTATTGATCAAGGAGAATCATATCATTGCCGCCGGCTCAATGCTCAAAGCCGTCAACACCGCGCGTCGATCATCACCGCAACTCGAAGTCGAGGTAGAAGTTGAAACCCTGGAACAACTGGAACAGGCGCTGGAAGCTGGCGTCGAGCGGGTCCTGCTCGATAACATGTCCCTCAAGACACTGGAGCAGGCTGTCAGCCTGAACAGCGGCCGCGCCATACTGGAAGCCTCCGGCGGGATTACGCTGGAAAATATTCGCGATGTTGCCCGGACCGGTGTTGACTTCATCTCCATCGGCGCCCTGACCAAGGACGTCAAGGCCGTGGATCTGTCAATGCGGATCAGCGGGGATTAGTGCTGAGTGCTGAGTGCTGAG
>JBKGZJ010000091.1:0-9079 GCA_046545635.1 Thiohalophilus sp. | reverse complement strand
TGGGACCCGAAGGAGACCTGGGCCCTGATCGTCTGGCTCAACTACGCCGCCTGGCTGCATCTGCGCCTGACCAAGGGCTGGCGCGGCCGGCCGCTGGCCTGGTGGGCCATCATCGGCCTGTTCGTCACCACCTTCGCCTTCCTCGGCGTGAACATGTTCCTCTCCGGCCTGCACTCCTACGGCGAGTTGTAACATCTTCGCGTTCTCTGGAAGTTAACGCAGAGGGCGCGGAGGCGCAGAGTCGCAGAGGATGATTTGTATTGGTAGCAGCCTGGTTGCAGCCGCTGCACGGAGAAGGAATTCAGCCGGGTTTGCCGGGGCTGAGTGACAACGCAAAGCCCCGTTATGGTGACGAAATCGACGACGGTCGCAAGATTTGCGAACCCGATTACAAAACTCTGCGCCTCCGCGCCTCTGCGAACTCTGCGTTGATTTGCCCATGCTGAACGGAGCGCTAGCGGATGGGGCCGTTGCCGTACATGTACTGGTTGAAGCTGGCGATATCCAGGCTCAGCCGGCGGAACAGGTGGTCCAGGCTGATAATGGCGTGTTCCAGCAGGTTGACGGCGATGAACGGGTGTTCGACGCGCAGGCGGTTGTACATGGTGCGGGTCAGCTTGAGCAGGCGGGTGTCGCCGGCGCTGGCGCGGATCCGGGCGGAGCGGGCCTGGCGGTCAAAAAAGGACATCTCGCCCATCACCTCGCCTTCCTTGAGGCGGCCGATTTCCACATCCTTGTTGTGATCTTCAAAAAACAGGGCCACTTCACCCTTTATAATAAAGAACAGGGCCTCGCCGACTTCGCCTATATCCGCGATGACCTCGTTTTTTTTGAAGAAAACCGGCTCGGTGAACTCCATCAGGGTTTTGACTTCATTCAGGGTAAGTGATTCACACAGGTGTTGCTGGTTCAGGAAGTCGGCAATGTCGATCTGTTTGGCAGGTTTTTTTGTTGGCATGGCAATCTCCTCATTGTGCAGGGCATAGCTTACCGGATGCGAATTGTGAGGGGAATCGCGGGGCTTCACTTGCTTCGCGCAGTGAGTTTAAATAGTCTGAGAATTAGCGGCAGTAGAGGAGTGATTAATGAAAACGATTTTGCGTATAGGGGCACCGATTTTGGCCCTGGCCTTGCTGAGTGCAGCTCCGGCGACAGCGGAGTATGCCGAGGGGATCGAATACCGGAGCATCTCGCCGAAGGTGGGGAAATTGACGGACAAGCCCCGGGAGGTCGTGGAGCTGTTCTGGTATGGCTGCCCGCACTGTTATGATTTCGAACCGAAAATCAACGGCTGGGTCGAGAACAAGCCGGAAAATGTCGGCTTCGAACGGGTGCCGGCCGTATTTATGCATCCACAGACCGGTAAGCCGAATCCCAAATGGGCTTTCCATGCCAAGTTGTTCTATACCGCCGAGCTTCTGGGTGTGCTTGATAAAATCCACGAGCCGCTGTTTGAACGGATCCATAAAAAAGGCCAGCATATTCATACCAGTGACGAAGCGGAAGCCTTTTTTGCCGAGTTTGGTGTCGACACAGAAAGGTTCAATAAAACACTCAACTCGTTCGCGGTCGACAGTAAAGTTCGTCGGGCGATTGAGCTGACCAGGCGATACGGGGCAGAGGGTGTCCCGACACTGATCATCGATGGTAAGTACAGAACCGACGGGCCCATGTCGGGCGGCCATGATGCGATGCTGGGTGTAGTAAAGCAATTACTGAATGAAGAGAACTGAATAATTCTGTTCCAGTGTTTTACAGCGCAACTATGGACTGCAAATCATAAGTTATCCCGGAGAGTCATAAGCGGGAGGAAGCGATAACCACCTGATTCGATCGTTCGGGAGTTGCCGGGGTCAACCAGACAAGAGGATAAGCCCCTCAGACCTGAGCGCCCGAAATTATACAGCAGGAGTAAAGAGTCAATGAAAGCCGCGGAACTGTTCGTACGCTGTCTCGAACATGAGGAAGTTGAATATGTTTTCGGCATTCCCGGGGAAGAGAATCTGGATGTTATGGACGCGCTGCTGGACTCGGATATCAACTTCGTTACCACGCGTCATGAGCAGGGTGCGGCATTCATGGCCGATGTTTACGGGCGGCTCACCGGCAAGGCCGGCGTCTGCCTGGGCACACTGGGGCCGGGCGCGACCAACCTGTTCACCGGCGTGGCGGATGCGAATATGGACCACGCCCCGCTGGTGGCCATAGCCGGCCAGGCCAGCACACACCGGTTGCACAAGGAGTCTCACCAGGTCCTCGATCTGGAAGAGATTTTCCGTGCGATTACCAAATACTCATCGCGCTTGTTGAGCCCGGATATCATCCCCGAGGTCGTACGCAAAGCGTTCAAGGTGGCGCAGACCGAGAAGAGCGGCGCCTGTTTTATCGAGTTTCCGGAAAATATAGCGGAGATGGAGATCGATGAACAGCCTCTGCCTGTCAGCTATCCGTATCCGCCCGAACCGCCGGGTGAAAAGGTGGATCGGGCCGCGGATCTTATCTCGCGGGCAAAAAATCCGATTATCCTGGCCGGTAACGGCGTTATTCGCAGCCGTGCATGGCAGCAGCTGGCCGACTTTGCCGAGAAAATGCGGATTCCGGTAGCCAACACCTTCATGGCCAAAGGAGTTATTCCGTTCAAGCACTCCATGGCGCTGGGCAGTGCCGGTCTTCAGGCGAATGATTATGTCAGTTGTGGTTTTAGCAAGGCCGATGTGATTATCTGCGTGGGTTACGACCTGGTCGAGTACCATCCCTATCTCTGGCACCCGACCAAGGACCGTACCATTATTCACATCGACAATTCACCGGCTGAAGTTGATGCGTTCTATCCCGTTAGTGTGGGTGTGGTTGGTGATATAAAGCATTCATTGTTACGGATCATGCAGGTAGCCAGCCCGCATACCGGCACGGCAATGAAGAGCCTGCGCAAGGCGTTGATTGAGGACATGAACCAGCACAAGGACGACGCCACGATCCCGCTCAAACCACAGAAAATCATCTGGGATCTGCGCACGGCGATGGATCTGGAGGATATTGCACTGTGCGATGTGGGTGCGCACAAGATGTGGATGGCACGCATGTTCCGCTGTGAATTTCCGAATACCTGTTTAATTTCCAACGGCTTTGCCAGCATGGGCATTGCCGTGCCCGGTGCGGTTGCCGCCAAGCTGGCCTTTCCGGATCGCAAAGTGGTTGCGGTCACCGGTGACGCCGGGTTTATGATGAACTCCCAGGAGATCGAAACCGCGATGCGGATGAAAACCCCGGTGGTGATTCTGATCTGGAACGACAACGGTTACGGTTTGATCGAATGGAAGCAGATGAGCAGTTTTGGGAGAAAGTCGCATGTTGATTTTAATAACCCGGATTTTGTCAAATATGCCGAATCCTTCGGCGCGAAAGGCTATCGAATTGAAAAAGGCGGGGACCTGTTGCCGACGCTGAAAAAAGCGCTGGCTGATAATACAGTAAGCATTATCGACTGTCCGGTCGATTACAGTGAAAATCTCAAGTTGACCCAGAAGCTGGGTGAGATGATTTGTCCGATCTAGATTGAGTAATCATGCCTGAAAAAATTGAAACCCGGCCGGGAGCGCAAATACTGAGAATTCTCAGTTACAACGTCCAGGTCGGGATCAAAACCAGTCGCCCGCATCAATACCTGACGGGAAGCTGGCGGCATGTCCTGCCTTGTGCCAAGCGTCTGGGCAACCTGGATCTCGCCGCGCAAGTAATGAAAGATTTTGATATCGTCGGTGTGCAGGAAGTGGATGCCGGCAGTCTGCGCAGCAACTTTATCAATTTGACCGAATATCTTGCCGAACGGGGCAATTTCCCCTACTGGCATCATCAGGTCAATCGGCGTTTCGGGCGTCTTGCCCAGCACAGTAACGGCCTGCTCAGCCACTTTCATCCCACCGAAGTGAGGGATCTGCGTCTGCCGGGTTTGATTCCCGGCAGGCAGGCTATTCTCGCCCGTTACGATTCGGGAGGAGATACACTGGCCGTCATCGTCGTGCATCTTGCGCTCAGCCGCCGGGCGCGACTGATGCAGATGGATTATCTGGCGGATATCGCCAACAGCTTTCCGCATGCGATTATCATGGGTGATATGAATTGCCGTCACGACAGTAAAGAGATGCAGCATTTGATCAGGCTTACTCGACTGCATGAGCCTATAAAGGACTTGCACACTTTTCCGAGCTGGCGTCCGCAACACAATATCGATCACATTCTTGTCACCTCCGAGCTGACAGTGAGTAAAGCCAGAGAACTGGAGCATTTTGGTTCGGATCATCTGCCCATGATGATGGAGGTGCGTCTGCCTGAAGGCATGGAATTTCATCGCTATCAGCGCAGTAAGCCTGTGACGTTGAACGACTATCTGCAAAATCACGATGATCTTCCAGGTTGATGAAGTTGTTTGCCGACTCTCCGTAGACGAAACAGGCCGGGCGATCTAGTCTTTAATGGTGAACAAGCTGACATAAAAGGATGTGCTGCGCCATGCCTGTATCCTCTACCTTGACCATCGACGGCAACCAGGCCGCTGCGACAGTCGCGCACAAACTCAATGAGGTGATCGCCATTTACCCCATTACCCCGGCCTCGCCAATGGGGGAATGGGCCGATGAATGGTCGTCGCGCGGGCAAACCAATCTGTGGGGTACTGTGCCGCGGATTGTGGAGATGCAGAGTGAAGGGGGTGCCGCCGGCGCCGTGCATGGCGCCCTGCAGGGCGGGGCATTGACCACCACCTTTACCGCTTCACAGGGGCTGCTGCTGATGATCCCCAACATGTACAAGATCGCCGGCGAACTGACTCCGGCGGTGTTTCATGTGGCTTCCCGTTCGCTGGCCTGTCAGGCCCTGTCGATCTTCGGGGATCACAGCGATGTGATGAGCGCGCGCATGACCGGTTTTGGCTTTCTTTGCGCCAACTCACCCCAGGAGGTGATGGATTTTTCCCTGATCGCCCAGGCCGCGAGCCTGGAAGGGCAGGTGCCGCTGGTGCATTTCTTCGACGGCTTCCGTACTTCTCACGAAGTCGCCAAACTGCAGGGCCTCGATGACGGGGTGCTCAGGGCGATGATCCGGCCCGAGTGGTTGGAGCGACATCGCAATAACGCCCTCTCGCCCGAACATCCCGTGTTGCGTGGCAGCTCGCAGAATCCGGATATCTATTTTCAGGCGCGGGAAACCGTCAATCCCTTTTACGAAAAATTGCCCGCTATTGTGCAGCAGGCGATGGATCGCTTTGCCGAGCTGACCGGGCGCCAGTACCGGCTGTTCGAATATCACGGCAGTGAACAGGCGGAGCGGGTGATGGTGTTAATGGGCTCCGGCGCCGAGGCGGTTCAGGAGACGGTCGATTATCTCCTGCAACAGGGTGAATCGGTCGGTTTGCTCAAGGTGCGTCTGTATCGGCCATTCGATGCTGACGCCCTGATCGACAGCCTGCCAAACAGCGTCAGGCACATTGCGGTGCTGGATCGCACCAAGGAACCGGGCGCCGATGGCGAACCGTTATATAAAGATGTAGTGACAGCGGTAGCGCAGCATTATTGTGGTGAAGAGTGCAAATTTGAGCAGATGCCCAGGATCATCGGCGGGCGTTACGGCCTCTCCTCCAAGGAGTTCACGCCAGGCATGATCAAGGCGGTGTTCGATGAGCTGGGCCAGGCGCGGCCGAAAAACCATTTCACCATCGGCATCCACGATGATGTGACCCGGACAAGCCTGGAATGGGATCCGGCGTTTCGTACCGATGCCCATGAGCAGACCTTTCAGGCGGTATTCTACGGCCTGGGCAGTGACGGCACGGTCAGCGCCAACAAGAACAGTATCAAGATCATCGGCGAGTCCACCGATCTGCACGCGCAGGGCTATTTTGTCTATGATTCGAAAAAGGCCGGGGCGGTCACCGTCTCGCACCTGCGCTTCGGCCCCAATCCGATCCATTCAACCTATCTGATTGGCGATAATGACGCCAATTTCGTTGCCTGCCATCAGCCGGTGTTCCTGGAGCGCTACAACATGCTTGACATGGCGGCCGATAACGCCGTGTTTCTCCTCAACTCGCCGGAACCGGCCGGGCGGGTGTGGCAGACCCTGCCACGGACGATGCAGCAGCAGATCATCGACAAACAGATTCGCCTGTATGCTATCGATGCCTATGCGGTGGCCGAGCAGGCGGGGATGGGTCAACGGATTAACACGATTATGCAGACCTGTTTTTTTGCCATCTCCGGGATCCTGCCGCAGGAGCAGGCCATCCACTCAATCAAGGATGCGGTGGAGAAAACCTATGGCAAGAAGGGCCGGCGGATTGTCGAGATCAATTTCAGGGCGATTGATGAGACGCTGGCGCGCCTGCATGAGGTGACAATTCCCGACCAGGCGGACAGCGAGTTCGAAATTGCGCCGCCCGTACCCGCCGGGGCACCCGGGTTCGTCCGGCAGGTGACCGGCGAGATCATCGCCGGGCGCGGCGACCAGGTGCCGGTCAGTCGCCTGCCGGCCAACGGCGGTTTCCCGCTGGGCACGACCCGCTATGAAAAGCGCAACCTGGCGCTGGAGATCCCGGTCTGGGAGCCGGATCTGTGTACCCAGTGCGGCAAGTGTCCGCTGGTCTGCCCGCATGCGGCAATCCGCAGCAAGATTTTTTCCAAAGCGAAACTGGAAGATGCACCGGCACAGTTCAAGGCCCATCCAATGCTGGGCAAGGATTTCCCCGCAGAGATGATGATCAGCTATCAGGTAGCACCGGAGGACTGCACCGGCTGTGGTCTGTGTGTGGACATTTGTCCGATCCATGACAAGTCCAATGCCAGCCGCAAGGCGCTGAATATGGCGCCGCAACCGCCGTTACGTGAACAGGAGCGGGCGAATTTTGATTTCTTTCTGGACCTGCCGGAGTACGATCGTCGTGAGCTGAAAGTGACCACCCTCAAGGGCTCGATGGTGATGGAGCCCCTGTTTGAGTTCTCCGGCGCCTGTGTCGGCTGCGGCGAGACGCCCTATCTGAAACTGGCGACCCAGTTGTTTGGCGATCGCATGCTGGTGGCCAATGCTACCGGCTGTTCCTCCATCTACGGCGGCAATCTGCCCACCACGCCCTGGTCGACCAACAGGGAGGGACGCGGTCCGGCCTGGAACAACTCGCTGTTCGAGGACAATGCCGAGTTCGGTCTGGGGCTGCGGCTGGCCGTGGACAAGCAGCGCGAACAGGCCCGGGAGCTGCTCGAACAACTGCGTGAGCAGCTGGACGGGACACTGGTCGATGCGCTGTTAAATGCCGATGAATCGGATGAAGCCGGCATCCACGAGCAGCGCGGGCGTATTGAACAGTTGCGCCAACAGTTGACCGGGCTCGAGGATCATCGGGCCCCTGCTCTGCAGCAGCTTGCCGAAAACCTGGCGCGCAAGAGCGTCTGGATCGTCGGCGGTGACGGCTGGGCCTACGACATCGGCTATGGCGGTCTGGATCATGTGCTGGCCACAGGTGCCGATGTGAATATTCTGGTGCTGGATACCGAAGTCTATTCCAATACCGGCGGCCAGACCTCCAAGGCGACGCCGCGCGGTGCGGTGGCCAAGTTCTCCGCCGGCGGCAAGCCGAGCGCCAAAAAGGATCTGGCCCTGCTGGCAATGGATTACGAAAACGTCTATGTCGCCCATGTGGCCTACGGCGCCAAGGATGTCCAGACCTTACGTGCCTTTCTCGAGGCCGAGGCCCATGTCGGCCCCTCCCTGATCATCGCCTATTCCCCCTGTATCGCCCACGGGGTGGATCTTTCCAATAACCATCGTCAGCAGAACCTGGCGGTGGACAGCGGGCACTGGCCGCTGTTTCGTTTTGATCCCGAACGCATCAAACAGGGCAAGAACCCTCTGCATCTGGATTCGGGCGAGCCGTCGATTCCCTATCGGGAGTTTGCACAGAGTGAAACCCGGTTCAGTATGCTCTGGCACACCCACCCCGAGGCGGCCGAACAGTTTATGCAGGAAGCACAGCAGGAGGTGCAACATCGCTATCACTATTACAAACAATTGTCCGAACTGGAGTGGGACGGCAGCGTGAGTGTGGCCGCCGTCAAGGCGAGATTGGGTCAGGACAGAAACAAGGGGGAGGATTGAAAATGCTGGATATGACTACCGACTATCTCGGCCTGCAGCTGGCCAACCCGCTGGTTCCTTCCTCCTCGCCACTGACGGGTGATCGGGATTTGGCATTGCGGCTGCGCGATGCCGGCGCCGCGGCGATCGTCATGCCCTCGCTGTTCGAGGAAAAGATCGACCAGGAAGAGCAACAGCTGGATCGGTTCTTTCATCAGCAGTCGATCGGCTTTAATGAAATGGAGAGCTTTCATCCGGTGCCGGATGAGTACAGGACCTGCCAGGATGAATATCTGGAGCAGCTGCAACAGCTCAAACGTGAACTGGATATCCCGGTCATTGCCAGTCTCAATGGCACGACCCCCGGCGGCTGGCTGGAATACGGCAAGCAACTGCAGCAGGCCGGCGCCGACGCGCTGGAACTGAACGTCTACTACATCGCGGCGGATAACGAGGAGAGCAGTGCCGGGGTCGAGCAGCGTTACCTGGATATTCTCTCCAGCCTGCAGCAACAGGTGACCATTCCCATCAACCTCAAGCTCTCCTCCCAGTTCAGTTCGCCGCTGCATTTTGTGCGCAGTCTGGAGCAGTGTGGTGCGGCCGGGGTGAGTCTGTTCAATCGGTTCTATTTGCCGGATATCGATCCGGAAGCGTTGCGTATTGAGCCGACCCTGCACCTGTCGACATCGTATGAGTCCTTGCTGCGCATCCACTGGCTGGCGCTGTTGCACGGCAGGGTGAACCTGTCGCTGGCCGCCACCGGCGGGTTTCATACCGCCCGGGACGGCATCAAGGCCCTGTTGACGGGGGCGGATGTGGTGCATTTGTGCAGCGTGTTGCTGCAACAGGGGCCGCAATACCTTTCCGTGATACTGGATGAAATGTACCGGTGGCTGGAAGAGCATGAGTACGACTCAATCCGGCAGCTCAAGGGCAGCATGAGTTACCGCAATGCCCC
>JBKGZJ010000090.1:0-9081 GCA_046545635.1 Thiohalophilus sp. | reverse complement strand
GGTAATCGTTCAGCTGGGCATCATTATGGCCGCCGGTGAGCGCCAGCCACTGTTTGGGTTGCGGGGCAAGCCGATACAGTTCCCGTCCCTGCGTGTACGGGGCGATCTCATCCTCTCTGGCATGCACGATCAGCACCGGACAGTCCAGGCCGGCGATACGCTGGCGGTTATCAAATTGATAACGGCTTAACCAGCGCACCGGCAGCCAGCCGTAATGCACGGCGGCCATGTCAGGAACCGAGGTAAAGGCCGATTCGAGGATCAGGGCGCGGGGCGGGTGTTGTTCGGCCAGGTATAACGCCACGGCGGCGCCCAGCGAGCGGCCGCTGAGTATAATCTCCCCGGGCGCCAGCTGGCGCGTTTCGCGCAGATAGCGCCAGGCCGCCTCGGCGTCGGCATACAGGCCCGGCTCCGAGGGTTTGCCCCCGCTTTGCCCGTAACCGCGATAATCGATGATCAGGCTGCGGTAGCCCAGCTTGTGGAACAGGCGCAGCGTCTGCAGCCGGTGACTGATATTGCCGGCATTGCCGTGAAAAAACAGGATCGTCCCCCGCGGTTGCGGATGTTCCACCCACCAGCCGTGCAGGTTCACGCCATCGCGGGTCTGCAGATCAACATCCTCGTACGTCAGATCGATGTCCGCCGGGGTGCGCGCCAGCTCGCGCGAGGGCAGCCCGGGTAAAAACAACAGGTGCGGCTGGTAGAAATAGACCGCCACCGTCAGCAGTAGATAACCGCCGGCGATGGCCAGCAGCAAGGTGGTCATGGTCCGTCGCATGTCGAGCCCGGGGTCGGGGAAGCGTTACGCCGGGCTCGCCAGCTCACCGGGTTCAGGTGCCCGGTTGCGCGCGGGTCTCGTGGGCGGCGCTGCGGGCTTTTCGCCGGGCAACGCCGGGCAGCCAGGACTGAACCCGGGCCAGACCTTTTTCGCAGCGATCCATCAGTCCCAGACGGCGGTGCAAAAAACGGCGGGTCTTGCTCTGGCCGGCGGAACTGTCGCCCATCCAGTAGAGAAAGGTTTGCAGATAGAGGCCGGTCAGGCCGATCTCCTCGATGATCCGCCGCAGATGGGTGCTGTCCTGCAGGGCGGCCTCGCGGATCCACTGCACGGTGCGGCTGACGCGCAACAGCCCCTGCAGTTGCAGGTGCAGGTGCGCCGGTTCCAGTTTATACAGCAGCATGTCGCGGGAGACGGTCTTGTATTCGGCCAGGCTGTCCAGCCAGCGCATGATCAACAGGTGCAGGCGTTCGTGCAGGGTCAGCTCGCTGTAGCCCGGTGCCCGGGCCGCCTTTAACATGGCCCGATCGGCGCGGTCATACCAGGCCTCGACCAGATCATCTTTCTGGGCAAAGTGGCGATGGATCTCGTGCAGGGGAATGTCCAGTTCCCGGGCCACTTCATGTAAATGGAGTTTCTCCCAGGAACTTTCATTGGCCAGCCGCATGGCGGTTTCGAGAATGGTATCGGCGGCAGGTTCTGGCATGTTGGTGTCTCCGGGTGGACTGTGCTCAAGCATAGCCAACAGGCGGGGTGGTTTTCAAAGGTGAGGGAATAGCCGAATGATGAACCCCCGTCGAAACGGGGGTATTGTTCCGGGATTGTCGCGGGATTACTGGGGGACCACGTTTGTGGCCTGGGGGCCCTTGGGGCCGTCTTCCACATCAAAGCTGACGCTTTGACCTTCCGCCAGAGTACGAAATCCTTCGCCCTGAATAGCGCGAAAATGGACGAAAACATCGCCTTCACCGTTATCCCGGGCGATGAAACCATACCCCTTGCGCTCGTTAAACCACTTCACTTTACCTGTAGCCATTACTTTTAACCTTTACAAAAAATCAAACCGGATGCGGCGGCGGTCCTGTCAGGGGCAGGAGCTTGAGAGCGTCCCGGGACGATCAATCCATCCCCCGACATTTCTGCAGCCTTTTTGAATGTACGACACTTTCCGGGGGGCTGCCACCTTTTCAGGGCAAATATTTGTATTGAGTGGGGTTAGCGGCGGCGATTTGTGGTATACTAAATAATATAGTTTGTCTGACTTCTCGCTCATGAACCATCGGCGGGATCCAGGTGCCGGCCGGTATATTCTACCGGGATCGGACACAAACCCGCCGTGGTATGACCTCTCGGGCCATTCCCCGCACAATCGTTTCGGTCCTGTCATGCATTTTTCTGCCAGGCTCGATGCTTGGCTTTTTCATTTTAAATAAGGCGAAATTTATGTCGTTTTCTGATCTCGGTCTGCGTGCCGAGCTACTCTCTGCTATTGCAGATCAAGGCTATTCTTCCCCGACCGCGATCCAGACCCAGGCTGTGCCTGCGGTACTGGCGGGCCGGGACATTCTCGCCGGCGCCCAGACCGGGACCGGTAAAACAGCGGCCTTTACCCTGCCGGTTTTGCAGCGTTTGAGCCGGGACGAGGTATCGCCCCGGCGTATTCGGGCGCTGATGATCACCCCGACCCGGGAGCTGGCCCAGCAGGTCGCCGACAGCGTCCGCACCTATGGCAAACATCTGCCGCTGCGCAGCACCGTGGTTTACGGTGGCACGAATATCGGCAAGCAAATGAAGCTGTTAAAAGACGGCGTCGATATCCTGATTGCGACGCCGGGTCGTTTGCTGGATCTGGTCAATCGCCGGGCTGTGGATCTGTCCGGCGTTGAATCCGTGGTGCTGGACGAAGCGGATCGCATGCTGGACATGGGTTTTCTGCCCGCGATCGAACAGGTTTTCAAACTGGTGCCCAATGATCGCCAGACCCTGTTGTTTTCCGCAACATTTTCACCGGCAATCAAGAAGATGTCGGCCCGCTTTCTCGATAAGCCGGAATATATTCAGGTGGCTGAAGCCAACAGCGCCGCACTGAACATCGATCAGTCCTTCTACTGGGTGGATGGCCCGCGTAAACGTGAATTGCTGTCCCATATGATCGACGGTGGCGACTGGCAACAGTTACTGGTTTTTACCCGCACCAAACGGGGTGCCGACAAACTGGCCAAACAGTTGCAGGCTGATGGTGTACGCGCTACGGCGATTCACGGTGACAAGACCCAGAATGCCCGTACCCGGGCGTTGCGTGATTTCAAACATCACAAGGTTACCGCGCTGATCGCCACGGATGTGGCGGCACGCGGACTGGATATTGATCACCTGCCGCTGGTGATTAATTTTGAATTGCCCGATAACCCGGAAGATTATCTGCATCGCATCGGTCGGACCGGGCGTGGTGGCAAGTCCGGCACCGCGATCTCCCTGGTCGGTGCCGAGGAGCGTGGCCGTGTGTCCTCGATTCAACGCCTGTTGAAGACCACGATTCCCGGCAAGACCATGACCGGTTTCGAGCCGCAGGCACGCAGTGCCGCAAATGAGCGCGATGCCTCACGGCCGGGTAAACCGAACCAGAACCGCGGCCGCCGCGGCGCTGCCCCTGCCGGTGGCCAACCGGTGAGGAGCAAACGCCGTCCTGCCAGAGCGCAGAGCCGTCACACCTGACAGGGGAGAGATTATGAAGACCCTATTTGTGTCCAATTTGGCCCCCGATACGGATGATGCTCAAATTGAACAGTTGTTCGGCGAGTTCGGCACTGTGCGCGGGATCAAGATTGCCATGGATGTCTTCAGTGGCCAATGCCGTGGCCATGCCACGGTGGACATGGAAGGTCATGAGGCCCGGGCCGCGATGTCCGGTCTGAATGGTCGCGACTTTAAAGGCAACGCCCTGCGTGTCAGCGAAGAGCGCAAGCGTATGAAGGGCAAGACACGGGGTCGTCGTTAGAAATTCCGGCAGGTTGTCGCCCGGCAACCTGTCGGCAACCGAGGTGAACTGTATGGATACCATCAACACGATCGATTTGACGAATGCACGCTATATGGTCAAGGCGGTGGAGAAAACCACCACGCCGGCCGGCTGTGATGGCAATAACTGGTACCGCTATGTGCTGGAACGTAACGGCTCGACTCTGGTAGGTCAGCGCCGGGGGACATTGAACCAGGTGACCCGTTATGCGGAGGAGCTGGCCGATGATGTCAATTCCCGCAGTGGTGGCAATGGACCGTCACAGTGGTCCTCGCGTAACAAAAAATAGTCTCGACCCGGCATCAGGCCGGGTTATCCTGAATCCGGCCTCGCAGCGGGTCGCAGGTTCGATTATGCCGGTTTGGTTATTCTGCCAGCCCCCCCCCTTCCGTCTGCTCAGTCCAGGCGAAAGCCCACTTTAATCTTGACCTGATAATGGCCGATTTTCCCTTCCACGATATGGCCGCGGGTTTCCACCACTTCAAACCAGTCGAGGTTATGCAGGCTTGTGCCTGCCCTGGCAATAGCCTGTTGAATCGCATCATCGCTGCTCTTGCCGGACGAGCCAACAAGCTCAATCACTTTATATACATTATCTGACATTTTTGATCTCCTGTCGGGCCTTGTTCCGTGAAAAACATAGCAGTAATGTGTTCGGAAGAAAACCGGCAGTTCCGATACAGGTCTATATGATGAGAATACTGGTAGCTATTGGTGGTAATGCACTGACTGACAGCAATAACCAACAGGGACAGATCGATCAGGACAAGATCGATGCCGTTGCCCGTACACTGGTCGATCTGGAACAGTCGCATACCTTGATTATTACCCACGGTAATGGACCTCAGGTAGGCTGGTTGGCCATGCACGAAGTGGAAGCGAATACCCCCCTGGATTTGCTTGATGCCCAGAGTGAAGGATTGCTCGGCTATCGATTGGCACAGGCCATGGATAACTATCGTCAATCGGAACGTGCTGTCACGCTGTTGACCCGGGTGGAGGTTGACCCGGCGGATCCGGCGTTTACCAATCCCACCAAGCCGGTCGGTCCGGTGCTGGAAGAAGGTCGTGCCGAACGCCTGGCGCGTCAGCAAGGCTGGCAATTCAAGGCTGTGGCAGGAGGAAAGCGTCGGGTAGTCGCCTCTCCTCATCCGATCAGGATTGTGGAGAGGCCGGCTATCGCAGCCCTGTCTGATCAGGGCTATTGTGTCATTTGTGCCGGGGGTGGTGGTATTCCGGTCGTCAAGGAGCACGACCGCTACCAGGGCGTCAGCGCGGTCATCGACAAGGACTATACCAGCGCCCTGCTGGCGGCGGAGCTGAACCTGGATGCGCTGCTGTTCTTAACCAATGTCGAGGCGCTTTATGGTGACTGGACCATGCCCTCTGCAAGAGCAATACGCCAGGCAGGCTGTGACAACCTTGAAGACCTGCTGTTGCAGGCCGGTTCAATGGCACCCAAAGCGGCCGCTGCCTGCCAGTTTGTCACCGCGGCAGGCGGGTTCGCCGGAATTGGTCTGCTGACCGAAGCGCAGGCCATACTGGAGGGGCGCCGGGGCACCCGGTTCGTCGCTGGTGACACTCCTCTGAGCTACTGGTGACCGGCTGTATAGCATGATGTGCCGCAAGTAAAGCCTTGCTCATGACGACTGGAATTGGTATGGCCAGCAAAGGTGTCCAGCGAAATGATTAATAAACCGGGTGCGAGTATGGCGGCTGCCGGGTAATAAAGAATCGCTGCCAAACCCGGCGGACTGTATTCGATAACCAGTAACAGGCCTTCCAGCGCCAGCGCGAGGCAGACACTGCAAACGCAGACAGAAATTGGCCATTTGGACACGATGGGCTAGGCTTGAGGCATTAACAATGCAGGACAGGTGGCAGAGATGAATGATATCAAGGTCGAGGAACTGGCGCCCCAGCAGGCCTGGCAACTGGTGCAGGATGAGCCGAAAGCCGTTCTGGTGGATGTACGCTCGCACATGGAGTTCCTGTTTATTGGCCACCCTGTCGGCGCGATCAATATCCCCTGGATCGATGAACCCGACTGGGAAGTGAACCCGAATTTTGTCCGTGAATTACGGAAGTTGTTGCTGGGTGGATTATCGCATGATGAATCGGTTCACCAGAGCGTGCCGGTGGTGCTGATCTGTCGCAGCGGTAAACGTTCCCTGGAGGCGGGGAAGCTGTTGCTGCAGGAGGGATTTGATCGGGTTTATAACGTCAGCGAGGGTTTTGAAGGGGAGCTGGATGAACACCATCATCGCAGTTCTAAAGGGGGCTGGCGATTTGCCGGGCTGCCCTGGGAGCAGTGCTGATCATCGGAGGCTTTCCGCCTCCGATATCATTTCAGGGCGCTATCACACGTAGCGAGCTTCGCGCACCACCGGTTTTTGTGCCTTGTCCCATTCGCTAAACCCGCCATCGAGGCTGATCACGTTTTTAAATCTCATCATTCCTGGATACAGGACCTGGCCGCTTTGACAAAGTCCATCAGGCCAACAGGTTGCTCGGGCTTGAAGGTGTTGTACATGAATCTCTCCTGCACAGTTATTAGACAGCATTTTCCGGCCAGCGACGAGCTGCCGGGCGGGGGCATTATTGTAATGATTCAGAATATTATTCCAAGCGAATAAGGCCCCGGACTGCCGGGGGTAGTGCCGTTGGACGAGCTGAATCACCTGCTCCGGAAGATGGAAATATGGCATAATCGCGCTGAAATTGACTTGATACCCGCGAAATACGACTCCGGTAAAGGATACCCGCGTGCCCGAACCTGTCGCACAACTGCTTTCTGTTATCGTCCCCGCTTACAACGAGCAGGAGGTACTGCCCGAATTCCATCGTCGGCTGTGCGCTGTGCTGGACACAGTGCCGATGGCGACGGAGATCATCTACGTGAATGACGGCAGTCAGGATGAAACGCTGGCGGCGCTACAGCACTTGCGTGAGCAGGATGCGCGGGTGGCCGTGCTGGATCTGAGTCGCAATTTTGGCAAGGAAATAGCGCTGAGTGCCGGCCTGCAGCATGCCGGCGGGGATGCTGTGGTGGTTATCGACGCGGATTTGCAGGATCCGCCTGAACTGATTCCCGAATTTATTACTCAATGGCAGGCAGGCTATGACGTGGTGTATGCCCAGCGGACCCGGCGGGAAGGCGAAACCTGGATCAAAAAAGCCACGGCCAGTACATTCTATCGCCTGATGCAGCGTATCGGACATGTCAAACTTCCGCAGGATACCGGGGATTTCCGGCTGTTGAGCCGCCGGGCGGTGGAGGCACTCAATACCCTGAGTGAACAGCATCGCTTTATGAAAGGATTGTTTGCCTGGATCGGTTTTCACCAGAAGGCGATACCGTACGAGCGGGATGTCCGCTTTGCCGGGGATACCAAATGGAACTACTGGAAACTGTGGAACTTCGCCATCGAGGGCATTACCTCATTTACTATCGCCCCGCTGAAATTCGCCACTTATCTCGGCTTGCTGGCGGCGTTGCTGGCATTCATTTTCGGCATTTATACCATTGTTAAAACCCTGATCTTCGGCAACCCGGTGCCGGGTTATCCCTCGATCATCGTCATCATGCTTTTTCTGGGGGGCGTGCAGTTGATGGCAATTGGCGTTCTGGGGGAGTACATCGGGCGTATTTTTACCGAGACAAAGCGTCGACCGCTGTACTTTCTGAATGAATATCTGCCACCCCGTGCGAGTGATAACAAAAGCGATCAGGGATAACAGTGGCTATGCCTGATATGCGGACTGTACGGCAATTTCTGGCGTTCACCGGTGTGGGGGGCATTGGTACGGCAGGGCATTATCTGACCCTGATACTCCTTGTCGAAGCCTGGCAATGGGATCCGGTTCTGTCGACCAGCCTTGGGTTTGTTGCCGGTGCCCTGATCAATTACATCCTCAACTACAAGTATACGTTTTCCAGTAACAAGTCTCACCACGAAACCCTGTTCCGGTTTCTGCTCGTGGCTATAATCGGCGCGCTGATCAACAGTGGCATTATGTATCTTGGCACGACTCTCTGGTCGGTTAACTATCTGTTGACACAGATTGTCGCCACGGGAATTGTACTGATTCAAAACTTTACGCTTAACAAACTCTGGACTTTTGCCGAGCGCGAGGGACTTTCATGATCTCGCCATGAGGCGCCCAATTGCTTCAGTGGGCCGCCTGTCTGTCACAGGCGGATACAACCTGTTATCGCAATGCGCTGCTGCTGGTTCTCCTGACGGGACTGGGTCTGCGGTTGGCGGCAATTTATTTCGCTCAGGGTATCACCATTTTATGGTAAATGATGAGGTCAGTGCTCTGGGGCAGGTTCTGGCTCTGCTCGGCGGTGATAAACAGGCGTTCTATCTCGCCCAACCTTCACTTAACGAGGGCAAGTTACCGGGGCCTTTGTGGACCCTGTTCGGCGTGTTGTTGTTCATGCTGGATGGCGAGGCGGCACAAGGTACTCTCTATGCAATGGCCATCATCAACAGCATGACGGTCTTCTTTATCTATTTGCTGGCCAGACGTTTTTTTACCTCGGGGCTGGCTCTGGTCTGTACAGCAATCTACGCATTGGCTCCCTGGACCGTGTACTACTCCTACGGGTTGTACAATCCGGTACCGATGGATCTCCTCGGGGTACTGTTGTTTCTCGCTTTGTGGCACACCCTCAACCGGGAGCACTCCCGGCAGGTTTTCTGGGTGTTTTTACTCTGCGCGGTGATTTCCCAGTTTCATATGATCGGGGTTTTTGTCTTTCCAGCGATTTTGCTGGTATTGCTATTGTCGGCAAAACCGTTGAACTGGCGCTGGCTGCTTGGTGGCGTGATGGCGGGAGGGTTGCTCTATCTGCCCTATCTGATTGGCGATATGCACAACGATTGGCAAAATCTGCGTGCCATGTCCAGCGGTGGCGAAGCGCGGGCATATTCGGCCAGTGTGTTAAAAATTATTACGGCCCCGGCGACGATACTCTCCAGCGTGCCGGCGGGCTGGACCGGAGACTGGCTGACGCTGTTCAAAGCCTTTGGCAATGGATGGTTCGGCCATTTTGCCGTACTGGCTGTATTGGCAGGCTGGACACTGTTGCACAGTTTTGTATTTTTGTTTCATCTTGTGCGGCGGGTGGTGGCGACGCTCCGGCAGCATCGGTGGCGACTCTGGGACGCGATGCAGGTTGATACGCCGGTAATGTTTGTCGGCCTCCTGGTTCTGATTCCGCTGTTACTGTTCCTGTTGAACGGACGTAATTTCTCCACCCGTTATACCATTGTGC
>JBKGZJ010000089.1:0-9251 GCA_046545635.1 Thiohalophilus sp. | reverse complement strand
GGTTTGCCCTGGTCGTCGATGGCGACGTAGGTGATCTCGGCTTCGGCGACGCGATCGCATTCGTCGGTGCCGCGGCTGCGTTCGGCGAAGCCTTCGATCATGACGCGGATGGAGGTGTTGCCGACGTGGATCACGCGCGAGTAGAGGCTGACCAGGTCGCCGACGTAGACCGGGTTGATGAAGCGGAATTCGTTGACCGCGACGGTGACGATACGCCCGTGGGCGCGGCGGTAGGCGGCGATGCTGCCGGCGATATCCACCTGGGACATGAGCCACCCGCCGAAGATGTCACCCGAGGCGTTGGTGTCGGCCGGCATGGCCATGACCCGGATCTGGGGCTCTTCCCCCTGCGGCAGTTTGTCGGAGTGCAGGCTTTTGCTCATCAGTGTCCCTTGTAGAAGCGCGCGATGTCATCGGCGAATTGTTCCATCAGCTCGTTGCGCTTGAGCTTGAGGGTGGGCGTAATCAGGCCGTCCTCGATGGTCCAGGGATCCAGCGTGGCCCTGACACAATAGATGTTCGTAAAGCCGGGGAAGTCATGCAGCTGGTGATTGATCTTCTCCAGCAGCGCCGTGATCACCGCGTCGTTTTCGAGGCTGGCGGGATCGTCGGGATCCAGGCTGTGTTGTTCGGCGAGTTGTTTCCAGCTGTCGGGATTGAGCACGGTGATGCAGCTTAAAAACGGCTTGCCCTCACCGATGACCATGGCCTGATCGAAGAGGGCATCGTTGGCGATGGCCATTTCGATATCCGCCGGCGGGACCTTCTCGCCGTTGGCCATGACGATGATATCCTTGATACGCCCGGTAATATAGACAAAGCCGTTGTCGATGCGGGCGATATCGCCGGTATGCAGCCAGCCCTGCTCGTCGATGATCTCGCGCGTGGCCTCCGCGTTGTTCCAGTAACCTCTCATGATGCCGGGACTGCGTACCAGCAGTTCGTCGTCCTCACCGAGCTGGATTTCAACATCGTCGATGACCGTGCCGACACTGGCGGGATCGTTGCTGGCGCGGCGGTTGACGGTGGCCACCGGGCTCAGCTCGGTCATGCCATAGCCCTGCAGCAGCGGCAGGCCCAGGCCGATGAAGGTTCTGGCCACTTCGGTGGGCAGCGGGGCGCCGCCGCAGACGGCGATGCGCAGGCGCCCGCCGAGTTTTTGCATGATCTTTTTCGCCACCAGCGCCTTGAACAGTGGCCAGAGCAGTTGCCGCGGGCGCCAGTGATCGCGGCCCTGCTGGTGCTCGAACATCTGCCAGCCGGTAGCCACGGCACCGAGGAACAGTTTGCGAGCCAGGGGGGATTTGGCTTCCAGTTGCGCCTTGATCTTGTTGTTGACCCGTTCATAGATGCGCGGCACCGAGATCAGAATCGTGGGGCGAATGCTGAGCAAATCCTCGGCCAGCTGTTCGATGGAGCGCGCATAGGCCACGGTGGAGCCGGCGACCATGGGCAGATAATAGCCCGCGGTGCGTTCGAACATATGCGACAGGGGCAGAAAAGAGAGATAGGTGTCGTCGTTATAAAAGCGTTCGCATTTTGCGCAGGCACAGGCATTCCAGAGAATATTCTCGTGGCTGAGCATCACCCCCTTGGGTTTGCCGGTGGTGCCCGAGGTATAGACGATCGAGGCCAGATCGGCGGGTTTGATCGCGGGCAGGGCAGGGGTATCTTGGCCGTCGGGCAGCCATTGACTGACGGCGGTCAGCCGTGCTTCGCCCTGGTTGCCCGGATCCTGCAGGCTGATAAAACGTTGTACTGAACCGAGGCGATCCATCACGCCCCGCAGCATCTGCCAGTGTTCCTCGCCTTCGAACAGCAGACATTTCACATCGGCATCGTCGATGATATAGGCGATGTTGTCCGCGCGATCATTGGTGTACAGCGGCACCACCACCAGCCCCAGGCCGAGCGCGGCCTGTTCGAACTTGACCCATTCGGGGCAGTTGCGCAGGATCAGTCCGACCCGCGCACCGGGTTCCAGGTTCTCCCGGGCGAGCGCCGCCTGCCAGCGGGCCACTTCATCGGCCATTTGTTGCCAGCTGATATCCTCCCACTGGCTGCTATGATTGTTGTAGTGACGATAGGCAATACGTTGCGGACTGCGACGCACCCGTTCCTGAAACAGGCCATGCAGATTGCCGGCCTCTTGCTGGCTGATCAGATCGCTTAACTGATTCATGGGCTGTTCCTGTTAATCCATCAGTGCAGTTGAGACCAGCCGCTGTCGGGGGTGAAGCGGGGACCATAACGCTGTTGTAACTGGCTGAGCATCTTCTCCACCTGCTCGTAACCGCGCGAGTCCGCATAGTGCAGCGGGCCGCCACGAAACGGCGCGAAACCGGTGCCGAAAATCACGCCGGCATCGGCCAGATCCGCATTTTCCACGACCTCGTCACGCAGACAGGCGACGGCTTCGTTGATCAGGCGCAGAATCATGCGATCCTGAATATCCGCCGGGGGTGTATAACTTTTATCCGGCCGCGGCTTGACCGGCTTGCCTTTTTTAAAGGTATAAAAGCCCTGGCCGGATTTCTTGCCCAGGTTGCCCTTGTCCACCAGCTTGCGCAGTTTCTCCGGCACGGTGATGTCCATGGACTCGGAGAGGATCTCGGCCACTTTCAGACAGATATCCAGCCCGACCGTGTCGGCCAGTTCGATGGGGCCCATGGGCATGCCGAATTTCACTGCTTCATCGTCGATGACTTTCAGGGGAATGCCTTCGTCGGCCAGAATTACCGCTTCGATTAAATAAGGCATCAATACCCGGTTGACCAGAAAGCCCGGTTTGCTCGCCACCGGCAGGGGCAGTTTGCGAATCGCTTTGGTGAAACTGCCGGCCTGATTCACGCTGTCTTCGCTGGTCTGCTGGCCGTGGACGATTTCCACCAGCGGCATTTTGGCCACCGGGTTGAAAAAGTGCAGGCCCACCAGCCGTTCGGGTTTGTTCAGCGCCGTGGCCAGCTTCTCCAGCGGGATGCTGGAGGTGTTGGTGGCGATCAGGGCGTGCTCCGGCAGTTTGGGCTCGATATCACGCAGCAGATCCTGCTTGATCTTCACGTCCTCGAAGATCGCCTCGATGACGATATCCGCGTGCTTGAGGCCGTGGCCGTGGGGATCGGGGATCAGCCGATCCATGGCAGCGTTGATGGCGATGCGGGCCTTGAGTTTATTTTTGTAGAGTTTGTGCGCCGATTTGATCACCCGGCCGATGGCCTCGGTCTTCTGATCCTGGATGGTGACCTGAAAGCCCTGCATGGCACACCACGCTGCAATGTCGCCGCCCATAACACCGGCGCCGATCACATGCACCTGTTTCGGGCTGTAATCGATCTGCCGGCCGAGGGATTTCATCTGTTCCTGCAGCAGGAACACCCGGATCAGGTTGCGCGCCGTCTTGCCGATGATCAGCCGGGCGACGGAGAGCGCTTCTTCTTTGAGCATCTGCTGGCGGTCGTCGAAATGGTTCTGCCACAGATCGAGCAGGGCATAGGGCGCCGGGTAATGGGCGCGCGGGGCCTTTTTCGCGACTTTTTTCGCCATGTATCTGGCCAGCCAGGG
The DNA here is from genome assembly GCA_046545635.1 of Thiohalophilus sp. GTDB lineage: Bacteria > Pseudomonadota > Gammaproteobacteria > UBA6429 > Thiohalophilaceae > Thiohalophilus. The sequence goes on along the minus strand of JBKGZJ010000089.1, from coordinate 5,690 downwards.
ACGCAGCCATTTATGATTCAGCCACGACATCCACAACGGCAGTTCCTGTCTGGCCGGCGGGTGCAGTACCGTCTGGGTCGCGGCATTGCGCAGATGGCGTTGGGGGACCGCGTGCTGGATCAATTTCATCCGTTTGGCGGCGCGGGCCGAGAGGGTACGGCCGCTGAGCATCAGATCCATGGCGTTCAGCGGGCCGATGGTCTCGATGCTGCGCACGGTGCCGCCGAAGCCGGGATGAATGCCGAGTTTGACTTCCGGCAGCCCGATGCGGGTCGCCGGATCGTCATCGGCGATGCGATAGCGGCAGGCCAGCGCCAGCTCCAGCCCGCCGCCCAGACAGAAGCCGTGGATCAGCGCCACCGTGGGGCAGGGCAGGTGCTCCAGTTTGGTAAAAATGGTATGCCCGCGTTCGATGGCCGCCTGGGCCTCGCCCTGATCGTTGAATTCGGTGAACTCGTTGACATCGGCGCCGGCGATAAAGCCGTTGGCCTTGTCGGAGAGCAACACCACCCCGCGCGGCGGCTTGCTCAGCAGCTCGCCGAGAATGGTGTCCAGCTCGTTGAGCACCCCGGCCGACAGGGTGTTGGTGCTGCTGTCGGCCCTGTCCAGATGCAGCCAGGCAATATGGTGATCATCGTGGACGACGTTCCAGTTCTTGTAATTTGTTGCAGCCATGTTTTATCAATCCTGTTTGCGTTACGCGGTTTCTATCAGCATGGCGCCACCCTGGCCTCCGCCGATGCAGAGGCTGGCCATGCCGCGTTTGGCATTGTGTTGTTTCAAAACCTGCAGCAGGTGCAGCACAATGCGCGCGCCGCTGGTGCCGACCGGATGGCCGAGACTGATACCGCCGCCGTCGACGTTGAGTCGCGCCTGATCGATGCTGCCCATGGTGCCGCGCAGGCCCAGCTCGGTCTTGCAGTAGTCGCTGTCTTCCCAGGCACGCAGGCAGGCCAGGACCTGGGCGGCAAAGGCTTCGTTGATTTCCCAGTAGTCGATATCATCGGGTTTGAGATTGTGGCGTTGCATCAGGGGCGTCATGGCGTGCACCGGCCCCAGCCCCATCTGCGCCGCATCCAGCCCGGCCCACTGGGCATCGACAATGCGCCCGAGTACCGGCAGATCATGTTCTTTGATCGCCTTTTCACTGGCCAGCAGCAACATGGCGGAGCCGTCGGTGACCTGGGCACTGTTGCCGGCGGTGACATTGCCGAACGGCTTGTCGAACACCGGCTTGAGCTTGCCCAGCTGTTCCACCGTGCTGTCGGCGCGGATGCCGTCATCCTGTTCGTAGACCTTGCCCTGGCGGTCATAGATCGGCTCGATCTCTCCCAGCCGGCCTTCCTGTTGGGCGGCGGCCAGACGGTGATGGCTGCGCACGGCAAACTCATCCATCGCCTGGCGGCTGACGCCAAAGCGCCAGGCCAGGTTCTCGGCGGTCTGGCCCATGGAGAGACCGACCACCGGATCGGTCAGCCCGCGCAGCAGGCCGATGACCGGCTTGAGCTGTTGCAGGCGCAGCTGGCCCAGGGTCTTGAGCCGCTGGCCGAAGGTCCTGGCGCTCATCCAGGCGCCCAGCCAGGCGACCATCTGCTCGTTCCACAGCACCGGGGCGTGGCTCATCGCCTCGACCCCGCCGGCCAGCACCAGATCGGCGCGGCCGATGGCAATGTCCTTGGCGGCGCTGTCCAGCGCCTGCATGCCCGAGGCGCAGTTGCGCTGCACGGTCCAGGCCGGCACGTGCTTGCCCAGCCCCAGACGCAGCGCCACCACGCGGGCGATATTCGCCTCGTCGGGGCCGGGCATCACGCAACCGGTGATCACCTCGTCGATCTGACCGGGATCAAAGGCCTGGCGCAGGAGCAGGGGACGGGTACAGCCGAGCAACAGATCGGCGGCGGCAAACGGCCCCGGTTTGTTACGGGCTTTAAGATGCGGGGTGCGGCTGCCGTCAACGATATAGACCGGACGCTGGCCGGCGGCGCTGCGATTGCTGGCGGTCTTTTTCCGCGTGGCGGTTTTTTTTGCGGTTTTCTTCTTCGCTTCTGCCATGGGTTAACCTTCGCTATTGGAGATCGGGGCCGAAATCATCCACCTTGATCACCTCGCGGCGCGCCGCATCGGCGGCGCGGACGGTTTCGGCCTCCTGTTCATTGATAATAGCCTGTTTGAGCGCGGCGTGTAACAGCCCTTCCAGGCCGTGGTAATCCGGTTCGTAATCGGTCAGTTGATCGCGGATCCGTTTTTCAATGGGTTCGGCGGCAACCACCTTGTGCAGCGCCTCTTCGATCCGCTGCAGGGGCTCGTCGCTGGCACGGGGCTGGTACAACCCTTCACTGAGTCGCTCGCGGGACTCGCCCGGATTGATCATCAAACCGGCGATACGGTGGCCGAGTTTGTCACCGGGCTGCTTGAAGTGCTGCCCCCAGGGAAAGACCATCCAGCGCATCACCCAGGCGATGGGGCGATTGGGGAGGTTTTGCAACAGGCCGTCGAAGGCACCTTGCATTTCAAACAGAGTATGCTGGCAACACCAGTGCAGCAGCGGTTCGTCCTGTTTCGGGCGGCCCTGATCCTCGAAGCGTTTGAGACAGGCCGAGGCCAGATAGAGCTGACTGAGAATATCGCCGAGGCGTCCGGAGAGTTTCTCCTTGCGCTTGAGATCGCCGCCGAGCGTAAGCAGGGCAATGTCGGTCATCAGCGCAAAGGCCGCACTCATGCGGGTCAGATGCTGGTAATAGCGCCGCGCGGGACGCCGCCCGGAGACCCAGACAAAGCGCGCCGAGGTCAGCCCGTGGAACAGGCTGCGCAACAGGTTTTTGCTGGTAAAGGCCACATGCCTGAACAGGGCACGATCGAAGTTTTCCAGCGAGGCATCGGCGTCTTCCATGCCCATCGCCTCCAGCTCCTTGAAGATATACGGATGGCTGCGGATCGCGCCCTGGCCGAAGATGATCATGGTGCGGGTCAGAATGTTGGCGCCTTCGACCGTGATGCTGATCGGCGTGGACTGATAGGCGCGGGCGATGAAGTTACGCGGTCCCAGACAGATCCCGGCGCCGCCGAGCACATCCATGCCGTCATTGATCACCTGGCGCATGCCTTCGGTGAGATGGTATTTGACGATGGCGGAGATGACCGACGGTTTTTCACCCTGATCCAGGGCCACGGCGGTCAGTCCGCGCGCGGCATCCATCATGTAAGTATAGCCGCCGATCCGCGCCAGGGCCTCCTCGACACCTTCGAAGCGACCGATGGGCAGCTTGAACTGGCGGCGAATGCGGGCGTAACCGCCGACCGCGCGGGTGACCAGCTTGCCCGCACCAGTGCTCAGCGCCGGCAGCGAGATGCCGCGGCCGTCGGACAGGCACTCCATCAACATGCGCCAGCCCTGGCCGACCCGTTCCTGGCCGCCGATGATCCAGTCCATGGGGATGAACACATCCTTGCCGCTGTTGGGGCCGTTCATGAACACCACGTTGAGCGGAAAATGGCGCCGGCCGATATTCACGCCGGGGGTGTCGGTCGGGATCAACGCCAGCGTGATACCCAGATCGTCTTCCTCGCCGAGCAGATGATCGGGATCATAAAGGTGAAAGGCCAGACCCAGCAGGGTGGCCACCGGCCCCAGGGTGATATAGCGCTTGTCCCAGGTGACGCGCATACCCAGCACGTCTTTTTTGCCATCAAACTCCTGGCGGCAGACGATCCCGTAGTCGGGCATCGATCCGGCGTCGCTGCCGGCTTCGGGACTGGTCAGGGCAAAACAGGGGATCTCCTCGCCTCTGGCCAGCCGGGGCAGGTAATGGTTTTTCTGCTTCTCGGTGCCGTATTCAAGCAGCAGTTTGGCCGGACCCAGCGAGTTGGGGACCATCACCGTCACCGCGCCGGTAATACTGCGGGTGGCCAGCTTCATGACCACGGCCGAGTGCGCCAGATTGGAGTAATCCAGGCCACCGTATTCTTTGGGAATGATCAGGCTTAAAAAACCCTGTTCCTTGATATATTGCCAGGCCTGCTCGGAGAGATCGTAGCGTTCACTGGTAATCGTCCAGTCATCGAGCAGCTGACAGAGTTTTTCCACCGGGCCGTCGAGAAAGGCCTGTTCCTCGGCCGAGAGAATCGGTGCCGGCAGGCGGCGCAGTTTGCTCCAGCGCGGACGGCCGCTGAACAGTTCGCCGTCCCACCAGACCGAGCCGGCATTCAGCGCTTCGCGTTCGGTCTGGGACATGCGCGGCGAGACACGCTTGAACAGCGTCAACAAAGGCCGGGATATCCAGCGTTGCCGCCAGCTTTTGACTTTTTGGGTCGCGCTGTTCATGGTGTGCCTCCTTTGCTTACCTGAATGAATCAACAGCCCTGAATATTCGGCTATCCGGTGATATCAAAACGTTCACGCCTGTATTGACTTTATGCGTCCCGAAACACTTCGACAAGTCTTGTTGCGGCACGTCAACCGGCGCAATCATTGGCCAATTGCAGACCCTGTTCAATTTTTGCCCAGGGCGTATAAAAATGCGGTGAAAAACGTATACCGCCACCACGTTTGGCGCAGAGTATCTGTTGATCCATCAGCTTTTGATACAACGTATCGGTCGTCAGCTTGCGGTGTCTGAAGACCACTATGCCGGCAAAGCGTCCCGCGCCGGTCCCGGTCAGCAGCTCGAGGTTTTCCAGCTGGACGATGCGCTCGAACATTGCCCGCGCATGGGTCTCGATCTGCTGCTGGACCGTCGCCATGCCGACCTCTTCAAGCAGGGCGAGGCTGGCATCCAGGGCGTGAATGCACAGCATGTTGGGACTGCCGCACTCGAAACGGCGCGCGCTGTGAGCCGGTGTCCACTCGGGATTATCGAATTCGCCCATTTGTTCGACCATGTGCCAGCCATACTCCAGCAATTGCAGGCGTTCACGGCTTTGCGGGCGGGTGTAGAACAGGGCCAGCCCTTCGGGGCCCAGCATCCACTTGTGGCCGTCGGCCATGACAAAATCGGCGCCGCAGGCCTGCACGTCCATCTCTATCGCGCCGAGGCTCTGGATCGCATCGACGCAAAACAGGATCTCCTGTTTGCGGCAATGTTCGCCCAGTTGATCGAGATTGACGCGCAGACCGGAAGCATACTGGACCGAGCTGATGGCCAGCAGCCGGGTGTTCGAATCCATAGCGTTGATCAGGGCGCGCTCCGGCGTCGTCTCGCCGTGCAGATTGACCTGCCGCACTTCCACGCCGCGAGGTTTGAGCGACTCCCAGACGATCCGGTTGGAGGGAAACTCCTCGTCGCTGATGACGATGTTGTCCCCGGCCTGCCACGGCAGGCCCCAGGCGACCATAGACAGCGCTTCGGAGGTGTTTTTCACCAGCGCGATATCCCCGGCGGCGGCATTGATCAGCCGGGCCAGACGCTCGCGCAGGCGGGTTTCGGTCTGTATCCATTGCGCATAGTGCAGGGAACCGATCCGGTTATTTTCACGGGCAAAGGCTTCCACGGCCTGTACCGTACGTCGGGGCCAGGGGCCGACCGCGGCATGGTTGAGATGAATCAAATCATCCTGCAGATTGAATTCCTGTTCGATCAACGCCTGAACATCACTCATCAGAATAGAATTTCCCGTGGGAACCGAGCCCTCTCGGCGATTCACACTCGACGATCGCACCATCTTCAAGCAATCGGCCAGAGGGCTGGCCTCCT
>JBKGZJ010000088.1:0-9266 GCA_046545635.1 Thiohalophilus sp. | reverse complement strand
TCGAGCAGCTCGTTGGCCAGCACGATGCCGTTAAAGTCATCCGGCCAGCCTTGCAACCACTGCACCCGGGATAACAAATCGGGGCAAAGTTGTTCGAACTGTTGCCGCTGGCGTTCACGCAGATCACCACTCAGCTCCAGTATATAATAGCGTCGCGGCAGACAGCTCCGTGCCTGCCAGGACTGCAACAGGCGCGCGGCCAGGATTCCGCTGCCGGCGCCCGCTTCCAGCAGATCCCAGTCAGGCCGGCTCTTCAATACGGGCGACAGGGCATCGGCCAGGCATTCGGCAAACAGCGGGGAAATTTCCGGCGCGGTGACAAAATCGCCGGCGGCGCCGAACTTGCTGCTGCCGGCAGCGTAGTAACCCAGCCCCGGCGTATACAGGACCGACTGCATGTAGTCATGGAAAGTGATCGCGCCGTCGGCGGCGGCGATCTGCTCGCGGATCGCCCCGATCAGACGCAGGCTGTGTTGCTGCGCCGTCGTATCCGGCTCGGGCCAGTCGGCCAGATCCGCCTGGCTCTGGCGCAGGCGCCCGGAGAAACGTTCGGGCTGTGCACCACGCCCGGAATGGGGATCCGCTGTATTCATCGGCTGATTACGTTTAAAGTGTACGGCTGGTGGCGAAAACCGAAGGATAACACAGCATGTCTGAACACAAGGTGGTTTTGATAACCGGCGCGGCCCATCGGATCGGCGCCACAACCGCACGCCTGCTGCACGAGCAGGGCATGAACATCGTGCTGCATTATCGCCACTCACGCGAGGCGGCGGAAAAACTGCAACTGGAGCTGGAACACCGGCGTGCCGATTCGGTGGTACTGTCACAGGCCGATCTGCATCACACCAACGAGCTGCGGCAACTGGCCAAACAGGCCGCGCAGGTCTGGGGCCGGCTGGATGTCCTGATCAACAACGCCTCGAGCTTCTACCCGACCCCCGTCGAATCCGCCAGTGTTGAGCAATGGGACGATCTGATGGGCTCCAACGTCAAGGCGCCATTTTTTCTCAGCCAGGCAGCGGCCCCGTACCTGAAAGAACAGCAGGGCTGCATTGTCAACATCGTCGACATCCATGCCGAACGGCCACTGCGCAACTTTCCCATTTACAGCATGGCCAAGGCGTCGCTGGCCATGGCGACCCGGGCCCTGGCCGCCGAACTCGGCCCCGAAATCCGCGTCAACGGCGTTGCCCCCGGCGCCATCCTCTGGCCGGAAAATCTGGAAGATGACGACAAGGAGAAGATCATCTCCCGCACCTTCCTCAAACGCCGCGGCAGCCCGGATGACATTGCCAAAGCGATTCTGTATCTCATCCGCGACGCCGGCTACATGACCGGCCAGATCCTCGCCGTCGACGGCGGGCGATCGCTGAATTCATAAAAATGATTCACCACGAAGGCGCGAAGACACGAAGAAAAACACAAAGAATTTTATTATGAAGATATTGGCCTGGTGTGCAGTCATCAATTTAGCCGGGACACATTACCTATAATGATGTCCCACGGCTGAAGATAATATCCCTGCCCCGGCCAGATTGAATTATTTATTACTTCGTGTCTTCGTGCCTTCGTGGTAAGGCTCTTTATTCCCAATCAAAAGCAATCGGCCAGAGTGACTGGCTGGCCTTGTCAAACTGTTGCCACAGTTCAGCCATGGTGAGCTGTTGCTGGGGGTGTTTGAGATCGGGGGCGACCTCGGCCAGGGGCTGGAGCACGAAGGCGTTGTGGGTGATCTCCTCGCGCGGCAGGTCGATACCCTGATCCTGCAGATCCAGATCGTCGTACAGCAACAGATCCAGGTCCAGGGTTCTTGATGAAAAGCGCGGGCCGGTACGTTTGCGCCCGTACTGGTTCTCGATGTCGTGCAGTGTGTCGAGAACGTCCTGCACGCTCTGGTCGGTTTTCAATCCGACGACCAGATTGAGAAAGTTGTCGCCCTCGAAACCGACCGAGGCGCTTTCGTAAACACTGGAGAGAACCAGCTCCCCGTACTGCGCTTTCAGCGCGTGGACGGCGCCGCGAATGTTGTGTTCCGCGTCGATGTTGCTGCCGATGCTGATGTAGATCTGCGCCATGTCAGGCCTGCGCGCCACGCTCGATGATCACGCCCACATCACGGGCACCGCGCACCGCGCCCTGCTTGTTGAGCCGGATCCGCACCCAGGGCACGTTGAATTCGCCCAGAATGATGTCGGCAACTTTTTCCGCCAGGGTTTCGACCAGCTGGTATTCACTCTCTTCCACAAAGCCGATGATACGCTTGGCCACCGCCTTGTAGTTGAGGGTGTCGTCGATATGGTCACTGGCGGCGGCCTGACGGATGTCCGCCCCCATTTCCAGATCCAGCACCACGGTCTGCTTGATGCGCCGCTCCCAGTCATAGATACCGATGACGGTATCGATGCGCAGGTCGTTGAGATAAATAATATCCATACTCGTACAACTTTGCCTGATCAACTGGCGCCCAACTATACACGGCTTGCACCAATCCCTCTATAATCCGGCCTCCAGTGGGGAGGATTTATCCATGGCGATCATCGATTACAGCCTGATAGCGGGCGCTTATCTGCTCGGCTCGCTCTCATCCGCCATCATCGTCTGCAAGCTGGCGGGACTGCCCGATCCGCGCGGCACGGGCTCCGGCAATCCCGGCGCCACCAACGTGCTGCGCCTGGGGAGCAAGAAGGCCGCCGCCATTACTTTGCTGGGCGATATGCTCAAGGGCCTGCTGCCGGTGCTGCTGGCGGTCACGCTGCAGGTCAGTCCGCCGATACTGGGGCTGGTCGGTTTCGCGGCCTTTGTCGGCCATCTGTATCCGCTGTTTTTCCGGTTCAAAGGCGGCAAGGGTGTGGCGACGCTGCTGGGCGTGCTGTTCGGGTTCAGTTTCTGGGCTGGTCTGGCGACGGCCGCCACCTGGCTGTTTATTGCCAGGGGTTTGAAGATCTCATCCCTGTCGGCGCTGATCGCCATGGCCCTGGCACCGGTTTATGTGTGGCTGATCCTCGGCCCGGTGTGGGAGCTGGTCATCGCCACCGCCGCAATGGCGGTGCTCTCCTTCTGGCGCCATCGCAGCAATATTGCCCGGCTGGTCAAAGGGGAAGAGAGCCTGATCGGGAAAAACTGACTTGCGTGTCGAAAAAAGACAAAGCAAAGCCTGAGTAATGGTCATGCGTGGAATGCACGCCTGGTGCGCACCGTTCACCGCTGCTAAAACAATACCACCCTGCAGGAGCCGAGCCTCCTCGGCGATTACTCCCTCGACGACCGCACCATCCCCAACCAATCGGCCAGAAGGCTGGCCTCCTACAGCCTGCGTCCCAAACCCCGGCAACCGGTAACACCTGGCGGCGAGCAGCCAGATTCTCGATAGTTTAGAAAAAGGTCCCGTCCAGCGGAGAGGAGGCGCTGGCGTACAGCTTGCGCGGCATACGTCCGGCCAGGTAGGCCTCACGGCCGGCCTCGATGGCCTTTTTCATGGCCGAGGCCATCAGCACCGGATCCTGCGCGCCGGCGATGGCGGTGTTCATCAGCACGCCGTCGCAACCCAGCTCCATCGCCACCGCCGCATCGGAGGCGGTACCGACCCCGGCATCTACCAGCACCGGCACTTTCAGTTCCTCGATGATAAAGCGGATGTTATAGGGATTGCGGATCCCCAGCCCCGAGCCGATGGGCGCCGCCAGCGGCATCACCGCCACGCAGCCCATCGCCTCCAGTTCTTTGGCAATGATCAGATCGTCGGTGGTGTAGACCATCACCTTGAAGCCGTCCTGGATCAGGGTCTCGGCCGCCCTGAGGGTTTGCTGCACATCGGGGAACAGGGTCTTCTCGTCGCCCAGCACTTCCAGCTTGACCAGATCGTGGCCGTCGAGCAGCTCGCGGGCCAGGCGACAGGTACGCACCGCATCCTCGGCGGTATAACAACCGGCGGTGTTGGGTAAAATGGTGTACTTGTCCGTCGGAATGGCATCGAGCAGGTTGGGCTCGTCCGGGTTCTGGCCGATGTTGCTGCGGCGCACCGCCACGGTGACGATCTCGGCGCCGGAGGCCTCGGTGGCCAGACGGGTCTGTTCCAGATCCCTGTATTTGCCGCTGCCGACCAGCAGGCGGGAATGGTATTGCTGACCGGCGATGGTCAACGGGGTATCTTGTTTACTGCTGCTCATGGTCCATCCTGAAAATCGGGCGGGTGAAAAAAACGGATTATATACCCTCTCGGGGCGGGCCGGCCGATCAACCGCCGCCCACGGCGTGGACGATTTCCACCCGATCGCCGTCGGCAAAGGTGTGCTCGGCATAGCGGCTGCGCGGCAGGATCTCCAGGTTCACCTCCATGGCGATCCGCCGCCCGCCGAGCCCCATCTGCTCGACCAGCGCCGCCGCCGTCAGTCCCGGCTCAATCTGTTTCTGCTCACCATTGACGATGATCTGCATCCTTCCGTCCACCCGAATATCACGTAATAACCAGGGAGCCGGCCGCGCGGCCGTTTTTGAGAGTCACTATCTTACCAGTTGCGGGCATACTTCGTCAGGATCAAGGGAGCCAGGGTCAAAAAGCGCCAGGGGCGCGTATCCGGCGCTGTCCGAAGGACGCGTGGAATACCCTTGCCGCGGCGACTGCCCTGCCTCTGACCATCGCGCTTGTAAAGCGCTCCTACAGGAACAAGGCTGAACCGACAAGCAACCCGGATCCGGGTTTCCTCGTCACTCGTCCCTAGTACCTCGCCCCTGCTCGCGCTAGAATAGCGCGAGCCCGCGGGTGTAGTTCAATGGTAGAACCGGAGCTTCCCAAGCTTCTAATGTGGGTTCGATTCCCATCACCCGCTCCACTTTCAAGCGGCCTTCGCCGGGCGTCGAACATAATCCATCTGCGCATGCTACGGGCCCGGGATCGGGGCTCTTCCTGTCTGTATCGCGACACCCTCAATCCCGTTTTTGGCACCAGCCAACAGACAGCGGTTTGTCCCTGTAATACACTCCTACCGTAATACGTTAGCCCGCCCCGATAGTGACAGGACAACCTATGAAATCGATTGTGAAAATCCTTTTGATCACCCTGGCGGCACTGGTGTTACTGGTGCTGGCCAGTATTGCGGTGGTCACCCTGGTGATCGACCCCAACGACTACAAGGCGCAGATCATCGACACGGTCGAGGCACAGACCGGCCGTGAGCTGAGCATCCCGGGCGAGATTCGCTGGAGTTTCTTTCCCTGGCTGGGCGTCGAACTGGGCGAGACCCGGCTGGGCAATGCCCCGGGCTTTAAGCCCGATACCTTCGCCGCGGTGGACCAGGTCGAGGTGCGGGTACGACTGTGGCCATTACTGTTTGCCGAACTGGAAGTCGGGCAGATTATTCTGGGCGGGCTGGATGTGACCTTGCAGCGCAACGCCGCCGGGGTCAGCAACTGGGATGATCTGCTGCAACCGGCACCGGTACAGCAAGAACCAGACGCGGCGCCGGATACCGGTGGGCCCTCGCCGCTGGCGGCGCTGGCCGTGGCGGGACTGGAAATACGCCAGGCGCGGGTGGTCTGGGACGATCAATCCAGCGGGCAATACATCGAAGTGGCCCCCCTGAATCTGACGCTCGGGCGTATCGCCATGGCCACCCCCATCCCGCTCAGCGCCGACTTTCGGCTGCAAAGCCGCGAACCCCAGGCCGAGGCCCGCGGCCGCCTCTCGCTGCAGCTCACCGCCCGGCTGGAACAACAGCAGCTACTGGTCGAGAAGCTGCAATTTGACGCCGACACGAACAGCCCCCTGATCCCCGGCAATCAGGCCGACATCCGGCTCAACGGGCCGCGTATCCATCTGGATCTGGCCCGACAAACAGCCACCGCCGAGGCCTTCTCGCTCGAGACTTTTGACCTGCAACTGCAAACGGACATCGAGGCCAGTCAGATACTGCAAGCACCGCAATATAAACTCAGCGTGGCCCTGGAACCGTTCTCCCCCGAAACGTTGCTGCGACAACTGCAGATCGAACAGCCACCGATGGCCGACGACCAGGCACTGCAAACGGCGCAACTGAACGCGAAGATCAATGGTGATCTCCGGCAGTTCACTATCCCGGAGCTGTTTGTGCAGTTCGATGAGAGCGAGCTGAGCGGCGAAGCGGCAATCAGCAATTTCAGCCGTCCCGCGATCACCTATGCACTGACGCTCGATCAGATTGACGTGGACCGTTACCTGCCGCCGCCGGGCGACGCTGGCGAGGCGGCCGCCACCGACAAGTCGTCATCGGACGACAGCAAGGCCGCACCCGCCACCCCCGCTACCGCGACGGCCGGCGCGACGAAGCTGATTCCAACAGAGGTAATTCGTCCGCTGGACATCGACGGCACACTGCGCATCGATCGGCTCAAGGCGATGAACCTGCACTCACGCGATATCCGGATCACCACCCGTGCCAAAGATGGCCGGGTGCGTCTGCACCCGCTGGGGGCGCAACTGTACGAGGGCAGTTACAGCGGCGATATCAGCCTGGATGTCCGTGGTGACACCCCGCGCCTGACGCTGAATGAAACCCTGTCCGGTGTGCAGATCGGGCCTCTGCTCCAGGATCTGTGGGGCGATGACAAACTGCGTGGCCGCACCGATCTGTCGCTCGAGCTGACTGCGCGGGGTAACGATCCCGACGCCATTCGCAAGACCCTGAGCGGCAACAGCCGGTTTGCTGTCCAGGACGCCGAGATGAAAGACATCGACATGGCGCAACTGCAAAAAGTGGTCAACGAGATCGACAACGACATCAAGGCCGTCACCGACGCCGCCAACCTGGTGGAAGCCAAAACCCGCCTGGACAAAATCAAGCAGAAGTTCACCGACATCAAGAATCCGCAGGCCGACAACGCCAGTTACTTTTCCGAGGTGACCGGCTCGGTGCAAATCAAAAACGGCCTGGCACGCAACAAGGATCTGCGCGCGCGCCTGCCCTTCGGGCGCATCCGCGGCGAAGGCAGTTTCGATCTGGTGCGTCTGCACAGTGATTACACCGCCTTTATCAAGCTCACTTCCAAAGGCGAGGTCGAGTCCGGCAAAACCTATGAGCAGATGGACAGGACGCCGTTCAGGATTCACTTCAAGGGGCCGCTCGACAGCCTGAAACCCGAACCGGACTTCAGCGCTTACCTGCGCGCCGAAAGCCGCAAGACGCTGGACAAGGCGGAAGCCGAAACCAGGGCCAAAGTGAAAAAGAAAGCCGATGAAAAAATCGAGCAGGAAAAAGAGGATGTTAAAAAGAAGCTGGAGGAGAAGGCTGGCGACGCACTCAAGAAGCTGTTCAAATAAGCCTGCCTGCCGCTGGTTCGGGACAGTGCTGATAGCCTGCCTGTGTCCCGCCGCTCTGCACGCCGGCGAAGTACTGCACTCACAGGTGCGCCGCGACGGTGATCATTTTTTGATTCATCTGCAAATGCAAATTGACGTACCGACGGACGAGGCTTACCAGCAACTTACCGACTATGATCGGTTGCACCGCTTGAGCGATGTAATCGTCAGCAGCCGGGTGATCGACACCCGGGACCACCGGCAGCGGGTGGAGGTAATCAGTGAAGGCTGTGTACTGATGTTCTGCCGCCGGGTCACCCAGGTGCAGATCGCCACTTCCCTGGACCGGGGTTATATCCGCCTGATCGACGATCCCGGGCAGAGTGATTTTCGCTCGGGGCGCACCCTGTGGCATATTGCTCCGGCTGACGGCGGCACACGCGTGACCCTCAGCGCCGATCTGCAGCCGCGTTTCTGGGTGCCACCGCTGATCGGCACGGCCATTTTCAAACACAAACTGCTCGGCGAGAGCACCACTTTGATCAACAACCTGGAACAACACGCCCCGGATGTCCGCTGAAACCCGTGCCGCGCAGCAACAGGCGACCTTCTCCCGACGTCTGCTCGACTGGTTCGATCACTCCGGGCGCCACGATCTGCCCTGGCAACGGGATCGCTCGGCCTACCGGGTCTGGATTTCGGAGATCATGCTGCAGCAGACCCAGGTGGCCACGGTGATCCCCTATTTCGAACGCTTCATGGCCCGCTTCCCCGACGTCCGCGCGCTGGCTGACGCCCAACTGGACGAGGTGCTGCATCTGTGGACCGGGCTGGGTTACTACGCCCGGGCGCGCAACCTGCACAAGGCCGCACAACAGATCCGGGATCAACACGACGGTGATTTTCCGGACGACTTCGAGCAGGTGCTGGCCCTGCCCGGCATCGGCCGCTCCACCGCCGGGGCGATCCTGGCCCAGGCGCACGAACAGCGCTTTGCGATTCTCGACGGCAACGTCAAGCGGGTGCTCGCCCGTTATCACGCCGTGGACGGCTGGCCGGGCGAAAAAACGGTGGAAAACCGCCTCTGGGCGCTGGCCGAGGCCTATACGCCGACGCAGCGGGTACGCGACTACACCCAGGCGATCATGGATCTGGGCGCGACCGTCTGCCGGCGTCGCCAGCCCGACTGCCCCGCCTGCCCGCTGGGCGCCGGCTGCCAGGCCCACCGCCAGGGCAATCCCCACGACTACCCCGGGCGCAAGCCGCGCAAGACCCTGCCGGTGCGCCAGACCACCATGCTGATCCTGCAAAACGCCGCCGGCGAAGTGCTGCTGGAACAGCGCCCGCCGGCGGGCATCTGGGGCGGGCTGTGGAGCTTTCCCGAGTGCCCGCCGGACACCCCGCCACAGCACTGGTGCGCCAGCCAGCTCGGCCTGGAGACGGATGCGCTGACCCCGCAGCCCCCGTTGCGCCACACCTTCAGCCACTTTCATCTCGACATCCAGCCCCTGTGCGGCACGATTCGGGGGGCCCCCACGCGGATGATGGAACCGGGTAAAAGAGTCTGGTATAACACACGCCGGCCTGACGAACGGGGCCTGCCCGCCCCGGTCAAGGCTCTGTTGCAACAGCTGGCAACCGAATCCGACCCATAGCCCAAGCGAAGGAGACTTTCATGGCCCGTATGGTGCACTGCGCAAAACTCGACAAAGAAGCCGAAGGGCTCGACATGCCCCCCTACCCGGGCGAACTGGGCAAGCGTATTTTCGAAAACATCTCCAGGGAAGCCTGGCAGATGTGGATCCAGCAGCAGACCATGCTGATCAACGAATACCGCCTCAGCCCCATGGATCCCGAACACCGTAAAATGCTGGAAGCACAAATGGAGAAGTTCCTCTTCGGCGAAGGCGCCGACACCCCCGAAGGCTACGTCCCGCCCTCCGCCTGATTCGACTTGACGCCGGGGTCGCTTTTCACGTTAAATACGCGGCTC
>JBKGZJ010000087.1:0-9571 GCA_046545635.1 Thiohalophilus sp. | reverse complement strand
ATCCTGCAGCACTACAGTGATCAGGACAAAGCCCGCGTCGAGCGCAATCACCATTACCTGCAAAACCTGGCCCGGATCGAATCCATCGACTGGCTGGCTGATGATCAGGAAGCGCCGGAATCGGCCACCGCCCTGGTCGGGGAAATGCAGATCCTCATACCCATGGCCGGACTGATCGACAAGGATGCCGAACTGGCGCGCCTGAACAAGGAGATCGACAAGCTGGAAAGTGACGCCAAACGCGTCGAAGGCAAACTCGGCAATGCCAGTTTTGTCGACAAGGCGCCTCAGGCGGTGGTGCAAAAAGAGCGCGACAAGCTTCAGGATATCCAGAGCTCTTTGCAGCAGCTCAAATCACAAAAAGAGAAGATCGCCCGGCTTTAATTCACCAACCCCAATTTAAAGACCGGTTCCCTGCAGACAAAAAAAAGCCCCGCGATTTCTCGCGGGGCTTTTTTGAGACAGCAGATGTTTAAGGCTTAGGCCTGGACATCTGTCGCCTGCGGGCCCTTCTGGCCGTTCTCGACATTGAAAGTCACTGATTGACCTTCAGTCAGAGTACGGAAGCCTGATCCGGTGATTGCCGAAAAGTGAACAAATACGTCACTGCTTCCATCAGAAGGAGCGATAAAGCCGAAGCCCTTGGATTCGTTAAACCATTTAACGGTTCCTGTTGCCATGATAATTTACCTATTCAAAAGTTATTAATAAAAGTCCGATACACGTCTTGCGAGGTTTTCAACAGGTATTATCTTGGAAAGAAATACTGACAAGAACCAGAGAGATGTAGCGTGAGTGTATTATACACCGATGTTTAACCGGAAATACCACACATTTTTATTATATTGGGCCAAAAATCAGCATTACAAGCCTCCAGGCCACAAAATAGCAAAAACATCGGTTTAATCCCTGCTAAAAAGCCTGTCCCAAACATCGACACCGGCACACCCTGGACAGCCCGTCCTGAACCCACAATACCGCAAATGGCGGATCCGGTATAACACAAACCCGCAACGTGTCACGGATTTGTCACAAAGCGGATAGACGAACCCGGTGTGACATCCCGAAAAGGCATGCTAGGCTAACAGGACTTCATGCAATGAAGATAAGGAGTCTCCCCTTGGTCACACTTTCCGTTCATGGCGACACCCACTCTCTCGATGTCGATGCCGAC
Source organism: Thiohalophilus sp. (assembly GCA_046545635.1). Lineage (GTDB taxonomy): Bacteria > Pseudomonadota > Gammaproteobacteria > UBA6429 > Thiohalophilaceae > Thiohalophilus. The sequence continues at coordinate 8,397 of JBKGZJ010000087.1, read as the reverse complement.
ATGCCGCTCCGGTCGCCAGGCGATATTCCGGGCCTGACCGGCCAGGCATTTCAGCCCCTGCCATTGACAGAATCCGCTTGAGGGAGACAGCCATGGAAGCCTGGGGAACCGACCGCGACGTGATCCAGACCGCCCACCAGTGGCTGCAAGAAGGCCACGCGCTGGTGCTGGTGACCGTCCTGAAAACCTGGGGCTCCTCGCCCCGCCCGCCCGGCTCGCTGCTGGTGATGCGCCCGGACGGCATGCATGCCGGATCGGTCTCCGGCGGCTGCGTGGAGGAGGATCTGCTGACCCGCTACCGGCAGAATGAACTGAGCGAGCTGCCCGTGCGGCTCGATTACGGGGTCGATCGCCAGGAGGCGACCCGCTTCGGCCTGCCCTGCGGCGGACGGCTGGAACTGCTGCTGGAACCGTTAAACGCGCCCGATCAGCTGCAGCCGTTGCTGACGGCCATGGAACAGGCCGAACTGGTGGCACGTCGGGTGGATCTGGCCAGCGGCGAGGTCAGCCTGGGGCCGGCGCGCGCCGATCAGGAATTCAGTTACACCGACGACGCGGTGTGCAAGGTATTTGGACCGCAGTGGCAGATGCTGCTGATCGGCGCCGGCCATTTGTCCCACTATGTCTCGCAACTGGCCCTGATGCTCGATTACCGGGTGATGGTCTGCGATCCGCGCGAGGAGTATGCCGCCGGCTGGCAGGTTCCCGGCACCCGGCTGATCGGCATGATGCCCGACGAGGCGGTCGGCGAATACGCCGGCCACGAGCGCAGCATCGTGCTGGCCCTCACTCATGATCCCAAACTGGACGACATGGCCCTGCTCGATGCGCTCACCGCCAACGCCTTTTACGTCGGCGCCATCGGCTCGCAACGCAACTGCGACGCCCGCCGCCGCCGGCTGAGAGAGCTGGGCCTGACACCGGCGCAGATCCGGCGCCTGCACGCCCCGGTCGGACTGGACATCGGCAGCCACACCCCCCCGGAGATCGCCCTCGCCATCCTCGCCGAGATCACCGCATTGCGTAATGCTGCCACCGCGGTCGTGCGCAACCCCGATGCGATCAGCGTGGCATGAGCCCCGTAACCGGGATCCTGCTGGCCGCCGGCCTGAGCCGCCGTTATGGCAGCAACAAACTGCTGCAGCCACTGAACGATCAGGTACCGATGGTGGTGCAGGCCGCGCGCAAGCTCAAAGCGGTGTTACCCGAAAGCGTGGCCGTGGTCGGCCCCGATGATCCCCGCACCGCGGAATTATTAAGCCAGGAAGGCCTGCAGATTGTGATTAATCCCCAACCCGAAGCCGGCATGGGCGCCAGTCTGGCCTGTGCCGTACGCGCCAGCCATGACGCCCCGGGCTGGTTGATCACCCTGGGCGACATGCCCTGGATCGACAAACAAACAATCCGGACACTGGCCCACGCGCTGCGACAACCCCGGGATATCGTTGCCCCCCTCTACGGCGATCGCCGCGGTCATCCGGTCGGCTTCGGCGGCGCCTATGTCCGGGATCTGCTGGCCCTCGACGGGGACAGCGGCGCCCGTTCCATTCTCAACGCCAACCGGCAATCTCTGACGCTGATACCGGTCAACGATCCCGGCATATTGCGGGACGTGGATTATCCGCAAGATCTGTCGAGTGCTGAGTGCTGAGTACCGGATTACGTAGGTCACGCTGGCGATAGCCTGCGTGGCTTGCCGGTCGCAAATACTTCTGGCTTAATCGCAAACTGTCATTCAGTCCAAGTACTCAGCACTCAGAACTCAGAACTCGGCACTTCTTTACACTCCGGCCATGGATATCACGATATTCACAATCGCGATAATCACCGCGATAAAGATCACCACGCCAATAATCCCGATGGTGATGTATTGCCAGGGCTTACCATAGGTAAAATCCCGTTCGTAATGTTTACTCTTCTGTACCCCAAGGAATGCCGCCATTACGCTCTTGGCCACGTCCCATAAACCCGGTGTCTGCTTATTCTCATCGCTCACGACTGAACCTGCCTTCTCAAGTTTGATTGTATAATATGCGTTGCGTGCTCTGTATTATAACTTGCGCGCAATACGCTCGCCTTCTTTGACGTCGACCATCAGCAACAGGATGCCCCCGATTAAAAACAGTATTGTCACCGAAAGAATGGCCAGCCGCGAGCTGTCGGTCAGCACGGCGACCGTGCCCATCATCACCGGGCCGATTACCGCCGCAAACTTGCCCATCATGTTGTAAAAGCCGAAAAACTCGCCGGATTTCTCCGGCGGGATGATGCGCGCGTACAGGGATCGGCTCAGTGACTGCACGCCCCCCTGCACCAGACCGATCACCACGGCCAGCAGATAGAATTCATACACCTCTTTCATGAAATAGGCCCAGGTGGTCACGAAAAAATAAACCCCCAGGGCGATCAATATTCCGGCCTTGGCGCCGATCTTCTGCCCCAGTATGCCAAACAGCAACGCAGCGGGAAAACCGACGAACTGGGTAATCAACAGGGCGACAATCAGATCGTTGCTGTCAAAACCGATCGACATGCCGTAATCGACCGCCATGCGCACCACGGTATCGACCCCGTCGATGTAGAGCCAGTAGGCCAGCAAAAACAACGAGACCACTTTCAGCCGGCGAATTTCAGCAAAGGTATTGCGCAACTGCCGAAAGCCGCCGCGCACCGCCCTGAACACCGGCATTCGCAGTCCTTCATCGGCCGGCACATTGAACGCCAGCGGCAGGGTAAAGACCGCCCACCAGATGGCCACGGTAATAAAGGCAAAGCGCACCGCCTCGCTGGCATCGGCAAAACCGAACCAGGTCGGATAGAGTGTCATCAGCACATCCAGGGTAAACAACAAGCCACCGCCGAGATAGCCCAGGGAGAAACCGTAACCGGAGACCAGATCATAATGCTCCGGACGAGTGACCTTGACGATCAGCGCATCGTAGAAGATCACGCTGCCCATAAAGCCGATCACGCCCAGCGCATACAGAACGGCCGCCGCCAGCCAGGCGCCTTTTTCCACGCCGTACAGCGCCGCGGTCATGATCATGCCCAGCGCGGCAAACGACAATAGCAACCGCTTGCGCGCCTGACCGGCATCGGCGATGGCGCCGAGAATCGGCGCCAGCAAAACGATCACAATACCGGCGACGGAGTTGGCCACCCCCAGATGAAAGGTGCTGGTGGTGGCGGACTGATCCGCACTCCAGTACTGTTTGAAAAAGACCGGAAACAGCCCCGCCAGCATCACCGTGGCAAAGGCCGAGTTCGCCCAGTCATACAATGCCCAGGAGAGCACTTTCTTTTCAGTGAGCAGCTTCCACATACCGGTCTCGTTGCGCGTTTGTTGTTATTCCCACAAGGTCTTTGCCCGGTGGATATCGGTCAGTTCCCTGGCGGTTGACCGTATTGGCGTTGCAATTGCCGATAATCGATCTTGCCGCTGCCCAGTTGCGGCAGCTTCGCCACTGACAGCAGCGTGCGTGGCACAGCGGCCCCGGGGACGCCCTGCTCGCGCGCGGCGTCCAGCAGCTCATCGCGTTGCGGCTGCGCCCGGGTCGTGATCAGCACCAGTTGTTCGCCGCCCCGGGCATCGCGCACACTGATGATCGCATGAGTTGCCTGCGGCCAGACGCGGCCGACGAATTCCTCCATCTGTGCCAGCGACACCGTCTCGCCGTCGACCCGGGCAAAACGCCGGGCCCGGCCAATGAGGGTCAAAAAGCCGCGCTCATCCATGCGCACAATATCGCCGGTATCATACCACCCGGATCCGGCGGCGGTGGCCGGCGACTGAACGGTTTGCGGCTGATCGGGTTGCAGATAGCCCAGCATCACGTTGGGCCCCTTCACCCACAAACGTTCGCCGGCTTCCACGCCCGGCTCCGTCACCAGCCGGTAATCCATGCCCGGCAGCAACCGGCCAACCGTGCCGGGACGGTTTTCCATGGCGGTGTTCATGGCGATCACCGGGCCGGTCTCGGTGGTGCCGTAAGCTTCGAATATGCGCACCCCGAACCGCTCGCTCCACATCCGGCGGGTTGTCGCCTGCAGTTTTTCCGCGCCGGCAAATACATAACGGACGCTGTAAAAATCATAGGGATGGGCGAAACGGGCATAGCCGGCCAGGAAGGTGTCGGTACCAAAGACGATGGTGGCATTGATGTCGTAGGCGATCTCGGGAACGATGCGATAGTGCAGCGGGTTGGGATAGAAAAAGACCCGCACCCCGGATAGCACCGGCAGCAGCGTGCCGCAGGTCAGCCCGAAGGCATGGAACATGGGCATGGTGTTGAGCACCACGTCCCGCGAGCTGAAATCGCTGCGGCTGGCCAGTTGCGAACAGTTGGCCAGCAGATTGGCGTGCGACAGCAGCACGCCTTTGGGCTCGGCTTCGGAGCCGGGGGTAAACAGCAACACCGCCGGATCATCCGGCCCGACATTACCGGCACGCCCGCGGTAGCCCGGACGCGCCAGCCAGGCCGCGAACAGCCCGCGCAGCTTATGCCGCCAGCGCAGGCCGTGAACCACCTCTTCGAGGTAAATCACCTTCACTTCCCGGCCCAGTTCCGTCAGCAACTCGTGCAGGCGGACATAATCGGCAAACCGGCGCGAAGTGTAGATCGTGTTGATGCGCCCGATGCGACAGGCCGCGAGCAGGCTGTTGACGCCGTCGGAATAATTGAGCAGCGCCGGCACCCGGTGATAGATCTGCAGCGCGAACAGGGTGATCAGTGTCGCGGTGGTATTGGGCAACAAAATACCGACATTCTCTTGACGCCGGGTCCGGGACGCCAGCGCGTCGGCCAGGATAAAACTGCGCCGGATCAGCTGGCGATAGTTAATCGGCACCCGCTCGAAATCCTCGGCGATCTTGTGCCGCCCGCCGTGAATCCGTTGCGCATCCAGCAAGGCCTCGAAGATCGTGCAGCGATAGTGGCTGGTGGCGAACATCATCTCGGTCATGATGTCGGTCAGCTGTTCACCGGCATAGATGCGCCGGGCCCGTCCCCGTATCGCTTCCGGCGCCCGAATCTTGCGCGGCGGCAGAACGGTCAGGGTAATGCGCGGGAACCAGCGCACCCGGATGCGCCGGCGCAGGCGGGAGAACGGCGAATACTGGGCACCATCGATGCGCACCGGCAACACATCGGCATCAACCCTGTCCGCCACCAGCCCCGGGCCGTGATAGATCTTCATCAACGCGCCGGTGACGGTGATCCGCCCTTCGGGAAAGAACACCACGCTGTGATCGTCCTGCATATAGCGGATCAGCGATTTGAGCGAGAACGGCCTGGTCGGGTCCATCACAAACAACGTCACCAGCGGCTTGAACGGCCGCATGAACCATTGATTGACGATCCGGGTGTGGATGGCAAAGCTGAAATCGCGCGGCAAAAAGACCGTCAGCAAAAGCCCGTCAAGAAAGGAGGTATGATTGGCGATCAGCAGGGTCCGCGGCCCGGCCCGCTGCAGGTTTTCCAGCCCCTGCACCTCGACCCGATAGAGCAACCTGAGCAGGGCACGGAAAACGATCTTGAGTAACGTTCGCATCCGCTATTGATAGCGGGTCACTGACCGGTTTGTAAAGGGCTTTACGTATTGTCCGGTGAACAGGCTATTGAAAACGTTGGCGAGGCCGCCGATGCAAGGCAAAAAAGGCCGAAAAAGCGGAGTTTATATGTAATAAATGAGCATTTTGAGGCTATTTTTAACGCTGCAGCGGCAACGCAGGTAGTTTTCAACAGTCTGTTAGTGTTCGCGGGTGGCGTGAAACTCGATATCCGGCCAACGCTCGATGGTCAGATCCAGATTGACCCGGGTCGGCGCCAGATAGGTAAGACTGCCCGAGGCATCCAGCGCCAGATTATCCGCGGCTTTTTTACGAAACTCGTTGAGCATCTTCTCATCACTGCAGGTGACCCAGCGGGCGGTATTGACATTGACCGCCTCGAAGCTGCATTCCACGTTGTATTCCTCTTTGAGACGAAAGGCGACCACATCAAACTGCAGCACGCCCACCGCGCCGACAATGATGTCGTTGTTATTGAGCGGACGAAAAACCTGAGAGGCGCCCTCCTCGCTGAGCTGATCCAGCCCTTTTTGCAGCGCCTTGTTCTTCATGGGATCGCGCAGGCGCACCCGGCGGAACAGTTCCGGGGCAAAGTTGGGAATGCCGGTGAACTTGAGATCCTCGCCCTGGGTGAAAGTGTCGCCGATCTGAATCGTGCCATGATTATGCAGGCCGATAATGTCACCGGGATAGGCGGTTTCCACATGCTCGCGCTCGCTGGCCATGAAGGTGATCGCGTTGGCCAGTTTCACATCCTTGCCGATACGCACCTGGCGGGCCTTCATGCCTTTTTCATAGGTGCCGGAGCAGATCCGCAAAAAGGCCACCCGATCGCGGTGCTGGGGATCCATGTTCGCCTGGATCTTGAACACGAAACCGGTGAACTTCTCTTCCCCGGGCTCGACGATCCGCTGGCGGGTTTCGTGCGGCTGGGGTGGCGGCGCGATCTCGACGAAATAATCCAGCAACTCCTCGATGCCGAAGTTATTGATCGCCGAGCCGAAAAACACCGGGCTCAGCTTGCCGGCCAGAAAGGCGTCGAGATCAAATTCGTGACTGGCGCCGCGCACCAGTTCGATCTCCTCGCGCAGTTCATCGGCGGCGCTGCCGAGCAGTTCGTCGAGCCGGGGATTATCCAGTCCCTGGATGACTTCCCCGGTCTGGATTTTGCCGCCATGGGTGGCACTGAAAAGATGAATGCTCTGGTTGTAGAGGTGATAGACCCCCTTGAAGCCCTTGCCCATGCCGATCGGCCAGGTGATCGGCGCGCACTGGATCTTCAGTACGTTCTCCACCTCGTCCATCAGCTCGATGGGCTCGCGGCCTTCACGATCCAGCTTGTTGATGAAGGTCAGAATCGGCGTATCGCGCAGCCGGCACACTTCCATCAGCTTGATGGTCCGCTCCTCGACCCCCTTGGCGCTGTCGATCACCATCAGCGCCGAATCCACCGCGGTCAGTACCCGGTAGGTATCCTCGGAGAAATCCTCGTGGCCCGGCGTATCCAGCAGGTTGATAATGCGTTCCTGGTAGGGAAACTGCATCACCGCCGAGGTGACCGAGATACCGCGCTGTTTCTCCAGTGCCATCCAGTCGGAGGTGGCATGGCGATCCGACTTGCGCCCCTTGACCGTCCCCGCCTGCTGGATAGCGCGGCCGAACAGCAGCAGTTTTTCGGTCACGGTGGTTTTCCCGGCGTCGGGATGGGAGATGATCGCGAAGGTGCGCCGGCGATGGGTTTCGTCGAGATAACGGCTCATAACTATCCAGGGTCAAAAGGGGCGCCATTGTACAAAAAAGCGGCCGGATTGGGCAGAGTCCCTCTGCCCCGAAGTTGCATCAACGGGGTATGCCGGGCCGGCAAACGGCCGGAGGGTCGAAGGCCTGTCAGCTCACGGTTTGGCCGTGGCGCCGGACTTGGACAACTCGGCAGTGAGCACCCGGCGCATGGCATCTTCCATCGACAGGGGGACCGGCTCCACTTTGGAACGGGGCAGATAGAGCGTGTAGCCCCCGATCTGATAACTGAGCGGCAGATAGATGGCCACAATATCGTCATCCCCGTCGGCGTGCAGGCCGGGGATATCCTCGATCCCCTCGCGGGTCAAAAAGCCCAGCAGCTTCGCCTCGCCGATCGACACCAGTACGACCTGCTTGAGCCCGCCCCGGCTCTTGCCGGCGGCGAAGTAGTCCATAAAATCATGCAGCGAGCCGTAGATCGATTTGACCAGCGGAATCCGCTCCAGCAGCTTCTCCACCAGCCAGATCAGGCGCTGGATCACCCAGGCATTGACCGCCAGGCCCAGGAAAAACAGCACCACCCCGCCGGCCACCAGGCCCATCCCCGGAATGTAATACGCCTCCGGTACCACCGAGGTGATCACCGGGTGCAGCCCGTTTTCGATAGTCAGCCCCAGCCAGTAAATCAGATACAGGGTCAACGCCACCGGCAGTACCGTGGCCAGCCCTTTCAATACGTTCTTCCATAGATAAGACATGGTGCTCTCCTGCAAACCGGGACAATCCGCGACATAGGCCAGCCACCACTATATCAGCCGCCCTGCTGCCGGAGCATCATCCGCCCGGCAAAATGCCCGTATTGGGCGCAAATTTGTTGCGCTGCGGGGATAAAATAAGTAGTCTTAATTTGCACAAGGTTATAATAATACCCCCCACAGACCTTGCCCAACCATCTTTGTCAGCCAAAGCGAATAACGGATAAGGGGTCGGTGACAAATGGTAATGCACATAATTCTCGTTTGTCACCGACCCCATTTACCCCCCCATTTACCGACCCCATTTACCCCATTTACCTGGGCCGATCAAGG
>JBKGZJ010000086.1:0-9595 GCA_046545635.1 Thiohalophilus sp. | reverse complement strand
GATCAAAGGCGAGATTCTCCGGCAGATCGGTGAGGCTCACCAGGTTGATGGCGCGCGCATCGTCCGCCGCCTGCGGCCGGCCCGTGGCGCGGGCGATATAAACCGCGCTCACGGTGTGGCCGCGGCGGTCGCGGGCCGGATCCGAATAGCAACCGAGCAAGTGCTGCAATTCGATCTCGAGGCCGGTCTCCTCGCGCGCCTCGCGCACCGCCGCCTGTTCCAGGGTCTCGCCGATATCGACAAAGCCGCCGGGCAGGGCCCAGCCCGGCGGCGGGTTCTTGCGTTCGATTAACACCAGAGGGTGCCCGGCCTGATCCACCAGTCGGATGATGATATCCACGGTCAGCAACGGGGTCCGGGGACGGCTCATGAGCTCTCCTGGCTGTATTTGTTGACGAAACGGATGATCTTGCGCCGTTCGCGTTTATCCGGCCTGTGTTTGGGACGCGGGTTGAGTCGCGCCTGTTCCTTTCTGGCCGCCTGCTCCGCTTCACGCCGGGCAATGCTCTCGGCATGCTCTTTATATAACTGTTGCGCGACACTGGCCGGTCCGCGGCGTTGGGACAGTGCCTGTACCGTCAGTTCAAACCTCAGCGACTGTTTGCGCACGGTGATCTGATCACCGATCTGCAGTGTTGCACCGGGCCTGGTACGCTGACCGTTGAGCCGCACATGGCCGCCGTTGATCGCCTCTGTTGCCTGTGTGCGGGTCTTGTAAAAGCGTGCCGCCCAGAGCCACTTGTCCAGACGCACGCGCGCGGCCTGTAATCCCGACATATGTATTGTTCCAATAATCCATCAGCGCTAGGCTGTCACCATGAATCCGATACCCTCAGTGTAGCAATGAGCGACCCGCAGACTCCAGCCTGGCTGACGGCGTTGCAGCAATCGCCGGCCTATCCGCATCCGGTCGAACGGATTGAATTGATCGAAACCCATATCTCCTGGGTGCTGCTTACCGGAGAATACGCCTACAAGCTCAAAAAACCGCTGGATCTCGGCTTTCTCGATTTCAGCACGCTCGACAAGCGTCATTATTACTGCCGGGAAGAGTTACGCCTGAATCGTCGCCTGGCCGCGCCCATCTATCTTGATGTGCTGGCGGTCATCGACAGCGCCGAAGGCATGGTGATCGGCGATCCCGGCGAGGCTGAGGGGACGGTGATCGAATACGCCCTGAAGATGCGCCAGTTCGATCCCGAGCAGGGGTTTGACAAACTCCTGCAACAGCAACAACTGACCGAACAACACCTCGATCAGCTGGCCCGGCTGATCGGCGAGTTTCATCAGCAACTGCCGGCGGCGCCGGCGCACAGTGATTACGGCAGCCTGGAGGCGATACGCCATCCCTGCGAGGAGAACTTTCGCCAGATCCGTCAGCAGGCGCCGCAACTGGCCGACGATCCCCGGCTGGTCGAGCTGGAAAGCTGGAGTGAACAGCAACTGACGCAACGGGAGGCACGATTCAGGCAACGCCACCGTGACGGCTTTATTCGTGAATGTCACGGCGATCTGCATCTGCGCAACATCGCCTTGTGGCGGAACAGGGTCATCGCCTTTGACTGCATCGAGTTCGATCCCGCCCTGCGCTGGATCGACACGCTCAACGAGATCGCCTTTTTGATCATGGATCTGGATGCCCACCAGGCCGGTGGCCTGGGCTGGTATTTTCTCAATCGCTATCTGGAGCAGACCGGCGATTATGCCGGGCTGGATCTGCTGCCCTTCTATCGGGTCTATCGCGCCATGGTGCGGGCCAAGGTGGCCGCCATCGAGCTGGCCCAGCATGCTGAAGCGACCCATCAAGAGGAACTGGCCCATTATCTGGATCAGGCCATGACCACTATCCGCGCCGACAGTCCCGCCCTGCTGATCACCATGGGCTTTTCGGGCAGCGGCAAGAGCACTGTGACCGATCAGTTACTTCAATCACTTGGCGCCGTGCGCCTGCGCTCGGATGTGGAGCGCGAACGCCTGTTCGGCCGCGCGCCCGACGAACAGGGGATCGGTACCGGCAAATATTCAACGGCCGCCAGTGACCGGCTCTACGCGCATCTGCGGGAACAGAGCCGCCACCTGCTGGCGGCCGGCTACACGGTAATCGTCGATGCCGCTTTCTTGCAGCGGGCCCGGCGTGCCCCGTTTCTCGCGCTGGCCGACGAGTGCGGGGTGCCGTTGCATATCCTGGCACTGGAGGCGGAGCCGGCGGTGCTGCGCCAGCGGATTCGCCAGCGCCAGGCCGCAGGCAGAGACGCCTCCGAGGCCGATCTGGCCGTACTCGAGTCCCAGCTGCAACACCATGATCCACTGGATCCGGCCGAAAACCGCTACGTTCTGCGCATCGACACCCGGCAGCCGCTGGACCCCGTCGGGCTGGCCGCCACTATCCGGCCAGCATCGAACAGCCAATAACCTCCCCTTTGGCGCGGAAAAAAACCCGGCAAAGTCTTGCCAAATACCCGACTCTTTTGCTAAGGTTATAAGCACGTTTTGGGTTAGCCCCAAAATCAAATTTTCAATCAAGAGGTAGGACTACTGTGGAACTGAATCTGGATGGCGAAGGCTTTTTGCTCGATCGTGATGACTGGTCGGAAGAAGTCGCCAAAGAACTCGCCAAGCAAGACGAGATGGAAATTGATGATCAAATCATGGATTTGATCCATCAGGCGCGGCACATGTATGAAGAAGACGGCGTGGTCCCGCCGATTCGCAAATTTGCCAAACAGACGGGCGTGTCCTCCAAGGAATTGTATGACATCTTCAAAAAAGGCCCGATGAAGCTGATTTGCAAGTGGGGCGGACTGCCCAAGCCGACCGGCTGCGTCTGATCCTGCAAGGTTACTTCCCAGGGCTCAAAGACCGGCGCACTGCCGGTCTTTTTTTGTGCCTGAAAATCAGCCGGCAAGACGTGCCAGATAAACACACTGGGTGAATTCCTTGTCCTGATACGGATTGTAAAAACTCACCGGCTCGGCACGGGCTTCGGCAAAAACGCCAGCCAATAGCCCGGTAAACGCGGGATCAGGCAGTTCGTTGGACCACAGACCGGTTACGCGGATCATCACGCAGTCGTTCGCCCAGTGGCAACAGTCCCTGCTGGTGCCAGTCGATCACCGGCGCCAGCGCCTCGACAGTGAGCGTACCGTGTCATGTTCGAGTACCGCCTGCTCAGCTCAGCGAGGGGCGTGGCGCGGTAGTCCAGCTCTTCAAATAACATCATCATTCCAGCAGGATATTGGGCACCCGGATAATAACAGACACGCCTCCCGTCGCCGCAGCAAATGGCTTTATAATGGCGTGAACCCTGACCTAACATGGATACCATGGCCATTGAATTCAGCAGTCAGCCCGGCCCACGCGAACGGCACTTGCAACGCAAATACCGCAATCCCCTGTTCCCGGACGCCGGGGCGATCGACGCAGAGCAGGTCCGCAAGGCGCGCGAACAGGACGAGGCGGAGCTCGATCAGTTCCTGCGCTATTTTCGCGATCTGGTACAGGAAGCCGTCGAACTGAAACCCAACAGCGAGAGCGACGTGATCCTGGACATCAAGGAGCGCCTGGATCAAAGTTATGTCCAGTGCTGTGCCCTGCCGGGCAATCACAACGAGATCAAACAGGCGGTCAACCGGCTGATCGAGGTAATCATGGCGGCGGTACGCCAGGGCGCCGCCAACGATCCGGTGGCCCTGGGCAAACTGGACGAGGAAGATCAGGCCCGCCAGCTGCACAACCGGCTGGCCGACGAAGTCTTCGTCGCCGATCTGATCCTCCCCGAATCGCCCATCGGCCAGAGCGAACTGGTGCCTTCCCTGTTGAGCGAATCACAGCAGGCCGTCACCGCCGCCCTGCAGCTGTTTGATGCCGAGCAACTCAGCACGATCTACCCGGAGGCCAAAGCGCTGCTGGAACAGACCCGACAGCAGGGGCACACCCTGCCCGGGGCGCAACAGCGCTTACAACAGATCGAAGCGGCGCTGGCCGAGGCCACCGCGCAGGTGACGATCAATTGATTGCGGTGAACTGCTATGTCTATCGCAGCCGGCGCAAACCCGGCACCTACGTCTATCTGCCGGTGGAGGACGACTGGTCTGAGGTGCCGGAACATATCCGGCAAATACTGGGCGAGACCGAACGCTTTCTGGAACTGGCACTGACGCCGGAGCGCCGACTGGCCCGCTGTACGGGCGCGGACGTCATCGCCGCGATGCAGCAACAGGGGTTTTACCTGCAGATGCCGCCCGGGGATAAATCAGTGACTAGTCTCTAGGGGCTAGTCGCTAGTAACAACATCATGCCGGCACTCTTCCCATCAGGATCATAACCGGAAGTCGTAGGTCACGCTGGCGATAGCCTGCGTGACACCCTGCGAATAGAAAGGTGTCAGGTAGCGCGTTGCGCAACCTGACCTACCGGAGGATCCTCCCCGGTTGAAACACAGCCTGCCTTGCCATTTACTAGCCCCTAGCAGCTAGCCCCTGGCCCCTTATTTCCCGCCGCCGTGACAGGGTGGAGAATCAGGCGCCTGGCCGGTTTCCTGCCATTCGTCCGGTGCGTAGGTATGCAGCGCCAGGGCGTGGATATTGTTCTGCAATTCCTCGGCCAGGACCTCGTTGATCATCCGGTGGCGGGCGATCAGGGGCTTGCCGTCAAAACTGTCGGCGACAATCACCACCTTGAAATGGGATTCGGAACCCGGCGGGACATTGTGGTTGTCGCTTTCGTTGATCACCTGCAGATGCGAGGGATGAATCTGTTGTGAGAGTTTTTCCTCGATGACCGCTTGCATGCTCATGTTCTGACTCCGTTGTCGCTTTCACCCGGCCGAGTGCCGGGACACATTTTATATAACGAATCATGATAACTGCGGCTGTTATAGGCGCATCCCGAGGGATTTCAAGCCTGCAGTCTGTGGTGTCTTTATCTTCCCGCCCGCTCCCGGGATTACCCGGGTTTGTGATCCTTGTTCTGTTGATCGTCCTCATCATCTTCGTCACCGTCGCCCGGTTTGGCAAATTCATGGCGGGTTTCGGCAAAGTCTTCCAGTCGCCGTTTGACCCTGTCATTCACCGTATCTTTGGGGTATTCGCCCTGCGCGTCGATGGCGCCGGCGCTGACGCCGGTCAGTACCTCGATGGCCTCATCCACGGTGGCCACTGCATAAATATGAAACTCTCCCTTTCGGGCCGCCTCCACCACATCCTCGCGGAGCATCAGATGTTCCACGTTGGTCGCCGGTATTACCACGCCCTGCTCGCCGTTCAGCCCCCGGGCATGACAGACGTCGAAAAAGCCCTCGATTTTCTCGTTAATTGCGCCGACCGGCTGCAACTGACCGCGCTGGTTGGCCGAGCCGGTCACCGCCAGGGACTGGCGAATGGGGAGATCGGCCAGCGCCGACAGCAAGGCACACAGTTCGGCGACGGTGGCGCTGTCGCCTTCGATCCCGCCATAATTCTGCTCGAACACCAGGGTGGCGGCCAGCGATAACGGCTTGCTGCCGGCAAAACGCGCGGCCAGGTAGGCGCTGAGGATCATCACGCCCTTGGAATGGATCGCGCCCCCCAGATCCACCTCGCGTTCGATATCCACCACCTCGCCCTCGCCAACCCGCACCGTGGCCGTGACCCGGGCGGGATGCCCGAAGGCGAAGCGGCCCAGCTCGTTGACCACCAGCGCATTGACCTGGGCGGTCACCCCGCCCTCGGTATCGATCAACAGGGTGCCACGGCGAATCTCCTCGACCACATGCCGCTGCATGCGATCGGCGCGGTAGATCTGTTTGTCGATGGCCTGTTGCACATCCGCCCGGCTGACCCGTTCGCGCCCGCCCTGGCGGGCCCAGTAATCGGCTTCCTGCAACAGATCGTTGATACCGCGCATATGTACCGAGAGTTTTTGGGTATCTTCCACCGCCCGGCGACTGTGCTCCACGATCCGGGCCACGGCATCGCGCTCGAAATGCAGCAGCGCATCCTTGCGAATCAGCGTCGCCAGCAGCCGGGCATACAGATTCTGGTTGTCCTGGTTGCTGTCGATGCTGTTTTCAAAATCGGCCTGCACCTTGAACAGCTCGGCAAAGTCGGGATCGTAGGCCTGTAACAGATAATAGAGATAGCGTTCCCCCACCAGCACCACCTTGAGCCTGAGCGGAATCGGTTCCGGCTCCAGGGTCACGGTACTGATCAGGCTGTACATTTCCGCCGGTGACTCGATATAGATCTCGCCGGCATAGAGCATCCGCTTGAGTGCTTCCCAGGCAAACGGCTGGGTCAGCAGCCGATGGGCATCCAGCACCAGATAACCGCCGTTAGCCTGATGCAGGGCCCCCGCCTTGACCAGCATGTAATCGGTGACCAGGGTGCCCATTTGCGAGACATACTCGATGCGTCCGATCAGGTTCTGGAAGATGGGCAGATCCTCGTACACCACCGGCGCGCCGCTGGCCTGACTGTTATCCACCAGCACATTGACCTGATAACGCCTGAACGACTGCTCGGCCTTACCGGTCTCCCACTGCAACACCTCCTCTTCTTCATCACGAAAGGCGTTGAGATTGTCGATCACATCCTCCTGGACTTCGGAGAGGTACTCACTGATCGCCTCGACATCGTGGTATTTCTCGCGCAGATCCTCGATCAGGTGCCCCACCGCGAACATGCCGACCTCGCGGTTGAGCGTCTTGATCGCCTCGCGCAGTTCCCGCTGCCACTGACTGCGCTGATGGAGGATGCCGCGCAACTTGTCTTCCAGACTGCTGATCACCGCCGACAGCCGCTGCTGCTCCTCTTCGGGCAGCGCGTCGTACTCGTCCGACTTCATCGGCCGACCCTCCTTGATCGGCACAAAGCTGAACTCGTCGCGGGCGCGCAACACGGTCACCCCGTGTTTTTCCGCCTCCTCTGCCAGTTCGGCAAATACCTGCCGCGAACGATCCTGAAAGTTGCCGTGCAACTCCTGCAGGCGGGCATGATACTGCTCGGTTTCGAAGGCATTGGGAATCGCCGAGCGCAGATCTTCCACCAGCTGGCGCATGTCATGGGCAAAACTGCTGCCCCGTCCGGCGGCCAGCTCGATGGCGCGCGGCTTCTCCGGGTGGGCAAAGTTGGCCACATAGATCCAGTCGCTGGCGACCGGCTCCTCGCCGGCACACTGACGCAGAAAATGGCTGACCATGGTGTGTTTGCCCATGCCGCTGGGCCCCAGCACAAACAGGTTATAGCCGTGCTGGCGAATCCCCAGACCGAAGTGCAGGGCCTCCTCGGCCCGATCCTGCCCCAGCAAGCCTTCCAGATCAGCCAGTTGCGAGGTGTCATCAAATCCGAACCGGGTTGGATCGCAAGCGGTATAGAGGGCGTCCGCGTCGAGAGCTTTCATCAATAATCTGCGCCTTCAGGTTAAACGCCGGGTTTCGGACCGCCACCCGGCCGACGGTATTCCATGGTACACGATGCGCCGCAAACCGTCGCCGGGGCGGGAACCATCGGAATTTTTGTGTGCCCAAGAAAACAGGGCAACAGCTTGACGATATTATATCAAGTTATTGTTTTTAATAGGTTACTTCTCATTAGCCCCATGAGTCACAGGGTTGAAGTTTACAATTGTTCACAGCATACACATTGTCAAGCTATGGGAATAATCCTAAGTTAATTATCAAGTAAATTGTCAACACCGGAACGAACCCAAACCATCAAGAGGCCAAATTATGAAACTTTCATCCCGAGCAGACTATGCCGCCAAGGCAATGCTGGAACTGACGATGAGCCCGGACCGGCCGGTGACGCTGGCTTATCTGGCGCATACCCAGAACATCTCCATCTCTTACCTGGAGCAGATTTTCGCCCTGTTGCGCAAGCACGGGCTGGTACGCAGTGTGCGCGGTCCCGGCGGCGGCTATGTCCTGAACAAAAACATCGACGAAATCTCCGTCGGCGATATCGTCAAGGCGATCGACCTGCCGGAAAAAGAGAAAGCCAAAGACAATGTCCCCACCGGCCACGGCGCCCCGGAAAGCGCCCACCTGTGGAAAGAGCTGTCGAGCATGGTCTATGACTATCTGAGCAGCGTCAGCCTGCGGGACATTCATGAGGAATACAAAAAAAAGCACCCGGACGATAAGTCCATCCAGGCTGCCTGAGCACGCTTCATGCAGAAAACAACGCCCCGCTATCGCTCGATGGCGGGGCGTTTTATTCTGGCTGTCCCGGCGCCGCACGAACTCATTAATAATCTTTGAGCCGGGTCCGGGGGTCCCGAAATGAACGTACCCTTATCTAATCAATCTCATGCACAATCAAGGCGGCGGGTGAAATATCCAGAGCCATAAACTCGTTGACCAGGCGCTCGACAAAAGCGCGAGAGCCGGCGATATGAATATCGACGTTTACCTGCGGCGCATGGAAACGGACCTGTTCGGCGTTAATCGAATTCGTTACCTGCGGATCGGCATGGTGCATCTGCCAGCCGGGGTTTCTGGCCAGCAGTTTGTCAACTTCATTCAATAACCCCCGGGGCTCATCGGCTTTCGGCTGATGGAACAGGAACATCTGGTCACGCTGTCCTTCCAGTTCATACAACAGGCTGAGTATCGGCGCGATACCCGGGCCCTGGCTCAGCAGTACGGGAAGGCGATCATTCTCTTTGTCGATTGTCCGGTAGGTGCCAAACGGGGCATTACAAAATAGCTGCTCACCGGTTTTCAGACCAGCCAGGTAAGAAGACACGGAATCGGCCGTATCGATCTCCCCGGCTGAAAGCGGGTAACGCACGATGATCCGGTAAGCGGACAACTCATTCGGGCTGCCGGAAAGAAAGCAGTGCAGGCGTTGCTGGTTGGCGCCGTGTCCGCCCGGCACGACGGTAATCTGCTGCCCGCCGTGAAACGGCGCCAGCGCCTTGCCCTTGGCACACCTCAGGTAGAGTGAAACAGTGTTCTCGCTTTCCTGCTCTCGACGCACTACTTCGAGTTTGCGCAGGCCGTGCCAGCCTTTAACCGACCGGCTGCGTACCAGCTTGGCTTCGATTGTCTCCCGCCAGGCAGGCATCAAATCACGGGCCTGCAACAGATACTGCAGCGCCTCGTCATCCCAGTATTCATAATGGGCTATGCGTACAAACTCTTCCATGGTCGGAGAGTTTTCATCACGCTCGAGCAGTTCGATACTGTCACCCTTTTCCACAGTGCCTTCGCTCAGCACACGAAGATAATAACCCACCCTGCACGAAGCCAGAAACATGGGCGCAAAACGCAGTCCCATGCGCGCGTTCAGTTTGTTACAAGGGATACGCGGATGCGCCACCTGCAACACGGTATTCCCGAAGCGAAACAGATCACCGATGCGCACCGCGTTTTCCAGCAGGCCGGTTACAGTCAGGTTTTCGCCGAACTGGCCGACAGGGAACGCTTCTTCACGCCCCAGCTCCTTTTGCCAATAGTCGTAGTGCTCGAAAGGATAGGCATAGACCGCGCTGTGTTCCAGCCCCATCTTGCGAATCTCGATGCGCACATCGTCCTGCAGCCCGAGTCGCGAGACAGTCACCGGACCGGGGGCGGGAATTTTGTAGATACCGGTCCGAACCGTCCGTTGCTTGACCG
>JBKGZJ010000085.1:0-9642 GCA_046545635.1 Thiohalophilus sp. | reverse complement strand
TTGTCGGTACAAGAAAGTACCTCGCCGCGCGGGCGCGAGAGCCCGCTTTCAAGATTCAGCTCGCCCGGAGGGCGAACATTTTCGACGCGAGTTCTATAAACAATCAACATTCCCCTTTATGAAAATAGGCCACGACCCAGTAGGTGGCGCCGACGGCCAGTATCAGGACCCCCATGCCCCACAGCTGCGCCGGACTCAGGTCGTTGTAATCCATGACGATCACCTTTCGCGCAACGGCCATCAGCGCCGTGGCGACGACCAGTTGTACATGAATCGCGTCATCGCGCAAATACAGCGTAATATTGATAAACACCTCGATGGCGATGAGCACCGCGAGAAAGCCGGCGAAGAACCTGACGATGTCGTCAGTAGGCGAGACGAAGTACGGCGGTGCACGAAAATGGTCATACAGAATCCAGATCACATCGGCCACGGCCCAGTAGATCACAAACACCATCAGTACCGCCAGAATACGAACCGCGCTACGGATCAGTTTGTGGAGGATATCGAAAAACGCATCCGGCTGTTTTTTGCTGATCTCGCCGACGGCACCTTCTTCATCTTTAAGCTGGCTGCTCATTCGCCCTCTCTTTCGAGTAGCTGGGTGCGGACATAAAAACAGGGTAATGTCACTAACGACATTACCCTCTGGTTATGTAAAAAATCCGCCCGAACTAAGTAAGGTATTCAGGTTGCCGTTGGCTGGTCCGCTGCGGCCTGACCTGCTTCCCCTTCAGCGGCAGCACCTTTTCCGCCGGTCTCTTTGTACCAGAGATCATGGTGCTGTTTGGCCCAGGCCTCGTCCACTTCGCCGCTGATCATGCCCTCGAACGTTCCTTCGTTGCCGAGCGTGCCAAGATAGATATGCCCCAGCGCAAACGCACTTAACACCAGGGCTGTAATGGCATGAATGATGTTGGCGCCCTGCATGGTGCCGCGCTCGAAGCCGAGGTTGGGCAATAGCAACACGATCCCGGAGATCATCAGCCCGATCCCGGCGACAAACAGGATCCAGAACCAGACTTTTTCCCCGGCATTGACCTTGTAGGCACTGCCGTGCCCCTTGCCGAGATAGCCGCCGCCTTTTTTAAACCATTCCCAGTCGACCTTGCTGAAAAAGTTCTCGCTGAACCACATGGCCAGCATGACCACCAGGCCAATGACGAAGAACAGCGACAGATAATCGTGCACCCACTTGGCAAACTGGGCATAGGCGGCAAAACCGTCATACCCCATTACCGGGATCAACACGGCGCGGCCGTAGAGCAGACTCAACCCGGTTAGCGCCAGCAAAATGAACAGCACCGCCACAAACCAGTGCAACGTGCGCTCGAACACCGTCCAGCGCAGGATCTTTCTGCCGGTGCGCTGCTCCAGTTTCGCCCTGCCTACCATCAGGTGGAACAGCACCAGCAGCACCACCACGATGCCGATCAGCCACGCGCCCAGCGTGGCGACCGGCCCGTTACGAACCTGGCGCCAGTTCTGGCCGCCGTTTTCGATCAGCACAGCGGTCTCCTGACCCTTGACGGTGGTATAACCGGCCGCCCCTTCACGGGCCTCACGCCAGTACTCGGCGCGGGGATTGGAACCGCTACTGAATTCGGCCTGCACTGCATCGATGCCAACCAGCTGCCAGCCGACAACCAGCGGCGCCGCCAGCACCAGCAGCGCCGCGAGACTCATGATCCAGACCTTGCCCATCCGGCGTCGGGAATGCGGCTTCGCAGTCGGCTGTGTCTGTGTGTTCATGCTGCTCTCCTGTTATATCCACTATTACCGCTGGGCCTGGCCCTGAATACGCCGATCGAGCTGCTCATCCAGCTGGGCACTGCGGCTGCGTTCATCTTTCAGATAATCATCATCCTGCACCCAGGGATCGTGGGCCCGGGTATCACAACCCGCCAGTATGACGCCGGCAAGTACGATCCATCCTGATTTGATTTTCATAATGTTACCTGTGGTTCTCTCAACGGTCGGTCTGACCGGTCCTGAAGCGTTTCTCCAGCGTCTCCTGCGTTTTCTGCTGTTTAAGGGTTGTGACCAGCGGATCTTTTTTGCCCTTGTATTCCCCCGGCTCATGCAACGTTACACCCATGTCTTCGTAACAGCCGCCGAGCGCGATGGCCATGCCGGCCGGCACCAGTAATGTCCTCAGTTTGCGCATCGTCTGCCTCCCGAACCAAACTTACTTGCTGCCATAGGCCGCGTCCCAGCCCCAGGTCTGCGGGCGACCGCCGCGTTTCAATACCCGTTTGCGATAGATGTCCGCGACCAGATCCCCGTCCCCGGCCAGCAAGGCCTTGGTGGAACACATCTCGGCACACAGCGGCAGCTTGCCTTCGCTGATACGGTTGCGACCGTACCTGGCATACTCTTCGTCGGAATTGTCCGCTTCCGGTCCGCCGGCACAGAAGGTGCACTTGTCCATCTTGCCGCGTACCGCGAACGCCTCCTGTTGCGGGAACTGCGGGGCGCCGAAGGGGCAGGCGTAGAAGCAATAGCCGCAACCGATGCACTGGTCCTTGTTATGCAGCACAATGCCGTCCTCGGTGGTGTAGAAGCAGTCCACCGGACAGACCGCCGCGCAGGGAGCATCGGTACAGTGCATGCAGGCCACGGAGATGGATTTCTCACCCGGTTCACCATCCTTGAAGGTCACCACGCGCCGGCGATTGACCCCCCACGGCACCTCGTTCTCGTTCTTGCAGGCGGTGACGCAACCGTTGCATTCGATGCAACGTTCGGCATCGCAAAGAAATTTCATACGTGCCATAAATGAGTCCTCCTCTCCTTAAAATATTAAGCCGGCCGGATTTCGCACAGGGTGGCCTTGGTTTCCTGCATCTGGGTCACCGAGTCGTAGCCGTAGGTGGTGGCGGTATTGCAGGCCTCGCCGCGCACCACCGG
Source organism: Thiohalophilus sp. (assembly GCA_046545635.1). GTDB lineage: Bacteria > Pseudomonadota > Gammaproteobacteria > UBA6429 > Thiohalophilaceae > Thiohalophilus. The sequence continues at coordinate 6,732 of JBKGZJ010000085.1, read as the reverse complement.
TGCCGTACCTTCGGGATAACGGTCCACCAGATCCTGGCCCTGGAACCAGCCGCCGAAATGGAACGGCGTCCAGATCACCCCGCGACCGACCCGCGGGGTGACCATGGCGACGATCTTGATACGTCCGCCTTCCGGGCCTTCCAGCCAGACCCACTGGCCGTCCTGTATATTGCGATCGTTGGCGTCGGCCGGATTGATCTCGACGAACATATCCTGCTGCAATTCCGCCAGCCAGATATTGGAACGGGTCTCTTCCCCGCCGCCTTCGTATTCCACCAGGCGTCCGCTGATAAAGACTAACGGATAATCACTGGAGTAGTCCTTCGACTGGATCGAGGCATAGAGGGTTGGCAATCGCCAGAAGGCCTTGCGATCGTCATAGGTGGCGTACTGTTTCACCAGATCGTAACGCGGGGTATACAACGGCTCACGATGCACCGGCACCGGATCCGGGAACTGCCAGACGATACTGCGCGCCTTGGCATTGCCGAACGGGGCACACCCATGTTTGATGGCCACACGCTGGATGCCACCTGACAGATCGGTTTTCCAGTTACGCCCCTCGGCGGCCTCTTGCTCTTCCGAACTCAGATCGTCCCACCAGCCCAGTTGCCTGATAATGTCGGCGGTAAACTCGGGATAACCGTCTTTGATCTCGGAACCGGCGCTGTAGGAGTCTTCCGCCAGCAATGTCACGCCGTCGTGTTCCACACCGAAACGGGCGCGGAAGGTCAGCCCGCCCTCGGCGACCGGTTTGCTCGGGTCATACAGGATCGGCGTACCGACATGTTTCATCTCCGGTGAGCCCCAGCAGGGCCACGGCAGCCCGTAGTATTCCCCGTCCAGCGGCCCGCCTTCGGCACGCAGGGTCGTGGTATTGAAAGTATGCCGGTATTTGGCATGCTCCTTCAGCCGTTCCGGGCTCTGCCCGGTATAGCCGATGGTCCAGGTGCCGCGGTTGATCTCGCGCAGGGTGTCCTCGATCGAGGGCTCGTCGTTTTCAACCTTGATGTTCCGGAACATCTGCTCGGCGAAGCCAAATTTTTTGGCGAACAGATAGAGAATGGTGTGGTCCGGTTTGGACTCGAACAGCGGCTCGATCACCTGTTCCCGCCACTGCAGGGAGCGGTTGGATGCAGTCACCGAGCCGGAGGTTTCAAACTGGGTGCAGGTCGGCAACAGATAGGTGTTGTTCTTGCGTTCGCTCATCACCGCCAGGTGCGTGGGATAGGGATCCGAGATCACCACCAGGTCCACCTGTTCAATGGCCTTTTTCATATCCGCTCCGCGGGTCTGGCTGTTGACTGCATGTCCCTGGAAGAAGATGGCGTGAATATTGTCCTTTTGCGACAGATTGGCCTTGTCTTCCAGGATGCCGTCGATCCAGCGGGAGACCGGCATACCGGGAATATTCATGGTATAGGCCTGCTTGCCACCGCCGGCATCGTACTGACCGGAGCGATCGAAGCGGTCTCGCAACCAGTTGTAATCGACATCCCAGACCCGGGCCCAGTGTTTCCAGGCCCCTTCGGACAGACCGTAGTAACCTGGGAGGGTATGGCAGTTGGGGCCGACGTCGGTCGCGCCCTGCACATTGTCATGGCCGCGGAAGATATTGGCGCCGCCGCCGGAGACCCCGATGTTGCCCAGGGCCAGCTGCAGCACGCAGTAAGCCCGGGTGTTGTTGTTGCCGGTATGGTGCTGGGTACCGCCCATGCACCAGACGAGGGTGCCCGGCCGGTTCTCGGCCATGATTTTGGCCGCCTCATACATTTCCTTTTCGGGGACGCCGACCACATCCTCGACCGTCTTCGGATCCCAGTTCTTCACCTCCTCGCGGATGTCCTCCATGCCGAAGACGCGCTGACGAATGTACTCCTGGTCTTCCCAGCCGTTTTCAAAGATGTGCCACAACAGGCCCCAGGTAAACGGCACGTCGGTCCCGGGGCGAATACGGATGTATTGATCGGCGTGCGCCGCGGTCCGGCTGAAACGGGGATCGACCACGATCATCTTGGCGCCGTTCTCCTTGCCGCGCAGGACGTGTTGCATGGCCACCGGATGCGCTTCGGCCGCGTTACTGCCGATGAACAGCATCGCCTTGCAGTTGTGCATGTCATTGTAGGAGTTGGTCATCGCCCCGTAACCCCAGGTATTGGCCACCCCGGCCACGGTGGTGGAGTGACAGATGCGTGCCTGGTGATCGATATTATTACTGCCCCAGAAGGCAGCGAACTTGCGCTGCAGATAGGAGCCTTCGTTACTGGCCTTGGAGGAACCGGCGATCCACAGGCTGTCCGGGCCGTACTTGTCGCGCATATCGAGCAGCTGATCGCCAATCTCATCGATGGCCTCCTCCCAGCTGATACGCTTCCACTTGCCGTCCACCTGCTTCATGGGATACTTGATACGTTGGGCGCCATGACCGTGCTCGCGCACCGAAGCCCCCTTGGCGCAATGGGCGCCAAGATTAAACGGCGAATCAAAATCGGGTTCCTGTCCGGTCCAGACCCCGTTCTGGACCTCGGCAATCACGCCACAGCCGACCGAGCAGTGGGTACAGATACTGCGCCGCACCTCGGTCTCGATATCGTCTTTCGGCGCGGTATCCTTTTCCGTGGCATGGGCCTGGCGCAGCATGCCCATCTGCAGCATATTGGCAATCGCCACGCCACCGACGGTCAATCCCGAACGTTGCAGGAAGGTACGACGATCGATCGCCTCGGCGAAGATCGAACCCCCGGCATTGGCGCCCGGATCAGGTGTCTGTTGATTCGAGGTGGATTTCTTTTTCAGTTTCATTGCTGAATCTCCCGGTGCAGCAGTTACTCTGCGTTGGTGCGAGTCAATTGAACAATCAGATCTGTGCCTTCTGGTAATACGTCCGGATATGTTCGGTCAGACGATAACCTTTGCTCCCGGTATTTTTTGCGCCGGTTACAGGTGCTTTGTTCGATGTCGGTGACATTGCCCCGGTGTTACTGAACACCAGTGCGCCGGCACCGGTTACTCCCCCCAGCAGGATCATCTGCTGCAGAAACCGGCGACGCGGTAATGGTTTTGTTTCGGCGTGTTTCATCTGTTCGCTCCTCTTTATACTCTCAAATAGATATTAATCATCAGGCACATCGAGATAACGCTGCTCCAGTGCCACAAAATGTTGTCCCAGCTGGCCAACGGCTTTGTAGAAACGGGCCGACGGTGCCTGTTCGATATCCCTGAAACAGCGATCCAGCCAGCCATGCAGGTGATTCCGGTAAAAAGCCTGTTGTTTGTCCAGATCCGATCCGCTGTCGATCAGCATCGCCATCGCCTCGCAAAGTGCGGCAATGTGATCCTCGGGTTCGCTGACCTGTTGCTGGCGCTCGATACCAAGCTGCCTGAGATCATGGCGCAACCGTGCCAGCGGCCTGTCCATCAGGTACCCGGTCCGGTACCAGGAGGCGTACGGAATCACCTCGCCGTGGCCCAGGCCGATGAACAGATCGTGAAATTCGTCATCCAGTTCCGGCAGCCGTGCCCGGTCGGCGTTGAGCTTGAGCAGGTGCCAACTCAGACCGAACCCGCTCTGTCGCTCCCTGTCTGTGCTTTCGATACGCGACAGCACGCCCAGCAGTGCCGGATCGGGCACCGCACGTAACAACCGCGCCAGCAGGCTGTAGGTGTTGGCCCGCAATGCGGCATCATCAAAGGCGGCCGAAGGTTGTTGCTGTTGCATCTGGATTTAGCCTCCCTGTCGGTTCTGGCGCACGGCGCACCGGAGCCGGTTATTGTTAACAGAGCAACGCCTGTGCCAGTAACAAAATGAAAAAAATGACCCGGAAGGAGCCAGACGAACAATTCGGCGCCCCATTCGACCCGCACCCGGGCCCGGTGTGACAATTTGTTCACTCCGTCGATAAAAACGCGACATTTCGACCAACTCAGGCACGCTGTTCTTCCTGCCACATATCGGCAATCCGGCAGTCCTCGCACATCGACAGGCGGCGCAGCGCCCGATCGTTATCGAACATCCAGTGCCCGGTCAGTTTGTCGCGCATGTGTTCGATCATCTGCCGGGTCGCGAACGGTTTGCCGCATTCCACGCAATGAAACGGCGCCTCCTCGTAAAGCAGACGCCGCGCCCCACGCGCTTCGCCGTCAAAGAGGTAGCGTTGCCGCCGTGTGATTGCCGATTCGGGACAGGTCTGCTCGCACAGTCCGCACTGCACGCAATTGTTTTCAATGAATTTCAACTGCGGGCGCTCGTTGCCTGCCAGCAAGGCGCCGGTCGGACAAACCCCGGTGCAGGCCATGCACAGGGTACAGGCCCCGGCATCGACCTGAACCTCGCCAAACGGGGCCTGATCGGGCAGGGGCAGGATTTCCGGTTTTTTCGCCGCGTGGCGATAGAGATGCTCCAGCGCGAAATGGAGCATGTTGCGCTTGTCATCGAAACTGGCATACGTGGCTGCCGGTCGCGTTTCCTCTTCGGCGTCTGTTTCAACTTCCGGCAGCTGGTGTTGTGGCACAATTGCGATCCGCTCTGCCATCTCCCCCAGCCCGTCCAGAAAGGCCGCCGCCAGCGCCTGTTGTTCCCGCAGGGTTCTGTCGATCAGCGGGGCGGTTTGTTCGCTGGTCGCGATAATGACCTGTTGCGCACCGAAGGCCAGGGTATTGAGCATGATCGTCATATCGATCGCGCCCAGTTCATCCAGCGCCACCGGGATCAGATTTTCTTCGAGTTCCGCGAGTTGTTGATACAGTGCGTCGTGCTGTGTCTGCTCGAAAAACACCACGCGGGCATTTTCACCGCTGGCCTGGTAATACTGCTTGAGCAACTGGCGAATACGGCCCAGGGTGTCGGCCAGGCCGGGATACACATACTGGATAGCCCCGCTGGGGCAGACCGCGGCACAGGTTCCCCCGCCCTGGCACAGATAGGGATCGACCTCGATCTGCTCCCCAATGGAACGAATGGCCCGGGTCGGACAGGCATCGATGCAACGCGTGCAGGCCGTACACTGATTGCGGTCGTGTGCGCAGATCGACGGGTCGTAGTGAAAATAGCGCGGCTTCTCGAACTCGCCGATCATCCCGGGAATCTCTTCGCTCAGCGCCGCGAGTCGGGCGCCGTCACCGCGCGTGGCGAAATAACCCGGCGGCAGGATCTCGGCCTCGAAGCAGGGCTCAGGCGACAGATCCAGAATCAGATCGATGCGCGGCCAGCTTCGCCCCAGCAGCGACCGAAGCTCCAGACGCTGTGTCCCCCTGTCGCGCAAATGAATGTGAAAATCACCGAGGTGACCCTCGATCCGATCGATTCCGGCATGGATACAGGCGATACGATCATCCACCCGCGGACGTTGGGTGTCGAGTGCCGGGTCGACAATGGCCACGGCAGCCAGCTCGTCCACCAGATCACGCGCCACGGCAACGGCCTCGCTGCCCGTGCCGATAATCACCAGCCGCCCCTCGCTGTGATAGTCGATCACGGAGGTGCTGGCAGCAGGCTGTTGCAGTACCTGCATGGCCGCCATGCGGGCCACGCCGTTACCGGTCTGTTGCCCGAGAGCGTCCGGGCCTGTACCGAGCGGTGGTGTTTCCTCGGAATAGTTCATCGTCTAACCCTCTTTGTGTTCTGTCTGCCCGTCAGGCAGCTGTTCGTCTTCGCTCTGTTCAGCCGCAACTTCCGCCTGTAACGGGGTTTCCACCTCGAGCGCATCGTTCTGCGCGGCAGGCGGCGTGTCTTGTTCCTCATTCACCAGGCGCTTGATCGCCTCGCGCTCCTTCTGCAGCCGCTGGTGGGCTGTTATCGTGTTTCCCAGTGGCTCAAACAGCGTGTAATCCTCGGCATAGTCATCCAGCCCGTCGCAGACATTGAACTTGTCCAGATGGAACAACTTGCGCAGGGCCTGACGCCTGAGGGTTTCGGCCACATGCTCGGAAAAAAACATGCTGACCTCGCTGTTCTCATCCAGCGTGTCGATATCGGGCAGTTCCTGCGGCCCGGACGATTCAGCAGCTTCCCGCGTATCGCTAAAGTCGGAAGCCGACACCTTTGTTTCCGGCTGTCTTTGCTGTTCGAGCTTGCGTTGCGACCAGCGGTGCAGAAATGTTCCGCCCTGATCGTTTCCGCTCTGGTTTGCGGTACCATGGCCGGTCTTGTTACTGATATCGTTCGAATCAGACATGTCTGCGCTTGTCTTTTTTGCCGTGTTTGTGATCCTGCAGTTGCTTCTCCAGTGCCGATTGTTGACTCAATACGTATTCGGCCAGCCAGTTGGAGAAGGGCGCCACCAGCGGTGTTGAAAGCACAATGCCATCCGTCTCCATGTGTGCCTCGGCATCGGCAAAGTTGGCACTGATCATGGTCGGCGCCAGATCCGTGTCCTCGTCATCATCCCGGCACAACACGAACAGTGACGGTTGCTTGCCCATCAGGTTCTGGTAATAGCTTTGCAGGCCGTCGCGAAACAGTTCGAGCCAGAAACCCGACCAGATCACGTGCCCCTCGTCCTGTTCACCCTGCAGCTGTTGCCGGCGCTGCGATCCGTCGCCGGTGTGCTGCGGCAACAGGCCGACCAGGTCCCAGTGGGGCAACTGCCATTGCCCGTATTGCCGGTATTCCCGGCGCATCACGATGGATACGGGATAACTGACATCGGCATGGGGGTTCATCCTGCCCTCCTGAACTGTTCATGTAGTGCATGACGCTTTCTTGCCGAGCAATCGTCGTACCAGATCGAACAA
>JBKGZJ010000084.1:0-9842 GCA_046545635.1 Thiohalophilus sp. | reverse complement strand
GATGCGGGGCACGAGATTGCTGCGGTGTACACCCAGCCGGATCGCCCGGCCGGGCGGGGGCGCAAGCTGCAGCCGGGCCCGGTCAAGCAGCTGGCGCTGGAACACGGGATCCCGGTCTGTCAGCCGGACAATTTCAAATCCGACGCCGCCCTGGCCGAGCTGGCCCGCTGGCAGGCGGATCGGATGATCGTCGCCGCCTACGGGCTGCTGCTGCCGCAACAGGTGCTCGACATTCCGGCTCACGGCTGCCTGAACATCCACGCCTCGCTGTTGCCGCGCTGGCGCGGCGCGGCGCCGATCCAGCGGGCCATTCTGGCCGGCGACAGCGAGACCGGCATCACCATCATGCAGATGGACGCCGGGCTGGATACCGGCGATATGCTGCTCAGGCTGCGCTGCCCGATCGCCCCGGATGAGACCGGCGGCAGCCTGCACGACAAGCTGGCCGCGCTCGGCGGTGAGGCCATCGTGCGGGCGCTGGCCAGCCTCGACCAGCTTCAGCCCGAGCCCCAGGACGACAGTCAGGCGACCTACGCCCGCAAGCTGGACAAGGCCGAGGCCCGGATTGACTGGCACAAACCGGCCGCCCGGCTGGCCCGCGAAGTGCGCGCCTTCAACCCCTGGCCGGTGAGTCACACCCGGCTCGACGGCGAGGCATTGCGGATCTGGCAGGCCGAGGCGCAGGAGACGCCTGCGGCTTCTGACCAGGCACCCGGCACCGTAGTAAGCACTGACTCTGAAGGGATCGGCGTGGTCTGTGGGCAGGGCCTGTTGCTGCTGCAACAGATCCAGCCGGCCGGCAGCAAGGCGATGAGTGCCGCCGCCTTCCTCAACGGCCGCCCCGGCCGGCTACAGGTGGGCCTGCGCCTGGGTGACAATGGCGGCGCGGCGCGCTGATGAATGTCCGCCTTGCCTGCCTGCGGGTGCTGCAGCAGATCGTCCAGCACGGCCAGAATCTGGATAACGCCCTGGAGGGGATCCTGCCGCAGCTGGATCAGACCCGCGACCAGGCGCTGTTGCAGCACCTGGGCTACGGGGTAATGCGCTGGTATCCGCAACTCGACTTCCTGCTCGGACAGCTGCTGCACAAACCGCTGAAGAAAAAAGACACCGATCTGCGTCTGTTGCTGTTGCTGGGACTGTATCAGTTACGCTTCAGCCGGATCCCGGCCCATGCGGCGGTGGGCGAGACCGTCGCCGTAACCCGGAGCCTCGACAAGGCCTGGGCACGCGGCATGGTCAATGCGGTATTGCGCAACTACCAGCGTCAACAGGCCGAACTCGATATCAGGCTGGAGCAGGATGCCCCGGCCCGTTATGCCCACCCCGGCTGGCTGCTGACCCACCTGCAGCAGGCCTGGCCCGCGCACTGGCCCGCGATCGTCGAGGCCAACAACACCCAGGCACCGATGAGCCTGCGGGTCAATCGGCGCCGGCTCTTCCGCGACGACTATATAAAGCGTCTGGTCGCGGCCGGGCTCGAAGCCCGTGCCGCCGCCCACGGCGACAGCGGCGTGATTCTCGCCGATCCCTGCCCGGTGGAACAGCTGCCCGGTTTTGCCGAGGGGCAGATCTCGGTCCAGGACATCGCCGCCCAGCTGGCTGCGCCGCTGCTGGATCCCCGACCCGGTGAACGGATCCTCGATGCCTGCGCCGCGCCCGGCGGCAAGAGCGCCCATCTGCTCGAACAGCAGCCCGAGGTAAAGGAGCTGGTGGCGCTGGACATCGATCCTGCCCGCCTGCAACGCATCGAACAGACTCTGACTCGTCTCGGTCTGCCGGCCAGTCTGCAACAGGGTGACGCCGCCCGACCGGACGACTGGTGGGACGGCCGGCTGTTCGATCGCATCCTGCTCGATGCGCCCTGCAGCGCCACCGGTGTCATTCGTCGCCATCCCGATATCAAACTGCACCGCCGCCAGCGCGATATCCCGGCGCTGTGCGCCACACAACATGCTATGCTGTTGGCGCTGTGGCCCCTGCTCAAACCGGGCGGCAGCTTGCTGTACGCCACCTGTTCGATCCTGCCGGAGGAAAATCGACAACAGGTGGAACATTTTCTGGCCGCCGCGGACAATGCCCGGCACGTTCCCCTGCCCACAGGCTGGGGGCATGCCCAGTCGGCAGGGCAACAGATCTTGCCCGGCGAGGATGATATGGATGGTTTTTATTACGCACGTCTGGTCAAAACAAGCTGAGCCTGCAATGCCGGCGCCCGTCCGCTGGTTGCGCTATCTGCTGCTCGCGACCGCCCTCGGCTCTACCCCTCCCGCCGCAGCCGATAACGGTTTTGCCATCCGCTCGGCCGGGCTGACCCTGCGTGATATGGTCTATCATCTGAATGCCCGCATCGACTATCGACTGTCGCGGGAAGCCGTCAATGCGGTCAAAAACGGGGTACCCCTGATCATCGCTCTCGATATCCGGGTGGATCGCAAGCGCCGCTGGTGGCTGGACAAGGAGCTGGCCACCCTGACCCAGAACTACCTGCTGCTCTATCACGCGCTGACCGAAAAATACGTAATCCACAACCTCAACAGCGGTATCCAGGAAAACTACCACAATCTGGACACCGCCCTCTGGTCGCTGGGTCGAATCAATGATCTGCCCCTGATTGACGCCAACCTGCTGGAGCCGGGTGCCGAATACGGTATCGAGCTGCGTGCCCGTCTCGATATCGAATCCCTGCCTGCACCCATGCGGCCACTGGCCTATATTTCAAGTGACTGGCAACTGCAAAGCGACTGGTACTCATGGTCATTGGCTCGCTGATTCGCAAACTGTTCTCCGGCAGCGCACCGATCATTATTCTGTTCGTCCTGCTGCTGACCTCGCTCTATCTGATGAGCGGTGCCACGCACAACTCGGCGTTATTCGGCGAGCTCTACTCGCTGATGCTCGGCGTCAATATTCTCGCGATACTCTTGTTGCTGGTTCTGATCGGCAAAAGCCTGTGGCAACTGATTCAGCAATACCGAAGGAAGGACACGGGCACCCGGCTTACCGCCCGCCTGGTCGTCATGTTTGTCATTCTCTCGGTCACCCCGGTGTCGGTGGTCTATTACTTCTCACTCGACTTCATCAAGCGCGGCATCGACAGCTGGTTTGATGTGCGGGTGGAGAATGCATTGAACGACGCCCTGGAACTGAGCCAGGCGTCACTGGGCGTACGCATGCGCGAACTGCTGCGTGAGACCCAGAACCTGAGCAATGAGCTGGTTGATACGCCCAATAACCTCGCCGCGCTGGAGCTGAACGAAATCCATCAAAATACCGACGCCTCCGAACTGACCCTGTTCTCGCGCAACGGCCGTATCATCGCTTCCAGCAACCTGGAATCAACCCGGTTACTGCCGGCCCGGCTGGATGACACCAGCCTGCACATGCTGCGCCAGGGTAACGATGACATCGGCATGGTCCCGATCAAGGACAGCGGCCTGCACTTTCGGGCCGTGGTGACCCTGCCCGGGCCCGATGCCGTCACCGAGCCGCGCATCCTGCAGGCCCTGTTTCCGGTCAACGAGCGTATCAATACGCTGGCCGACAGCGTGCAGTCGGCTTTCAGCAAGTACCGGGAAGTGGCGTATCTGCGCACGCCGTTGAAATACAGCTTTATTCTCACTCTCTCTCTGGTATTGCTGCTGAGTATTCTGGTCGCCATCTGGGCGGCCTTTTACGCCGCGCGACGCATGGTGCAACCCATCTTTGATCTGGTGGAAGGCACCCGGGCTGTAGCCGCCGGCAACTACGACAAACGCCTGCCCCTGCCGGGCAGGGACGAGCTCGGCTTTCTGGTTCGCTCGTTCAACGAGATGACCCACAAGATCGCCATCGCCCAGCAACAGGCCCAGCAAAGTCAGCAGCAACTGGAAACCCAGCACGCCTACCTCGAGGCGGTGCTCGCCAATCTCTCCTCCGGCGTGCTGACCCTGGACAGCCAGCACACGCTGAATACCCACAACCTGGCTGCCAGTCAGATACTGAATCTCGACCTGAGCCGTTATCAGGGCGCGCGACTGGATACGCTGGCCGAGGCCGAACCCGCCACCCGCCAACTGGTCGACGCGATCGCCCAGTATCTCGATGCCGGCGAGCAGGAATGGCAGGAACAGGTGACCCTGTTCGGTCCCAACGGCCGCAAGGTGTTGATGTGTCGCGGTACCCCGCTACCCGACAGCAGCGATCGCGAAAGCGGCAGTATTATCGTCTTCGACGACATTACCGCGCTGATCCAGGCCCAGCGCAATGCAGCCTGGGGCGAAGTCGCCCGGCGCCTCGCCCATGAAATCAAAAATCCACTCACCCCCATTCAGCTGGCCGCCGAACGTCTGCGTCACAAGTACCTGAAGAAAATGCCGCAAAATGATGCCGAGGTGCTGGACCGCTCCACCCACACCATCGTCCAGCAGGTCGAGGCACTCAAGGAAATGGTCAAGGCGTTCTCCGACTATGCCCGTATGCCGGAGTTGCAACTGGAAACGCTGGATTTGAACACGATCATCGACGAAGTCCTCGAGCTCTATCGCACCAGCAATAACCAGATCCGCTTTACCCTCAAGCTGGATCCCAGCATGCCGCGTATCGAGGCCGACGCCGGCCGTCTGCGTCAGGTACTGCACAATCTGTTCAAAAACGCGCTGGAAGCGATGGACTATGCCAGGGGCGCCAGACTTCGGGTCACCACGAAGTGCGCGCACGAGCAGAGTTGTCGCTACGTGGAGCTGAAAATCGAGGACAGTGGCCCGGGCATCCCCGAACAGCTGTTTGACCAGCTATTTGACCCCTATGTCACCACCAAGCCCCGCGGCAGTGGTCTGGGTCTGGCCATTGTGAAAAAGATCGTCGAAGAGCACGGCGGCATGCTCTGGGCGGAGAACAGCCCCACAGGGGGTGCCACGATCATTATCCGCCTGCCGGTGGTTTCCTCCGGCGGTGAAATAAGCGATACAATGGAGCCGGACTCCGGACAATCAATTAACCGCGATGATGATGCAGCCGCCTGAATCCGCCGCCCCTGATCCGGCACAGCAACCTGACACCTCGACCGCCAGGCCCTATATTCTGGTCGTCGATGACGAGCCGGATATTCGTCAGCTGTTGCAGGAGATCCTCGAGGATGAAGGCTATGCGGTGGCGGTTGCCGAAAACGGCGAAACCGCGCGCCGGCAGCACCGCCAGCGCCGTCCGGATCTGATTCTGCTGGATATCTGGATGCCGGACATCGACGGCATCACCCTGCTCAAGGAGTGGAAGGATGACGAACAACTTGGCACGCCGGTGATCATGATGTCCGGCCATGGCACGGTTGAAACGGCTGTCGAGGCCACCCGCCTGGGCGCTTACGACTTTATCGAAAAGCCGATCTCCCTGGCCAAGCTGTTACTGACCATCGAACATGCCCTGGAAACGGACAAACTGCAGCGCGAAAACCAGGGGCTGCGTCGGCACAGCCTGGTGGTGCACGAGCCGATCGGTAAAAGCGCGGTCATGCAGACACTGCGGGATCAGCTACGACGCATCGCCGAACATGACAGCTGGGTATTGATGAGTGGCGAGCCGGGCTGCGGGATTCATATCGCCGCTCACTACCTGCACGATGCCAGCACCCGGCGTGATCGCCCCTTTATCGATGTCAATGTCGCCGGCCTGAATCCCGATAACGCCGCGCATGAACTGTTCGGCTCTGAAAAAAATGGCCCGGTTCATTACGGCTTGCTGGAGCAAGCCAGTGGCGGGACGCTGCTGCTGTATGATATTGCCGAAATGGATTCGGGGACCCAGACCAGGCTCTATTCCGCCCTCGATGCGCAGAGTTTTTATCGAACCGGCGGAACCCAGCCTGTCGAATTGCGCGCGCGCATCATCGCCGCCACCCACCACGATCTGGAACAGCGGGTGGCCGACGGACTGTTCCGCAAGGATCTGTTTTATCTGCTTAACGTGGTGCCGGTGCGGGTCCCGGCCCTGCGCGAACATCGCGAAGATATCCCCGAGCTGCTCAACGCCTTTACCAATCTACTGGTCGATCTGGAAAAGCTGCCCTACCGCAAATTCACCATGGCGGCCCAGAATCGACTGCGCAACTATGACTGGCCCGGTAATCTGCGTGAGCTGACCAACCTGATTCAGCGGCTTCTGATTGTCGGCTCGGGCCACGAGATCGACGTGGACGAAATCGACGCCACCCTGGGCGAAGGCGAGACAACAACCCATAAACGTGAGGTTGAGGTCAATTATGACCTGCCACTTCGCGAGGCACGTGAACAGTTCGAACGTGACTACCTGGAGTATCAGTTACGCAAGGCCCACGGCAGTGTCGGCAAGGTGGCCCAGGCGGTCGGCCTGGAGCGTACGCATCTGTATCGTAAACTGCGTGCACTGGGGATCGATCCAAAAAATGTCACCCATGATGGGTAATCAATCAATAAACGTTTTACAATTCGTCCATACAGCCAATAACAAGTACAACACTGGATTTTTATGAAAATCATCATCCTCGGCGCCGGACAGGTGGGCAGCTCCCTGGCGGAAAATCTTGCCAGTGAAGCCAACGATATCACCCTGGTCGATCAGCGCGAAGAGGTATTGCAGGGCCTGCAGGACCGGCTGGATCTGCGCACCGTGGTCGGCCATGCCTCCTATCCCGAAGTGCTGCAGCGCGCCGGCGCGGACGATGCCGACATGCTGATCGCCGTGACCGACAGCGACGAAACCAACATGATCGCCTGCCAGGTCGCCTATACGATCTTTCATACGCCGACCAAAATCGCCCGGGTCCGCGCCCTGGAATATCTGAAGTACCGCAACCTGTTCGGGACGAGCGCTCTGCCTGTCGACGTGCTGATCAGCCCGGAACAACTGATCACCAATTATGTCCAGAGCCTGATCAACCACCCCGGCGCCCTCCAGGTACTCGACTTTGCCGACGGGCTGGTGCAACTGGTCGGCGTTCGCGCCTATTACGGGGGACCCCTGGTGGGCCACGAATTGCGCACCCTGCGCAAACACATGCCCGGCATCGAGGCCCGCGTCGCCGCCATCTACCGGCGCGGCCGACCGATCATCCCCGAAGGCCACACGGTTATCGAGGCCGACGACGAGGTCTTCTTCATCGCCGCCAGCAAGAATATCCGCAAGGTCATGAGTGAACTTCGCCGCCTGGACAAGCCCTACAAGCGCATCATGATTGTCGGTGGCGGCAATATCGGCAAGCGGGTCGCCCAGTCACTTGAACGCAACTATCAGGTCAAACTGATCGACCACAATCCGGAACGCACCCGGATCATCTCCAACGAACTGTCCAAAACCATGGTCCTGTGCGGCGATGCCGCCGATGAGGAATTGCTGCTGGAAGAGAATATCGACAAAACCGATGTCTTCTGTGCCCTGACCAATGACGATGAAGCCAATATCCTCTCCTCCATGCTGGCCAAGCGCCTCGGCGCGCGCAAGGCCATTACCCTGATCAACCGCGCCGCCTACGTGGATCTGATCCAGAGCGGGGAGATCGACATCGCCCTCTCCCCGCAGCAGTCCACCATCGGCAGCCTGCTCACCCATGTGCGCCGCGGTGACGTGGTCAAGGTCCACTCCCTGCGCCGCGGCGCCGCGGAAGCCATCGAAGCGATCGCCCACGGGGACATCAACACCTCCCGGGTCGTGGGACGTAAAATCGAGGAACTCAAGCTGCCGCCGGGCACCACCATCGGCGCCATCGTTCGCGGCAAGGACGTTATCATCGCCCATCACGACACCCTGATCGAATCAGATGATCACGTCATTATGTTCCTGGTCGACAAGGCCCGTATCCCCGACGTGGAACGCCTGTTCCAGGTCAGCATCACCTTCATTTAATAACAAGGGACGAGTGGCGAGGAATATGAGCTCAATACATTTTTTATTGCCAAAGCACGCTGCAACGCAGAGTGTAAACAAGATAAGAACGGGGGACTCGTGAGCCGTTCTCAGCACTCAGCACTCAGCACTCGGCCCTGTGTTTGATCATGCATTTACTGGTTATACAACGCATCCTGGGCATTCTGCTGATGATCTTCAGCCTGGCGATGCTGCCGCCGCTGATTACCTCGGTGATCTATCTTGATGTCACCTTCGAGGCCTTTTTTTACAGTTTTGCGGTGATCCTCATCAGCGGTATCGTGCTCTGGCTGCCGGTGAAAAACCGCAAACAGGAATTGCGGGTACGCGACGGTTTTCTGGTTGTCGCCTTATTCTGGACCACCCTGAGTCTGTTCGGCGCCATTCCCTTTGTGCTCGCGCCGCAACCGGATATCTCCATCACCGACGCGATATTTGAATCCTTTTCCGGCCTGACCACCACCGGCTCGACCATTCTCACCGGCATTGATGCCCTGCCCGAGTCGATCCGCTTTTATCGTCAACAGCTGCAGTGGCTGGGCGGCATGGGGATTATCGTCCTGGCGGTGGCCATTATGCCCATGCTCGGCATCGGCGGGATGCAGCTGTATCGGGCCGAAACACCCGGCCCGGTCAAGGACACCAAGATCACCCCCCGCATCACCGAGACCGCCAAGGCTCTGTGGTATATCTACCTGAGCCTGACTGTGCTCTGTGCGCTGGGTTACTGGCTGGCGGGCATGAACCTGTTCGATGCGATTGGCCACAGCTTTTCCACCGTCGCGATCGGCGGTTTTTCCACCCACGACGCCAGCATGGGCTACTTCATCGACAAGCCGATGATTGAAGTTGTCGCGATCATTTTCATGTTCCTGTCCGGGATTAACTTCGCCCTGCATTTTACCGCCTGGCGATATCGTTCCGTGATTTCGTACTTTTCCGATCCGGAATTCCGGGCCTATGTCCTCATACTGGTACTGGTCGCCCTGGTAACCGTTTTTTACCTGTATTATGAGGACGTCTTCGACAGCATCGATCGCACCCTGTTGCACGGCATCTTCCAGACCGTCTCCATCGGCACGACCACCGGCTTCACCACCCATCAATATCATCTGTGGCCCGGCTTTTTGCCGGTGCTGCTGTTGTTTGTCAGCTTTGTCGGCGCCTGTGCCTGGTCCACCGGTGGCGGCATGAAGGTGATTCGCTTTTTGTTGCTGATCAAGCAGGGCTCACGCGAAATCATGCGCATCATTCACCCCAACGCCGTGATCCCTATCAAACTGGGCGGCAAGCCTGTCTCCCCCCGGATCATCGATTCCATCTGGGGCTTCTTCTCGGCCTATGTGGCCGTGTTTGCCATTATGCTGCTGTTCCTGATGATGACCGGACTGGATCAGATCACCGCCTTTTCCGCCGTCGCCGCCACCATGAACAACCTCGGCCCCGGCCTGGGGGAGGTCGGCGTCACCTATGCCACTCTCAGTGACACCGCCAAGTGGATTCTCTGCTTTGCCATGCTGCTGGGCCGCCTGGAAATCTTCACCCTGCTGGTACTACTGACCCCCGCCTTCTGGCGCCGCTAATCAACTATCCAGACAAGCCAGAATTCAAAATTTAAAATTTAAAATTTCCGCATGTTCTCTGCGGTAAGACATTATTGTTTTTTGTTTTAACTCCCCCTATCCTTGTGCCATGTCGATGATCAACAACCTCGAAAAAATGCTCGCCGACGGCCAGGACAGCCTGCTGCTGCGCTTCGGGCTGGGACAGGCCTATTACAAGGAGGGGCATTACGAAAACGCCATCGTCCACCTGCAGCGCGCCCTGCAGTTCGACGGCGAATACTCCGCCGCCTGGAAACTGCTCGGCCAGGCCCATGCCGACAACGGCGATCGCGATCAGGCCATCGCCACCTATGAAAAAGGCATCGAAGTCGCGGAAAAGAAAGGCGATATGCAGGCCGCCAA
>JBKGZJ010000083.1:0-9867 GCA_046545635.1 Thiohalophilus sp. | reverse complement strand
ACATGATCGCAGTAGCGGGCGGCGAGGTTGGGATCGTGGAGGACCATGATGATGCTTTTATGATTCTCGGTACCAAGCTGTTGCAGCAGGCCGAGGATCTGGTGCTGATGGCGCAGATCGAGATGGTTGGCCGGTTCGTCCAGCAGATAGAGTTGCGGCCGCTGGGCCAGCAAGGTGGCGATGTAGAGTCGGCGGCGTTCACCGCCGGAGAGGGTCAGCAGGTTGCGTTGTTCGAAGCCGGCCAGGTCAACCTGCTGTAATGTTTTGTGTGCAAGTGCGAGATCCTGCTCGCTTTCCCACTGCCACGCCCTGAGATGGGGATGGCGGCCGGTGAGGACGGTTTCGATGGCGCTGCCGGGGAAGGCTTCTTCGTTGGTTTGCAGTAACAGGCCGACCTGGCGGGCGAACTGTTTGCGCGGGATCTGATCGATGGCTGTGCCGTCCAGATCGATACGGCCGGTGTAATCGTGATGCAATCCGGCAAGGGTATGCAGCAACGTGGTCTTGCCGCTGCCGTTGCTGCCCAGAACCCCCCAGCACTGGCCGTCTTCAATGCGCAGATCAAATGGCTGGCAAAGGACCCGCGGACCGCGCTGCAGTTGCAGTTGCTCAAGTTGCAGCTTCACTGGCGCGCCCCCCGATAAAGCAGGTACAAAAACAGCGGCACACCGATAAAGGCGGTGAGGATCCCGACCGGCAGTTGCTGCGGGGCCAGCAGGGTGCGGGCGGCGGTGTCGGCCAGCAGCAGCAGGCTGGCACCGAGCAGGGCGGCGGCGGGCAGCAGAATGCGGTGATCGTGATAGCCCAGCAACCGGATCAGGTGTGGCACCACCAGCCCGACAAAGCCGATGCTGCCGGCCTGGGTGACGGCGGTGGCGGTGAGCAGCGAGGCGATCAGATAAATCGCCAGGTGCAGGAGATCGGTGCGGATGCCCAGTGAGCCGGCGACCAGTTCGCCGCGGGTCAGCACGTTGAGCTGGCGGGCCAGCAACAGACTGGCAAGCAGGCCAACCACCAGGACGATCGAGGGCAGGGCATTGGCGCGGGAGAAACCGAGATCCCCCATCAGCCAGAACATCATTCGTTGCAGGCTGCTGTCCGGCGACAGGTTGAGGATAAAGCCGATGGCCGAGCCCCAGCCGGCGGCCAGTACCACCCCGGTCAGCAGCAGGCGGTTGCTGTTCCACTGGCCGTGGCCGCGTGAGAGTACAAATACCAGCAACATGGCCACCAGCGCTCCGATGAAGGCACTGCCGGTCAGTAAGCTACCGCTTACCCCGGCCAGCATGGCGAGCAGGGCGGCCACCGAGGCGCCGCCGGAGATGCCCAGTATATAAGGATCGGCCAGCGGGTTGCGGACCAGCACCTGCATCAGGCTGCCGGCCACTGCCAGCAGGGCGCCGGTGGTCAGGGCGGCCAGGCTGCGCGGGAGGCGCAGCTCGCGGACCAGCTGCGAGCCGATATCCGTGCCGCCCGACCACAGGGCGTCCCACACCTGCCCGGTGCTGAGCGCCATACTGCCACTGGAGAGTGAGACGCCCAGGCTGAGCAGACATAACAGCCCCAGCGACAGCAGTAATCCCAGTGGGTGGCGTGCAAACATGTGAAGGCTCACTCACGCAGGCTGATAATCGGCCAGCCCCGGGCCGTGGCGTGATCGATCAGGGCCTCGTCGGGGTCGACCGCGATCGGGTGAGCCACCCGTTCCAGCAGGGGCAGGTCGTTGCGCGAGTCGCTGTAAAACCAGCTGTCGGCCAGATTGAGACCGGTTTGTTTGAGCCACTGCTCAAGCCGCGCGACCTTGCCCTCGCGAAAGCAGGGTATGCCGCTGACCCGGCCGGTGTAACGGCCGTCGATCTGCTCCGGATCGGTGGCCAGCAGATCGTCGACCCCCAGCTCTTCGGCGATGGGCGCGGTGATAAAGCGGTTGGTGGCGGTGATGATCAGCAGAAAATCGTCCGCTGCCCGGTGCCGGGCGAGCAGATCCCGCGCGGGACGGGTGATACGCGGACGGATTTCACTTTCCATGAATCGGCGATGCAGTTCGGCCAGTTCCGTCGGCGGGATTTCGCTGAGCGGTTTGAGGCTGAAGGCGAGAAACTCCTGGATATCGAGCTGACCGCGCCGGTACTCCTCGTAGAAGCGGTGGTTCTCCCGCTCGTAGGTGTCGCCGTCGACCCGGCCCTGCTCGACCAGAAAACGCCCCCACAGATAGTCGCTGTCGCCGTCGAGCAGGGTATTGTCCAGATCAAAGATTGCCAGCGCCACGCAGCTTGCCTCCGATTATTCCAGGGTTGCACAAAAGGGGGCATGATAACGCAAACCGCCCCCGGTGCGAGGAGAAGCGGCTTGAGTGCGCCCCCGGGCGGGATGGCGTGACCTCCATGTGAATCCCCACTGATTTCTCTAACGCTATGAAAAATCGACAAATATGTGCCCTGTGACGCAAGAATTTGCGGTTGCCCGGGGGCTGTGAAAGAATCTTGAGTAGAGTCGCAAGAGGGAGCTGCAAGTGATTGATTCAGAAGGGTACAGAGCCAATGTGGGTATCATTCTGTGTAATCCCGACGGTCATCTGTTCTGGGCCCGGCGTATCGGGCAGCAGGCCTGGCAGTTCCCCCAGGGCGGTATTCGCGCCCACGAAACCCCCGAGCAGGCCCTGTATCGGGAGCTGGGCGAGGAGATCGGTCTCGGTTGCGAGGATGTGGAGCTTGTCGGGGCGACCCGCGAGTGGTTGCGCTATCGCCTGCCGCAACACCTGATCCGGTATCATCGCGAGCCGGTCTGTATCGGTCAGAAACAGCGCTGGTTTTTGCTGCGCCTGCTGGGTGATGAAAGCAAAGTCAATCTGCTGGCCAGCGGCACCCCCGAGTTCGACTGCTGGCGCTGGATCGCGGCGAATGAGCCGGTGCGCGAAGTGGTGCCGTTCAAGCGCCAGGTGTACCGGCGCGCGCTGGAGGAACTGGGGCCGTTGCTGAAAAAAGTGACCGGCAAACTCTCTGCCGGGCGACTCGCCTGACGCCGGAACCCGTCATTCATGTGGTACCCTTCCCGACACAGGTACAGACCTGATTCACTGTATGGACCCTTATGCTTGATACCTTACGTCGCTTAATCGAAGAGGTGAATCTGGCGCGCAATCTCGAGCAGGCGCTGGGGATCATCGTGCGCCGCGTCAAACAGGCCATGCAGGTGGATGTCTGTTCGGTCTATCTGACCGATCAGGATAATGACTACTATGTGCTGAAGGCGACCGACGGCCTGAACCCGGACAGCGTGGGCAAGGTGCGCCTGGGCCAGGAACGCGGCCTGGTCGGCCTGGTGGCCAAGCGCGCCGAGCCGGTCAACCTGGACAACGCGCCCGAACACCCCCGTTTTTGTTATTTCCCCGAATCCGGCGAGGAGCCCTACCACGCCTTTCTGGGGGTGCCGATCATTCATCACCGCCAGGTGGTCGGCGTGCTGGTGGTTCAGCAGCACGGCAGCGAAAAGTTCGATGAAGACAGTGTCACCTTTTTGATCACCATCGCCGCGCAACTGGCCGGGGCCATCGCCCATGCCGAGGCCAGTGGCGAGGTGGACATCGTCGGTCAGCTTTCTTACCCCCAGTCACATGACAGCCGGCCGATCGGCGGTCAGCCGGGGGCCCCCGGGGTGGCCATTGGCACGGCCAAGGTGGTCTACACCCTGGCCGATATCAATGCGGTGCCGGATCGGCGCACCAGTAATCCCGATGCGGAGATCATGGCGTTCAACGCGGCGCTCAGTGCGGTGAAAAAGGATATCAAATCCCTGTCGAAGCAGTTTGTCGACAAGTTGCCGCCCGAAGATCACGCCCTGTTCGATGTCTATATGCTGATGCTCGACAGCGACAGTCTGGCGGGCCAGACCCGGGAGCGCATCGAGGCCGGCAACTGGGCGCAGGGGGCGCTGCGCCAGACGATTCACGATCACGAACGGATCTTCCGCGAGATGGAAGACAATTACATGCGCGAGCGGGTCGACGATGTGCGCGATCTGGGTCAACGCATTCTGTCGCATCTGCAGCAGGACACGCAAAAACCACTGGAGTATCCCGATCAAACCGTGCTGGTGGGCGAGGAGATTAGCGCCGCCATGCTCGCCGAAGTGCCGCCGGAGAAGCTCGCCGGGGTGATCTCGGTGCGCGGATCGCGCACCTCCCATGTGGCGATCCTGGCCCGCGCGCTGGGCGTGCCGGCGGTCATGGGCGCCACCGATCTGCCGGTCTCGCGCATGGACGGCACCGAGGTGATCGCCGACGGTTACAGCGGCCGGGTCTATGTGGCACCGGCCCACGCCATTGTGGAGGAATACCGGCGGCTGGTCGATCAGGAGGTCGAACTGACCGAGGAACTCAAGGCGCTGCGCGAGCTGCCCTCGGAAACCCTGGATGGTGAACATATTCCGCTGTATGCCAACACCGGTTTGATCTCGGACGTGACCCCGACCCGGGAAAGCGGCGCCGAGGGGATCGGGCTGTATCGGACCGAGTTTCCGTTCATGATTCGCCAGCGCTTTCCCGGTGAAGACGAGCAGCGCATCAACTACCGGCAGGTCCTGGAAGCCTTTGCACCGCGGCCGGTGGTACTGCGTACCCTGGATGTGGGGGGCGACAAGGCGTTGCCGTACTTCCCCATCGAGGAAGAGAATCCGTTTCTGGGCTGGCGTGGTATCCGGATCACCCTGGATCATCCGGAAATCTTTCTGGTGCAGATCCGCGCCATGCTGCTGGCCAGCGCCGGACTGGATAATCTCAATATCCTGCTGCCGATGATCAGCGACGTCAGCGAGCTGATCGACAGCCTGAGCCTGATTCACCAGGCCTACGAAGAGTTGCTGGAAGAGGGGCAGGATATCCGCATGCCCAGGATCGGCGTGATGATCGAGGTGCCCTCGGCGGTGTATCAGGCCGGCAACCTGGCCAAGCGGGTCGACTTTCTTTCCATCGGCACCAACGATCTGACCCAGTATCTGCTGGCGGTGGATCGCAACAACTCGCGCGTCGCCGAGCTGTACGATTCCCTGCATCCGGCGGTGATCCGCGCCATTTTGCAGGTGGTGGACAGTGCACGGGTTCACGACAAACCGGTCAGCGTCTGTGGTGAAATGGCCGGTGATCCGGCGGCGGCGATCCTGCTGCTGGGAATGGGCATCCACAGCCTGAGCATGAGCGTCTCCAGTCTGTTGCGGGTGAAGTGGGTGATACGTAACCTGAGCCGTGAACGCGCTTCGGAGATCCTCAGCAAAGTGCTGGTGATGGAAAACGTGCACGAGATTCGCCATTACCTCAACGAGTGTCTGGAAGAGGCCGGCATGGGCGGCCTGATCCGCGCGGGGAAATGACATTGTTCTCTCGCAGAGACGCAAAGGCGTTTATGCTGCAGGAGGCCAGCCCCTGGCCGATTTGGTTGGCGATGGTGCCATCGTTGAGGGTGAATCGCCGAGGGGCTCGGCTCCAACAGAGGCGGGCAGGTTGCGTGAATGCGCTATCTGAGATTCTCATCAACAGGTGATAACAGGCGATAAATAGTATGCAACAGCAACCCCGGGTTATCGGCGGTGATCAGCATCTGAATCTGCATGAACTGATCCATGCCCTGGTGGCCGATGGTCGGCTGGATAAAAAAACCTCGGACGAGTTTCTGATCCCGGCACGCACCGGGCGTCTGGAAATCCACCCGCTGGTGATTATCTCGCAACAGGAGTGGGACGATCTGGCCCGACCGGGCAGGAAGCTGACCCTCGAGGTGCTGACCCAATGGCTGGCCGAACGCGCCGGCCTGCCCTATTTTCGCATCGACCCGCTCAAGGTGGACGTGACCGCGGTAACTGCTGTTACCTCCTCGGCCTATGCCGGCAAACATCGCATACTGCCGGTCAGGGTGGATGAACACAAAGTGGTGATTGCCACCGCCGAACCCGATATCCGCAGCTGGGAGGATGAGCTGGCGCACATCACCGGGCTGCAGATCGAGCGGGTGATCGCCAATCCGCTGGATATCGCCCGCTATCTCAACGAGTTCTACTCGGTCAGCCATTCGATCCGGCGCGCCACCTCGGACAAGGATGCCGGACAGATCCCCGGCATCACCAATCTCGAGCAACTGGTGGAGCTGGGCAAGACCGGTAACCTGGATGCCAACGACAAGGACGTGGTGCAGATTGTCGACTGGCTGCTGCAATACGCCTTCGATCAACGTGCCAGTGACATCCACATGGAACCGCGGCGCGAGAAGGGCCATATCCGCTTTCGCATCGACGGGGTGATGCACCAGGTCTATGACATGCCCACCCCGGTGATGACCGCGGTGTCCAGTCGCATCAAGGTGCTGGGACGTATGGATGTGGTGGAAAAACGCCGTCCGCAGGACGGGCGTATCAAGACCCTGTTGCCCGAAGGCGGCGAGATCGAACTGCGTCTGTCGACCATGCCGACCGCCTTTGGCGAAAAACTGGTGTTGCGTATCTTCAACCCGGATGTCCTGGTCAAGGATTTCACCGCGCTGGGGTTCTCCGCCAAAGACATTACCGGCTGGAACCAGATGGTCAACCAGCCCAACGGGATCATTCTGGTCACCGGCCCTACCGGATCGGGCAAAACCACCACCCTCTATTCAACACTCAAGCAACTGGCCCAGCCCGAGGTCAATGTCTGTACCGTGGAAGATCCCATTGAAATGGTCGAGCCGAGCTTCAACCAGATGCAGGTGCAGCACAACATCGGGCTCGATTTTGCCAGCGGGGTGCGCACGCTGCTGCGCCAGGACCCGGATATCATCATGATCGGCGAGATCCGTGACAGGGAGACCGCCGAGATGGCGATCCAGGCGGCACTGACCGGCCATCTGGTGCTCTCCACTTTGCATACCAATGATTCTTCCTCGGCGGTGACCCGCCTGCGCGAGATTGGCGTGCCGGCCTATTTGATCAACGCGACGCTACTGGGCGTGCTGGCCCAGCGACTGGTGCGCACTCTCTGTCCGCATTGTAAACAACCGACCGAGGTGGACCCGGATCTGTGGCAGGCCCTGACCCGGCCCTGGAAGCTGAGCGGGGAACCCAGGTTTTACGGCCCGGTGGGTTGCGATGAGTGCCGCAATACCGGCTATATGGGGCGAGTGGGACTTTATGAAATGCTGCGCATGACCCCGGCAATCCGCAGTCAGCTGGGCCCCGACAGCGACGCCGCCGAGATCCGTCGCACTGCCATTAACGAAGGCATGATCCAGCTGCGCATCTCCGGTGCACAAAAAGTCGCCCAGGGCCTGACTACCATGGAAGAAGTCCTCAATGTCGTTCCGCCGGACAGTGAGATCGAGTGATCCGGTGCCCGGGGCAGGGGCGGGAAAAGCAACGAAATATCGGTATCAGGAGACCTGGCGCAGTTGTTTTACCGAGTAACGCTGGACCTGGTTGAGAAGTTCGGCCGGGTTGAAGGGCTGGACAATGTAATCATCGGCCCCAAGCTGCAGGCCGCTGCTGACATCCTCCATGGTATAGTGTTCCGCCAGCAGCAGGACCGGTGTGTCGCGCCAGCCGGGGATTCGATGCAGGGTATCGATGAACCGGCATTGCCCGTCACTGACGAACGCCACATCCAGGAAGATCATGCTGGCGGGAGGCATTCTGCCCAGCAGCGCGGAGGCGGTTTCGCAACAGCTGGTGCAGACTACATTGTAGCCTTCGCGGCTCAACAGATACTCCAGCAGGTAGGCGGTATGGGCATCTTTTTCGAGAATCAGGAGGGTTCCCTGATGATTCGTTTGTGCTCTGGCCATAGACAAATATCCGGTTGATTTAATTTGGTAAAACGGCGCAATGCCAGTGTCATGGCGAATACATCGGCGCTGAAATAACCGGCCTTGAGCGCCGGTTGAGCAGGATGTGACCCATGCACGGGTTTAGCGGCCCGGTAATGATTAAGAAGCGGTAAACACCATGGATACACTGACGCATGGCCTGAGCAGCGTCCTGCTGGCCCGGGCCACAGCCCCCGAATCCCGCCGATCTGTGGACAGCCGGACCCTCTCGCTGCGTAGCCGCCTGGCGGCGGGGTTTCTCGCCGGCATCTTCCCGGACAGCGATTTTGTGCTGCGGCTGATTGACGGGCCGGTGGCCTATCTGAAATATCACCGCGGCGTGACCCATTCTGTATTGATGCTGCCGCTGTGGGCCGGGTTGTTGTCGCTGCTGTTCATGCTGCTATGGCGCGGGCAGTATCACTGGCGGGCGTTTTACGCCGTCTGCGCCATGAGTCTGGGGATTCATATCTTTGGCGATGTGATCACCTCTTTCGGCACCATGATCCTGGCGCCGTTCAGTCAGGCCAAGTTTTCCCTGCCGTCGACCTTCATTATCGATTTCTGGTTCAGCGGCATTATTGTGCTGGTGTTGCTTGCTGCCTGGATCTGGCGCCGACAGGGGCAACAGGTGGCGCAGGCCGGTCTGGCCACGCTGGCGCTGTATGTCGGTTTTCAACATTTACAGGCCTGGGAGGCGCGGGATCTGGGCCGGGAGTATGTCCGGCACCAGGGCCTGGAACAGGCCGAAGTGCATGCCCTGCCGCAACCCCTGTCGCCCTTTAACTGGAAGATCGTGATCGAACAACCACAACAGTATCACGTCAGCTATGTAAATCTGCGCCGTGAACGGGTGATGCCGGAAGCGGATGAACAGGCCGGTATGTTCGCCCGCATCAACGCGATCTATCGTCCGCTGGACAATGTCGCCTGGCAGACCTTACCCCGTTACGGCGAGGGAATCGGACAAAAACTGGCGCGGGATGTCTGGGGACAGGATGTGTTAAAAGACATTCGCGAGTTCATGCTGTTTCCCGCGTTGTATCGTATCGAGCAGCGCGAGCAGGGCCTGTGTGCCTGGTTCGAGGATCACCGTTTCATTCTGGGTGATGCCCGCAATGTCCCGTTTCGCTTCGGCGCCTGCAACAATGGCGATGATGACTGGCGGCTTTATCGCTATCAGGGAGATCGTGTTATTCCGTTACGCTAGTGATCTGAGGGCAGGGCTCAAACGAACGAGGTGTTCCAATGAATGATATCTACCGGATCCATATCAGTCTGCGTGATGTGAAGCCGCCGGTATTTCTCGAAGCGATTCGATAGTTCCTTGTGTCTTCGAGCCCTCGTGGTTCCAATGAGTAGATCGGACAGAGCATCGCAGTGTCCGGCATACTCGGTTGGGTTCGGGTAGTGACGCCAGTTTGCTATTTCCTCAAACCGGCACTATTTTTTACAAAATGGTTATCGAGAGGGAAAAGGTGTGACAACTGTCACAGTTTCCGGGAAATCTCAAATAGTTATCCCCAAAGAGGTGCGCGAGCCTGGGAATCAAGCCTGGACAGAAGATCGAGGTGGTGGTTTATGAAGGTCGGGTCGGGTTTATTCCGGTCCGGGATATGCGCAGCATGCGGGGTTTTCTCAAAGGGATCGACACCGGGATCGCGCGTGACGAGGACCGCGTGTGAATGTGGTCGATTGCTCCGGCTGGCTGGAATGCTTCGCGGATACGCCAATGCGGATGACTTCGCCGCGCCCATCTTGAAGATCGACAATCTGATAGTGCCCATTCAAAAGCAATAAGCCAGCCGGACAACATTCTAACCTTTGCGAGGTAAGGGAAAACCGTGATACTTTCACAACGACACCAGGTATAAACTGAACCGGCCATGGATCGGACCGAACGCTTCTACAAAATCGACAAGCTCCTGCGAACCTCCCGGCGAGGCGTGCCGGCGCAACGCTTTCTGGACGAGCTGGCGGTTTCGCGCGCGACCTTCCATCGCGATATCGACTACCTGCGGGATCGCTTTAACGCCCCCATTCTCAA
>JBKGZJ010000082.1:0-10154 GCA_046545635.1 Thiohalophilus sp. | reverse complement strand
CTACCCACGGAGTTCCGGGCATTGCCTTTACCTGTGGGAGCGGGCTTCGACCGCGACCCCACCATTGCTCAGCATCGCGCCCGTGGGGCGCTCCCACCAGGCGGTGAAAGCAGGGGCAGGGCTGAGTACCAAGAACCAAGCACTAAGAACAAAGTTCTGCCTTTAATAGACAGCTTTGACCCGGTAACCCTGCTCTTCGAGCATGCGCAACAGGCCAACGTCGCCGGGCAGGTGCAGGGCGCCGACGGCGATAAAGGCATTGCCTTTTGTCAGCTGCGCCTGCATGGTTTCCAGCATGTTGCGGTTACGTTGTTCGATCAGACTGTCGTTGACCAGCGCGCTGACATCCTTGCCCGATTTTTCCAGTTCCTTTTCGCTGTATTCGAGCAGCCCGTTCAGATCGCGCGCCAGGTAAATATCCAGCATCTCCCCGACCATCTTTTCCAGGTTACTGTGCTCACGAACCGCAACCCGTAACAGATTGATCTGGGTTTTCATCGGGGTGTTGTCGAACAGCTCAACCACCTCCGCCGGTGTCTCCAGGCCACACAGTTCCTTACCCTGTTCCTGCGCGGTTTGATACAACACATAATCGAGAAACATGCCGGACTCGGGCTTGGGTACGCTGAGCAGCAAACCGGCCGCCCAGGGTTTGAGCATCGGCACCATCTGTTCGGGTATGCCGTAACCTTCGATCAATGAGGCGGTTTGTTGATACAGCTCGGGGTCGATCTGCTTATCCAGTTTCTGGCCGTTGAGATACAACATCCCCTGGGTCATTTTAACCTGGGTCGTCGAGTCCATCTGCATTTCAGCGCAGAAGATCCGGGCCTGATCGAATTTTTCCTGCACCGGGGTCGGCAATTGCGTAACCCGGGGATCTTCGCTGTGAATGGTGCCGAGCAGATAACTCGCACTGCCCGAACCAGGGATAATCTCCCACAATAGACCCTGTCGTTCCTGTGCCTGTGCGATCGACAGCGACAACAGCGCCAGGCCAACCACGACAATACGCAAGATACCGAAATACAACTGTTTCATGGAAATCCCCACTCCGTCTCTTTCCCGCATGCGGCAGACCTGTGATAATACGCACGCCCGCTAATGTCCCGCAATCTTCAAGGCTGTCCGATGTCGCATATTTCCAAACGTTTTCGTGGTTTTCTGCCTGTCGTGGTCGACGTGGAAACTGCCGGATTCGATTGTCATACTCATGCCCTGCTCGAAATTGCCGCCGTCCCCATCACCATGAATGGCGAGGGCAGGGTCAAACCGGCGGAGACCATTGCCTGTCATGTTGAGCCCTTTGAAGGTGCGCAGCTGGATCCCAAAGCCCTGGAGTTCACCGGCATCGATCCCTTTCATCCGTTTCGCATGGCCAAACCGGAAGCCGAAGCCCTGGAGCTGATCTTCGGGCCTCTGACCGAGCTGATCCGGGTTCAGCAATGCAGCCGGGCGATTCTGGTCGGGCATAACCCGTTTTTCGATCTCGGCTTTATCAAGGCCGCCGCCAAACGCCAGGGCCTCAAGAAGACACCCTTTCACCAGTTCAGCACCTTCGACACCGCCACCCTGGGTGGACTCGCCTTCGGCCAGACCGTCCTGGCCCGCGCCGCCAGAGCCGCCGGGATCGAATGGGACAACAGCGAAGCCCACTCCGCCGTCTACGACGCCGAACGCACCGCCGAACTGTTCTGCGACATCGTCAACCGCTGGGACCGACTTAATCAGGAATAGTCACTTTTCGGGTTCACTGGGAAAATAACGCGGAGGACGCAGAGGCGCAAAGGCGCGGAGAAAATATTAATGTAATTTATTTTTTCAGGTAATTGATTAAGTGGTGTCTGTGTGCGGTAGTGAAATACTAACTATAAATGATTTGTTCAGCCCCTGGTTTTCTGCTTATATATGTAATCCTTATTCAATTATTGTTGCGTGTAATATGCATTTTTGAGAACAATTATTCCTCTGCGGCTCCGCGTCTCTGCGTCCTCCGCGTTGTTTCCCAGAGCGTCGAAAAGAGGTAGAGTCTTATTAAGAAGATGGCCTCGCTTGAACCACCCTGCACTTCATTATTCAAGTCTTTCCTCTGCGGCTCCGCGCCTCTGCGTCCTCTGCGTTGTTAGTCAGAAACTCCGAAAAGAGGGAGTTGTACGATTACCCGCAACCCGCCGAGCTGGTCGCTGCGATCCAGTTGCAGGGTGCCGTGGTAGCTTTCGACGATTTGTTTGACGATGGACAGGCCGATGCCGTGGCCGCTGATGGATTCGTCCTGGCGTTGTCCGCGTTGCAGCAGGGTCGCGGCGTGTTGGGGGTCGATGCCGGGGCCGTCGTCTTCGACGCTGATCCGCAGGTTGTTATCCTGTTCGGCAAATTCAAGACGAATCCGGCTATGCCCCCATTTCCAGGCGTTATCCAGCAGGTTGCCCAGCAGTTCGGTGCCATCCTCCTGCTCCAGGGGCAAGCGGGGCCCGATAGTGCTGTGCACATCCACGTCCAGCGCTTTGTCCTGATAGAGCTGTTTGAGGGTATCCAGCAGGGCGGGCAGATCGTCATCCAGATCAAAACGCCGGTGACTGCGCCGATCGCCGGCAAGACGGGCCCGCTTGAGTTCGTCATCCACCCGCTGCCGGATTCTCCGGATCTGATGCAACACCGGCGCATGACGCTGTTGTTCCCCGGCATCGAGGGATTCATACCATTGATGGAGCAGAGCCAGCGGGGTCTTGATGGCATGCGCCACATCCCCCATGGCATGGCGGGAACGCAGCAGGCGCTGTTGCTGCTGGCGCAACAGGCGATTGATCTCCCTGACCAGGGGAAACACTTCCGCCGGAACGTTTTCCGGCAGTTCGCTGGTTTCACCGGCTTCGAGCTTCTTGATCGCCTGTTGCGCCTGTCGTACCGGCCGCATGGCCAGATGGATGATGGTCGTCTGCGACAGCAGAAGAATCACCAGCACCGCCAGCACCAGTAAACCGAACTGCCATTGAAACCGGGCGATCTGCGCGCGGATCGTTGACACATCCTCGGCGGTAATAATCAGCAGTTGCCGCCCCTGTTTTTCATAACGTTGCTGGCGAACCAGCAGTAACTGCTGACGCGGGCCGGGCTGATGACTCAGTGTGATATCGCCCGTCGCGGGCGAGTCCGGGACGCTCAGCGTCTCATCCCACAAGGAGCGCGAGGCGATCGTCTGCTCGCCGTTTTGAATAACAAAGTAATGACCGGAAAACGGTCGATGATAGATATTCTGGATTTTTTGCTGGTCCAGGCTGACTCGATCTTCACGGTCGATGCGGGCAGCCACCAGCACCGTCTCCGCGTCATGCTCCAGACGGGTTTCGATATAGTCGCTGATGATTTTTTTGACCGCAATGCCAATCAGGAACCACAGGGCAATCGCCAGAATCGCCACGGTCAGCAGCAGGCCCAGATTGAGATTGGCACGCAGGGAACGGAATATCATGGCGCGAAGATATAGCCCTGGCCACGCCGGGTCTGAATGATGTCCTTGCCCAGTCGGTCCCGCAGACGACGGACATACACCTCGATGACATTGCTGTCCCGATCCGCATCCATTTCATACACGTGTTCGGTGAGCCGCGCTTTGGACAGCACCTTGCCCGGGTTCAACATGAAATAACGCAGCAGCCGGTATTCGGTGCCGGTCAACGCAAAACGTTGCTCGCCGTTACTCACGGACTGGGTCTCTTCATCCAGCGTCCAGTCCCCGCCCTGCAGGCGTCCGCCCGCCGGTTGATAGCGCCGGCGGATCAGCGCCTGCACCCGGGCCAGCAACTCTTCGCTGTGAAACGGCTTGGTCAGATAGTCATCCGCGCCGCTCTGCAGGCCGGTCACCTTGTCCTGCCAGCTGTCCCGCGCGGTGAGGATCAACACCGGCGTCGTAATCCCTGCCTCGCGCCAGTTTTTCAATACGTCCAGACCACTGCGTTGTGGCAGACCCAGATCCAGAATGATGCTGTCGTACTCAAACTCCCGGCCCAGGTATTCGGCTTCTATTCCATCATGGGCCAGGTCGACCACATAGCCGGCATCGACCAGTTTCGCCTTGAGCGAATCGGCCAGTTCCGTTTCATCCTCGACCAGTAACAGTCGCAAGTCTCACTCCTCTTGCTCGGTTTTCAGAACCTCGCCAGTGGCGGCATCCAGTTCCAGTTCAATGACCCGATCATCATCGGTCAGAATCTCCAGCTCATAGATATAGCGGCCGTGTTCGCGCTCCAGTTCGGTCTCGATGATCTGGCCGGGATAGTCCTTTTCAACCCGCTTCAGGATTTCCTGCAAAGGAAGGATTTTCCCCTGCTGACGCAGTTCCCGGGCCTCTTTATAATCCAGTTTATCATCCGCCCGGGCGGCATCCATCACATCCATCCCCTGACTGGCAAGCATGCCGATACCACCGGCCGCGAGCAGAGTAAACAGTACTGATTTATAACGCATCGTTTCTCTCCTTCATGAGTGATCGATGTGTAACGACTTTTTACCGGTGAACATGGCGCGTACCAGATTCTCCCGATGCAGCAGACTTTCCACCAGCACACCCGCCACATGAAATACCGCCAGCAACAGGGTAAAGTTGGCGAAAAACTCGTGGACATCCTCAACGAATTCCCAGCCTGCGGCTTCATGCGCGATCCAGCCGGCCAGCGGCCCGGCGCCCTCTTCCACGGCATAGGTTGCCAGCCCGCTCAATGTCGTCAACAGCAAGGTAATCAGCATCAGCTCAACCATGGCGCCGCCGGCCGGGTTATGCCCAAGATAACGTCTGGGCCGAAGCAGGAACACCTCTTTGAGATACTGTTTGATCTCGGCGGGGCGTTTGACAAAATCCGTGAAGCGGGCATGGCGCGTGCCGATCAGGCCCCAGATCAGGCGCAATCCGACCAGCAGCAGGACGGTATAGCCGGCGAAGGTATGCAACCCCAGCCACTCATCCTCGCTGAGATAAGCGAGCATAAAGCTCAGCACCAGCGCCCAGTGAAAAAACCGCACGAAAACGTCCCAGACCCGGACTTCTTTCTCTGTATTCATCATAACCACCTCCTGACTCTGGGAACACAGTCTGGGCGGTCAAGCTGAAACCAGGCTGAAAAAATAATAGACAGGATATCTAAAAAAACGCGGAGGACGCGGAAGCGCAGAGGCGCGGAGAAAAGAATTGAATAATTCGTATGTGAAAAAGTAAATATGATCGACTTGCTATTTTAAAGCTATTTTCCTCTTAACAGTTTTATTGAACTCTGCGTCTCCGCGCCTCTGCGACCTCTGCGTTGTTTCCCTGAGCGTCGAAAAGTGAAACAAAAAACCCGGCCTGGGCCGGGTTTCGGGTCGTGCGAAAACGGCTTGCCGTTACTGGACAGCTTCGCCCACCATCTTCTGCAGATCACCCTTCTGGTACATTTCCAGAGTGATGTCGCAGCCGCCGATCAGTTCGCCGTTGATGTAGATCTGCGGGAAGGTCGGCCAGTTCTGGTATTTGGGCAAGTTTTCCATGATTTCCGGATCGGTCAGCACGTTGACGTGGGCGAATTCCTTGCCGCATTCCATCAGTGCCTGGGCCGCCCGGCTGGAGAAGCCGCACTGGGGCATGGTGGGTGTGCCTTTCATAAAGATCACAACCGGGTTCTTTTTGACGATGTCGTCGATTCGTTCCAATGCATCCATTACTCGCACCTCAAATATATGGTGTTTGTGGTCGGCTACGCCCCCTGGGGCGCGCCACTAAAATCAGTAATACCTAATATAACCGCTTTGCCGTGAAAATACCATAGCAAAATACTCTGGTATAAAAGGGAGCTGTGTTTTTACACATGCTGCCGGCTCAGGCTTTTTTCAAGGGGTCGACGTGGGTCTGAAACCACAGTTCCAGCAGGGCCATATGCCACAGCTTGCTGCCACGCAAGGCGGTAAAGTGTTGATCCGGCGCGGCCAGCAGCCTGTCCACATACTCCCGCTGGTAGATCCCCCGCGCCCGGCAGGCGTCGGAGTCGACCCGATCCCGCATAAAATCAAGGAATTCGCCGCGCACGTATTTGAGCGCCGGCATGGGGAAATAGCCCTTGGGCCGATCGATCACGGCATCCGGCACCAGTCCACGGGCGACCCGCTTGAGGATGTGCTTGGGCCCCTCGCCGCCCGGGCCGTTACCCAGTTTCAGTTCCGGCGGCATCTGCGCGGCCAGTTCCACCAGCTGGTGATCGAGAAACGGGACCCGCGCCTCCAGGCCCCAGGCCATGGTCATGTTGTCCACCCGTTTGACCGGATCGTCGACGATCAACGTGGTGACATCCATGCGCAGCACCCGGTCGATGAACTCGTCGGCCTCCGGCTCGCCCAGCAACGCGGCAATGGTTTGCGTGGTGACATCCGCCCCGCGATAGGGTTCGGTGACCATCTCGTTGAACTCGCTGTGCGGCCGGTCGAAATAATAACGGGCAAAGCGTTCCACATCCGTGCCGTCGGTATCCTGCTGCATCTGCGAATACCAGAAATAGCCGGCGAACACCTCGTCGGCACCCTGGCCGCTCTGCACCACCTTCACTTCCTGCGAGACCCGTTCGCCCAGCAGATAGAAGGCCACCGCATCCTGACCGAACATCGGCTCGGCCATCTGCGCCACCGCCTCGGGCAGGCGCGGCAGGACTTCTTCGTTGGGGATGTGATATTTCTTGTGCCGGGTCCGGTAGCGTTCCACTACCTGATCCGAGTACTCAAACTCGCTGCCCTTCTCCTCGGGCTGATCCTCGAAGCCAATTGAGAAAGTGCGCAGATCCTTCACCCCCGCCTCGGCCAGCAGGGCCAC
The DNA here is from genome assembly GCA_046545635.1 of Thiohalophilus sp. GTDB lineage: Bacteria > Pseudomonadota > Gammaproteobacteria > UBA6429 > Thiohalophilaceae > Thiohalophilus. The sequence goes on along the minus strand of JBKGZJ010000082.1, from coordinate 3,328 downwards.
CAGCAAGCTGGAATCCAGGCCGCCGGAGAGCAGCACGCCGACCGGCACATCCGCCACGTCCAGGCGCTTGCGCACGGCGTCGCGCAACGCGTCGTGGATCGCCTGCGTCCATTCGGCCTCGCTCAGAGCCTGCGCCGGGCGCTGTGCCGACAGATGCCAGTAACGCCGCTCGCGTTGTTCACCGCGCTCATTGATGGTCAGGCTGGTGCCCGGCACCAGCTTGCGCACGCCCTTCAAAATAGTGTGCGGCGCCGGCACCACGCCGTGCAGGGTAAACTGGTGATGCAAGGCCACCGGATCCACATCGGTATCCACCCCGCCGGCGGCCAGCAACGCCTGCATATTGGAAGCGAACAGCAGACGCTGCTTCGTCAGTGAATAATAGAGCGGTTTGATGCCCATCCGATCCCGGGCCAGGAACAGACTTTTCTTTGTCCGATCCCAGATGGCAAAGGCGAACATGCCGTGCAGGTACTCGGGACAACGCTCACCCCACTTGTGATACGCCTTGAGAATGACTTCCGAATCGCCGTCGGAGGCAAACGTATAACCTTCCTTGATAAAGTCAGCGCGCAACTCGCGATAATTATAAATGGCACCGTTGAACACCAGCACCAGCCCGAGCTGTTCATCCACCAGCGGCTGATTGGAGCGCTCGGAGAGATCGATGATCGCCAGCCGCCGATGCCCCAGCGCGATCGGATCATGCGACCAGCTGTTCTCAAAATCCGGCCCCCGCCGCGCCAGCGCCGGCAACATCCGTTTGACCGAATCCAGTTCCGCTTTTTTACCATCGAGTCTTAATTCGCCGCAGATGCCACACATGTAAAAACAGGTCCGAGTTACGAGGGACGAGTGACGAGGAAACCCCTCATTCATCCTTCAAAGTTTGAATTAACTTACTTTGTCATAAATATTCGGAGAAGTACCATAACACCCTGATTGATTCTCCCGTCTTTGTCGTTACTGCTTTTCCTCGTCCCTCGTCACTCGTCCCTTCGTTGCCCATACCCGCCCCCGCCCGGTGTTTCGATGGTCAGCACATCGCCGGCCTTAACATCTAGACGGATCTTGCCGGGCAACGGCTGTCCGTTGAGCCGATTGACGCCCGCCTGCCCGGGCTCGCCGCCTTCGAGACCCCAGGGGGTGTGGGTGCGGCGCTCGGTTAACAGGGTGACCGAGGCGGGGGCGAGGAATTCGAATTCGCGGATCAGGCCGTCGCCGCCGCGCCGTTGCCCGGCGCCGCCGGAGCCGGTGCGCAGGGCGTAGCGACGCAGGCGCAGGGGGTAGTTGGATTCGAGCACTTCCAGGGGGGTGTTGCGGGTGTTGGTCATGTGGGTCTGTACCCCGTCGAGTCCACCGCCAGCATGGCCGGCGCCCATGCCGCCGCCGATGGTCTCGTAATAGTCCCAGCCCGCTGTTCCGGGCTCGCCGGCATGGCCCCCCGCATAGCCCATGGCCAGGTTGTTCATGCTGCCGTGGCTGGCGGCGGGAATGCGCCCGGGCAGGGCCTGCGCCAGCGCGCCCATGACCGCATCGACGATGCGGCTGCTGGTCTCCACGTTACCCGCGGCCACCGCCGCCGGGCGCCGGGCGTTGACCAGGCAGCCTTCGGGCGCCTGCAGGGTAATGGGCCGGAAACTGCCGGCACAGGCCGGGGTCTGCGGCGGCATCAGGCAGCGGAAGACGTAATAGACCGCGGCCGCCGCGACCGATAACGGACAGTTCACATTGCCGGGCGTCTGCGGCGCGGTGCCCTGAAAATCCACGACCACCTGCCCCGCCTGCACCTGCAGATTCACCGCAATGGCCAGATCGGTATGCCCCAGGCCGTCATCATCCAGATAATCGACAAAGGCATAATCCCCGTCGGGAATGGTTACCAGTGCACTGCGTGCCAGACGCCCGGCATAGTCATTGAGCTCCACCAGGCCGCGGACAAAAGAGGCTTTGCCCAGCGGCGCGATCAGTTCCGCCAGGCGGCCGAGGCCGGCACGATTGGCACTCATCTGCGCGGCAAAATCGCCGCGCCCGGTGGCGCCGCTGCGCACCTGGCCGACAATCCGCTCGAGCAGGGCGCTGTCCAGCTCCCCGGCTACCACCAGTTTGGTGGGAGGCAGTACCAGGCCTTCTTCTTTCAGGGTGGAGGAGATGGGCATGGAACCGGGGGACTCGGCACCGATGTCGGCATGGTGGGCGCGATTGGCGACATAGCCGAGACATTCGCCGGCCACAAACAGGGGCGCTATGACCGTCACGTCGGGCAAATGGGTGCCGCCCAGATAGGGATCGTTGACGATCACCATATCGCCCGGCAGCCAGTCGATCCGGCGCACGATATCGCCCATGGCATAGGCCATGCTGCCCAGGTGCACCGGAATATGCGCCGCCTGCGCGCACAACTGTCCCCGGGCATCAAAAATGGCGCAGGAGAAATCGAGCCGGTCGCGGATATTGGGCGAGAAGGCGGCACGCTGCAGCACGGCCCCCATTTCGTCGCACACCGCATCCAGCCGGCTGGAAAAAATACTCAGGTCGACAGCATCCATGAAACACACTAACCTAACTTCACAAGTTGGCGATTGTAGCACCCACGGCGAATCCTGACCGGAAGCGGCCTGAAACAGGGGTGACCGCCAGGAGAATACTATAGTAAAATACTCAAAATAAGCTCCGCAGAACAATCTAACCAATACACTATCAATATCAGAGGGGAAAAAACCGTTATGAATCCACTCAAGTCGATTACCGGAACAATCGTCTCGGGCATCATCCTGTCGATCATCATTATCTTTGTGATGGGTCGCGGCGGTGCCGTCAATCCATTGGAATTCTGGGTCTGGATCCACGTCCTCGTGGGGATCACCTGGATTGGTCTGCTCTATTACTTCAACTTCGTTCAGGTGCCCGCACAGGCCATTGCCACCGCGGACTCTGACGGCCCCGGGCCGGCGGCCATCGGCAAGTACGTAGCCCCCCGCGCCCTGCTCTGGTTCCGCTGGGCCGCTGTGGCCACCTGGATCACCGGTGCGCTGGCCCTGGAAGCACTGCACACGGCCGACGGCTCCGGCTTCGTTGCCGCGTTTACCTTCCAGCAGGGTTATCAGGTTATCGGCATGGGCGCCTGGCTGGGCACCATCATGCTGTTTAACGTCTGGGTCCTGATCTGGCCGAACCAGAAGAAGGTACTGGGTCTGGTCGAAGCCTCCGACGCCGAAAAAGCCAAGGCCAAGACCATCGCCCTGATGGCCTCGCGCACCAACACCCTGCTCTCCATTCCGATGATCCTCGGCATGACAGGGCATATGCACGGGATGCCGTTCTAAAA
>JBKGZJ010000081.1:0-10170 GCA_046545635.1 Thiohalophilus sp. | reverse complement strand
CTGGCCTCGGCCATGCTGTTCGACCTGGGCGTCTATCTGACCGTGGTGGGTGCGACGCTGCTGATTCTGATCTTTATCGGCATGCTGCACAGCGGTGATGACACGGAACACAAATCGGCCGGGGAGTCTGCCTGATGGAAGCGCTGTTATCCTTCATCATCGGCGTGCTGACCGCCTGCGGGGTCTATCTGACACTGCGCGGACGCAGTTTTCCGGTGGTCCTGGGACTGACCCTGCTCTCCTATGCGGTCAACGTCTTCCTGTTTGCCATGGGCCGTCTGACCATCGGGCAACCGCCGATCATTCGCGAGGGTATCAGCCAGTACACCGATCCCCTGCCCCAGGCGCTGGTGCTGACGGCGATTGTGATCAGCTTCGGCATGACCGCCTTTGTCATCGTGCTGGCCCTCAAGGCGCGCGCGGAACTGGGCAATGATCACGTGGACGGGCGCGACGTATGACGACCCATCTGGTTATCGCCCCGATCCTCCTGCCGCTGTTAAGCGGCATCCTGCTGCTCCTGCTGCGCCGCATGACGGTCCGCTGGCAGCGGGGCATCAGTCTGCTGGCCGTGCTGGCCCAGGTCGCCGTTGCCGTTGTCTTGTTGCAAAGCGTGCTCGACGGCCCCCTGCAGGTCTATGCGCTGGGCGACTGGCAGGCCCCGTTCGGCATTATCCTGGTCGCCGATCCGCTCGCCGCCTGGATGGTATCGATTACCGCCCTGCTGGCCCTGTTCGCGCTGCTGTATGCCTGCCAGGGGGCGGATCGGGCCGGGCGCCATTTTCATGTGTTGTTCCAGCTGCAGCTATTCGGTCTGCAGGGGGCGTTTTTGACCGGCGATCTGTTCAACCTGTTCGTCTTTTTCGAGATCCTGCTGCTCGCCTCCTACGGTCTGTTACTCCATGGCAGCGGTCCCCGCCGGACCCGTGCCGGACTCCACTTTGTGGCGATCAATCTGGCCGGTTCCACGCTGTTTCTGTTTGCCGTCGGCACCCTGTACGGGACGCTCGGCACCCTCAACATGGCCGATCTGGCCGTGCAGATCAGTCAGGTGACGCCCGACCAGATCGGCCTGGTGCGTCTGGCCGGGCTGTTGCTGTTCGGCGTGTTCGCGCTCAAGGCGGCGCTGGTGCCGCTGCACCTGTGGTTGCCGGCGGCTTACTCGGCGGCGAGCGCGCCGGTGGCGGCGCTGTTTGTGATCATGACCAAGGTCGGCGCCTACGGGATTTTACGCCTGGATACCCTGCTCTACGGCCAGGGGGCCGCCGCGGACCTGCTCGATGCCTGGCTGTTGCCGCTGGCCCTGACGACCCTGGTCCTGGGAACCCTGGGGGTGCTGGCCAGCACCGCCCTGCGCCGGCAGATCGCCTGGCTGGTGGTCATCTCGGTCGGCACCCTGCTCACCGCCCTCGCCCTGGGGGGCATCGACGGGATTGCCGCCGGGCTCTATTATCTGCCGCATACCTGCTTTGCCGGCGGCGCCTTTTTCCTGCTGGCCGACAGCATCGCCCGGCGCCGCGTGGAAGCCGGGGATCAGTTTGTCCCCAATGTGGTCCTGGCGGACCGTCGCCTGCTCGGCGGGCTGTTTTTTATTCTCGCCATTCTGGTGGCCGGGCTGCCGCCGCTGTCGGGCTTTGTGGGCAAGTTTTTGATCCTGCGCGCGGCACTGGACAGCCCGGCTATCGCCTGGGTACTGGCGGTCGTCCTCGGTGGCGGCCTGCTGACCATCATCGCTCTGGCACGCTCGGGCAGCGTGCTCTTCTATCGCTCGGTGGTCAGTGACAGGCCCGCCGGGAAGACGCCTCAAATCGCCTGGCACCTGGGCACAGAGCTGCTTCCGGTCGGCGGTCTGTTGCTGTTGTGTCTTGCCCTGGTAATCGGCGCCGGGCCGGTGGACAGTATGGCCCGCACCATCGCCGAACAACTGCTGCAGCCGGAGATCTATATTCGCGCGGTCCTGGGAGGAAGCGGCACATGAGACAACGTCTGCTACCCCATCCCGTACTGACCCTGGCGCTGGCAGGGATCTGGCTGTTGCTGGTCAACAGCTTCGCCCCCGGCCACCTGCTGCTGGGACTGCTGCTCGGCTGGGCGATCCCGCTGTTTACCCGCCATTTCTGGCCGGAGCAGGTGCGCATTGCCCGGCCGCTGGTGCTGCTCAGGTTCATCGTCATCGTCCTGTTCGATATCATCGTGGCCAACCTGATCGTGGCGGCGCTGATTCTCGGCCGGCCGAAGAAACTGCATCCCGTTTTTGTCCAACTGCCGCTGGATCTGCGCAATGAACTGGCCATCAGCATGCTGGCCAACACCATTACCCTGACACCGGGCACCGTGTCGGTACAACTTGCCGAAGATCACAGCCATCTGCTGGTCCACGCCCTGCATGAAACCGACAGCGAGGCGCTGGTGAAGAAGATCAAACAGCGTTATGAAGCGCCGTTAAAGGAGGTGTTCGAACCATGATCGAGACCGTCATCCCCATCGCCTTTACCCTGGTGACACTGGCCGTGGTGCTTAATTTCTGGCGATTGCTGTTCGGGCCGGATGCCCCGGACCGGATTCTGGCGCTGGATACCCTGTATGTGAATACCATCGCCCTGCTGGTGCTGTTCGGTATTCACTCCGCCAGCAACATCTATTTCGAAGCGGCCCTGCTGATCGCCCTGATGGGCTTTGTCGGCACCGTGGCACTGTGCAAATACCTGTTGCGCGGCGACATTATCGAGTAATCCTTATGGCCGAATACATCATCTCAGCATTGATCCTGACTGGCGCGGTATTCACTTTTATCGGTTCACTGGGCCTGGTACGCCTGAAAGATTTTTATACCCGCCTGCACGGCCCCACCAAGGCCACCACTCTGGGGGTCGGCAGCCTGCTGTTCGCTTCATCCATATACTTCAGCCGCGGCGGCGAACTCAGCCTGCACGAGGTCCTGGTCACCCTGTTTTTGTTCATCACCGCCCCGGTCAGCGCCCACCTGCTCGCCAAGGCCGCCCTGCACCTGCAACTGCGCTCCCTCGCCAAACCACCGGCAACCATAGACAAAAAAGATTAACGCAGAGACGCGACGATATAATTTTGAATGTTGAATTTTAAATTTTGAATTACGGATTTGTAGTTAATTCAAAATTCAACATTAAGAATTCATAATTATTCAGTGGGTAGGTCACGTTGGCGATAGCCTACGTGACAATTCCTCAAAAAAGAGCGTCAGGTAGCGCTGCGCGCAACCTGACCTACGATTGGATTAATTAATTTTGAATGGTGAATTTTGAGTTAAATGCGATTTCTTCAATTTAAAATTCAACATTCAGAATTCAAAATTGCACTCCTCTGCGCCTCTGCGTTATTCTCTTTACTCTCTCACATCGAAGTAGTGCAGGCTGAAGAGCTGATCGGGATCGGTCCAGACCTGGCGGCTGGTGAAGCCGGCCCGCCCCGCCAGGTCGATGAATTCCCCGACGGTGTATTTGTAGGAGCTTTCGGTGTGGATGGTTTCGTGCTTGTCGAACTCGAACAGCTGGCCGTCGATCGTCAGTTGCTGGGCCTGCCGGCTGACAAGATGCATTTCAATCCGGCCCAGTGTGTCGTTGTACCAGGCAGCATGTTCGAACAGATCGGGGTCGAGCCCGGCATCCAGTTCCCGCCGGATGCGGTGTAACAGGTTGAGATTGAACGCCGCGGTCACGCCCGCCCGATCGTTATAGGCGGCATTGAGAATCGCCGGATCTTTTTTCAGATCCACGCCGATCAGCAGGCTGCCCTCTGGCCCGGCCACCGGGCGCAGGTTGTGTAAAAACGTTTGCGCCTGTTCAGGCTCGAAGTTGCCGATGCTGGAGCCGGGGAAAAAAATCAGTTTACGACCGCCCGGCGGGCAGAACGGCAGGCTCAACGGCGCGGTGAAATCGACACAGGCGGCGTGCACTTCCAGCCAGGGGTATTCCTGCGCGACCTGATCGGCGGCCTGATAGAGAAAATCACGCGAGATGTCCATCGGCAGATACGCGGCGGGACGCAGAACATCCAGCAGCAAGCGGACTTTCTCGCTGGTGCCGCTGCCCGGTTCGATCAACAGGCAGCGTTCGCCGATCAGATCGGCGATCTCACCGGCATGTTGTTGCAACAGGGCCTGTTCGGTGCGGGTGGGATAATATTCCTCGGTACGACAGATGGCATCGAACAGTTCGGAGCCGCGCTCGTCATAAAAAAACTTCGGTGGAATCCGGCGCGGACGGCGCTTGAGTCCGGCAATCACCTCGGCGTAAAAATCCGCCTCCGGCGGGTGTTCGTCATAATAATAGACGACAGGCATCTTCGACATCAGATGTCCTCCGCCAGGCGTATCCCGGAAAACTGCCATTGATCGCCGGGATAGAAAAAGTTGCGATAGGTGCGACGGATATGGTCGGCCGGTGTGACACAGGAGCCGCCGCGCAGCACATACTGCCCGCACATGAATTTGCCGTTGTATTCGCCCAGCGCCCCCTCGGCCTGCCGATAGCCGGGATAAGGCCCGTAAGCGCTTTGCGTCCATTCCCAGACGTCCCCATACATTTTGCTCAAACCTGGTGCTGCCGCGTCCGCGGCGAGCGGTTGCAGATAACCGCTGTTGCGCAGATTGCCTTCGACGGGCAGATTTTCCACCGCCGTTTCCCACTCGGCCTCGCTCGGCAGGCGCTTGCCGGCCCAGCTGGCATAGGCATTGGCTTCGAAATAATTGACATGCGCCACCGGGGCATGGAGATCGACCGGCTGCATGCCGCCCAGGGTATAATGCCACCACTGACCGTCGCGGTTCTCCCAGTACAGCGGGGCACGAAATTGTCCGGCCTTGATCGCGGCCCAGCCGTCGGCCAGCCATAACTCGGGGTGCAGGTAACCGCCGTCCTCGATGAAATCGATGTATTCGCCATTGGTGATCGGGCGCGAGGCGATGCGAAACGGCGGCTGCCAGATATCGTGCCGGGGCCGCTCGTTATCATAAGCAAAATCGTCCTCGTCAGCGCCGAGCTTTTTCAGGCCGCCGGTAAAGCGGATAAAATCGAGCGGCTGTACCATGCCCTGTGGCAGCTCACATTCCCGGTAGGCGGGTCGCAGGGGATTCATGCCGAGGATATGTTTGATGTCGGTCAGCAACAGTTCCTGATGTTGCTGTTCGTGATGCAGCCCGGTGACCAGACGTTCGCGGATTTGTGCGTCGGCTTCGACCCGGCCCGAGTCGATCAGTTGCAACATCGCCGCGTCGACATGCGCGCGATAGGTGTAGATCTCATCCACAGTCGGACGCGATAACAGCCCGCGCTGCGGGCGGGGATGATAGACTCCGACCTGTTCGTAGTAGGAATTGAACAGGCGCACGTAATCGGGATGAAACTCCCGGTAATCGTCGACAAACGGTTTGAGCAAAAAGGTTTCGAAAAACCAGCTGACGTGCGCCAGGTGCCATTTGGGCGGACTGACGTCAGGCATGGTCTGTACGCCGTAATCGTCGATAAACAACGGCTCACAAATCAGCTCACTGGCCTTGCGCAGCCGTTGATACGCCGAGCGCAATTCCTGGCTGTCAGTTTGTGGCGCGGCGGATTCCATCGAGGCGGCCATATAAATCCCCTGCTATCGCTATCTGTTTATCGAAAACGTCCTGGATAAACATTACCATCGAATCATGCCAAACGACAGTTCAGGATCAAGTGCGAGCTTCGGATTGTAACAGCCTTGACAATTTGCCGTTTTTATCCAGCTTGCGCAGTTCGTCATAACCGCCGATATGACGATCGCCGATGAATATCTGCGGCACCGTATCCCGTTTGCTGCGTTTGAGCATCTCGCGCAACTTGCCTTTGGCCAAATCCACGCGGATCTTTTCAAAACGAATCTTGCGTTTGCGCAACAGTTGTTCGGCGCGCAGGCAATAAGGACAGGCTTTGGTGCAGTACATTTGAACCCGGATCATGCCTGCGTATCCTCCCCGTCCGCCCCCAGATAACGAATGTTGGTGATATCGATCGCCTCGAAGTGTTCATGCAGCCAGCGCCAGGTCATCCGTTCGGCCATCTTGATCGCGGTCTCGGGGGTGTCGCGATGGCGGATCGACGTGGCGATCAGGGTCAGCTTGACCTGGTCCGGGGTGAAATGCTCGCCCAGGCGCAACAGGGCATTGTTCTGGCCGGGGCGCACGGTGGGCATGGTATAGGCCAGCGCCTGAATGGACTCAAACTGGATAGTGGAAAACACCGGTCGCAGGCGCGTCTTGATCTCTTCGCGCACCAGACCGGTCACCAGCCAGGTTATGCTTTCGACCGCATTGAGCAGATCCGGGTCCAGGCCGCCGTGTTCGAGAAAATAGTCCAGCGCCGGATAATAGCCCAGGCTGTTTTGCTGCGCATACAGGGCCACCTCGCGCGCCAGTTCCTCGCCGACCACCGCCGGGTTGGCGACCATATGCTGTTCCAGCACCTCCAGCGGAACCTTGACGACCAGCGACAGCGCAACGCGGGAGAACTTCAGTGCCATCGGCTCAGGACTGGCCCAGCAGCCGGTTGGCGTGTTCAAAAAACGGGGTGCTGACCGGTTCGATCTTGCGCCGCATCACCGAGCCTACCGAATCGGTCACGGCAAAGATGGGGTTGATCACCGGCACCCCCATTTGCGCCAGCACCAGGGCCGATTCGGCCAGCTCCCGGCTTTCGGGCAGCTGTTCGATCAGCTCGCGGGCCGGTGCCGGCAGTTGCTGCGGATCCGCGCAACAGCGACGGGCGGTATCCAGAACCGTGTCGACCTCGCGGCACGGCTCGCAACCGGGATGCAGATCGGCAAAATAGTCTTCAATGGCCTCCAGCAGGGCCACCACCACGTCCTGGTTGGCCGGCTTTTTCATCACCTGCATGGCGGTCTTGAGAAAGGCCTGGCCGGGCGCATCCAGCGTGCGCCGCAGTTGCCGCGCCGCCGGATTACCCTGCTCGATCAGGGCATCGAGGGCCGGTTGCAGATTTTCGAATTCAGGATGGGGCGTCGCCGGCTCGGGCAGCGCGTCCGGCAGGGTCTTGAGAAAGCCGACCAGATAGGCGTTCTTGCGTTGTCCCCTGGCCCACAGATCGGCGCGGGTCTGCTCATCGATCAGCCCCGGCTGCAGCACCAGGCGCACCGACTCGACGATGTCGCGGGGTTCTTCCTCGAAGGGCAGGAATTCGAGCAGGAAATCGGCCAGCACCGGCCCCATCCCGCCCTGCACCACGGCCTCGCGGCGCAGCATGCAGCGGGCGTTTTCCGAACAGGGCATCGCCCACCAGGCGCGGCGGGCCAGATCGTCGGTCAGCCCTTCGGCGTGCACCACGGCCACCACCGCCTCGGGCTCGCCCAGTTGCAGCAGCTTGTCGAGGCTCTTGTCTTTGGTCTGGCCCATCCGGGTCCAGCGGCGCAGGAAAACCGGATAGCCGCCCGGTGAGCCCAGCACCTGGGTGGAAATCAGTTCCCTGACCTGCTTGAGATATTGTTCGTCCCGGCAATTGGGATTGAGCGAGACCGTCGCCTCGCCCTTGTCGGAGAGGCCATAGACGATCATTTTCGACTCGTCGATGCGGATCGCCTGCAGATCCTGATTCAGCAGCACATTCAGGCGCAGTGCGTCTTCGTTGGACAGTTCCATGCGTCTATTGTATCAGTTCAGCTGGATGCGCTGGCCAAAGGGCACTTTGGCCTTGCCCTTGACCAGCCAGATCACCGGGAACCCCGGCTCGTATTTGGGGAACCGGCCCTCGGCATCGGTAAAGTAGATCAGCAATTCAGGATACCGGTCCTGGCGTTCGGCCCATTCGAACACCGGCACGAACGAGGTCCCGCCGCCGCCTTTGATCGACACCGGTTTGGTGAACTCATCCCACGGCTCGTACACCCAGGGGCCCTCCTCGGCCAGCTCGGAATCGCAGGCGACCAGGGTGATGCGGGCGCGCATCTGGCCCTTGATGGCATCGATTTCCGAGATGAACTCCTGGATCTCGGCGTCGGAGACCGAGCCGCTGGTGTCGATCGCCACCACGATATCCACCTGCTGACTGCGCAGGCTGGGATAGACCGCCGGATCGCCGCGCCGCGGGTTGGGCCGGGTGTAGCTGTAATCATCGCGCGCCACGGAACTCATGTAGCGCGCCAGCAGCGAACGCCAGGGCAGCTCCGGCTGGAGCAGAAAATCCACCAGGCGCGCCATGTCATCGCCCAGCTTGCCGGCCTGCATGGCCGACTGGGCCGCCCCGGCCAGGCGCTGTTTCCACTGTACGCTGAGCGCCTCTTTCTCGCTGTGCGACAGCGGCGCCGGCTGCGGGGCCCCCTCGGGGGAATCCGATTCATCGGGTTCGGGGCTCGAACCGCCGCCCTTGATTTCGTCCTCATCGAGCTGTGATCGGGTGCCGCTGCCATCGTCGGCTTCGTTGTCGTCGTTCTCCGCGTCGCTGTCGCCGCCCTGGCCCGGGTCGGGTTGCGAATCGGGTTGCTGATCCGCGTCACTGCCCCGCTCGTCCGGCCGGTCCTGCGGGGACGACGGGGTTTCTGTCGGCGGCGCCCTGTCGCCCTGCGGGTTTTCGCCGTCGGCATCCGACTCGTCGTAGACATGCTGGTCCTGCGGCGTTTCGTTCTCGAAATCGTCCAGCATGGGATAGATCTCTTCGGCGGTCATGCCGTCGAACATCGGCTGGTAGAGGGCATTGGGCGGCGGCGTCAGGCCGTCCTTGATCAGTAACGGGTTGATCGCAAAGTCGCAGGCCAGATCCCAGCGATGGCGTACCCGATGCTGGCGCCGGGCGAAATGGGACAGGGCGCAGTGCAGCGCTTCATGGGCGAGCACGAACTGGGTCTGGGCCAGACTCAGATCGTTGATGTACTCTTCGTTGTAATAGAATTTGCGCGCATCGGTGGCGGTGGTCTTGCACCATCCGGGATCGCCCTTGACCATCGGCAGGCGCAACACCAGCGCGCCCAGAAACGGCTTGTCGATGATCAGTTTGGTACGCGCGGCAGCCAGCTTGGTTTCCAGATCCTGCTCGCTCATATCCTTCGACAACCCGTTCGGTTCAGTTGTAGAGCATAACGTCGGCCACGGCATTCGACCATTTGGCAAACTGCGGCACGTTGAAAATATCCTGGCCGATGGCCCGGTGCATGTCGGAGACCAGCATCACGCCCATCTCCTTCTGCGGGAAGGCGTTGGCATACTCGATGATGTTGCCGTGCACCTGCATGGATTCCTCGCTCTCCCGGGCCTTGATGGCGCGACCGACCAGGGACGCCGCCACGGCGTATTGCAGATCGATCTCCTTCGGAGCCGAGACCGTCTCGCCACGCACGATGGCATCGATATCCGGCAGCTGATCCAGGTTGTTGATAAAGGCATTGAGCTCGATCCCGGCGGCCGGGCCCACGCAGGCCTGCAGGGTGCCCAGGCGAATGTCATTGTGATGTTCAAACTTGTGCAGCGCGCGGCTGGCGAACTCCCAGGAACGGGGCGAGGGAAACGCCATCGGGTTGTGGGCCGGATCGAATTCGAACAGCAGTTCCGGTCGAAAACGGACGAAGGCGATGACCCGTTCATCCACCCCGTGTTGATAGGCCCAGGCCACCCAGTCGTCCAGGTTGACCTCGAACTCGAAATGGGAGAAACGGTTGGCCAGCGGCGCCGGCATGGTATAGGTGACACCGCGATCGCCCTGGCGGTTCCCGGCGGCGAAAATGGCCCAGCCGTCAGGAATCTCGTACTCGCCCAGACGCCGATCCAGGATCAACTGATAGGCCGCCGCCGAGACACTCGGTGTGGCCGAGGTGATCTCATCCAGAAACAGAATGCCCTGCGGCCCGTGACGTTTGGCATCGGGCAAGATCGCCGGCACCGCCCACTCCACCGTCTCGCCGTTGCGAAACGGGATCCCGCGCAGATCGCTGGGTTCCATCTGCGACAGGCGAATATCGATCAGCGGCACCTGATGTTTTTCCGCGATCTGGCCGATAATCTGCGACTTGCCCACCCCGGGCGGCCCCCAGATCATCACCGGCGTATGCTGCCCCTCGCGGGCGCTTAAAAATTCCTTATCGAGAACCGACATCAAATGAGCTGGACGCATAAACTAAACTTCCACTTTTCAAATTAACTATAAATAACGCAGAGCTCGCGGAGACGCA
>JBKGZJ010000080.1:0-10228 GCA_046545635.1 Thiohalophilus sp. | reverse complement strand
GCGGCCGCCTCCATGCCGGCATCATCACCGGCATCGTAGGCGTCGCTGAAATCCTCGATATCCTCCAGCAGGTTTTCGTTATCGATCGCCTGCACGCCGAGCCCGGCGGTGAGGGAAAAATCATCCTCGAAGCGCTGGGCGGCGAGCATGGCCGGGTTGCTGAACGGGGCCGAGGCAATGTTGCTGCTGGCCACGCCGGTGGTGCCCATCCCGGCCGAGCGGGCCTCGTAGGTGGCAAAGGGCAGGGCGGTGGCGTTCAGGCTGACTCCCAGCAGGGAGGCAGTGAGCAGTGGACGTGTCAGTCGCATGGCATCCTCATTTATTATGTTTGGCAAGTGGTCCCCGCGATCCGGTCACGGGGACAGGCTGGCGAAAAGTGCGTGATTGCACCGATTTTTTGTTATTATCGGACGCCAATCAAATTGCTTTAATAATTAGCATATTACGAGCCATCATCCGTTGCAGCCAGAAATCATCCCACGTAATGCCCATGCGGTCTCCCGCGCCGATATCAGTGAATACGCGCTCAAGGTGCTGTATCGGCTGAAAAAGGCCGGTTTTGCCGCCTATCTGGTCGGGGGCGGCGTGCGCGATCTGCTGTTGCGCCACCAGCCCAAGGATTTCGATGTGGCGACCGACGCCACGCCGGAGGATGTCAAAAAACTGTTTCGCAATTGCCGGCTGATCGGCCGCCGTTTTCGCCTGGCGCATGTCCATTTCGGGCGGGACATTATCGAGGTGGCCACCTTCCGGGCCCAGCATCGCGACGGTGACGAGGACGGGGTGATGACCGACGGGATGATTTTGCGGGATAACGTCTTCGGCACCCTGGAAGAAGATGCCTTTCGACGTGATTTTACGGTCAATGCGCTGTATTACAACATCGCCGATTTTTCCATCGTCGATTACACCGGCGGCATGGCGGATCTGGAACAACAGCGGCTGCGCATGATCGGGGATCCCGATGTGCGGATTCAGGAGGATCCGGTCCGCTTGCTGCGCGCCCTGCGCTTTGCGGCCAAACTCGATTTCAGCCTCGATCCCGAACTTGAGGGGATGTTTGCCCGCCATGGCGAGCGTCTGCTCGATGTGCCGCCGGCGCGCCTGTTCGAAGAGATGCTCAAACTGTTCATGTCCGGGCATGCGGTGCGGACGTTCGAATTGTTACTCCAATATGGCCTGTTCCAGTTTCTGTTTCCCCAGACGGCCGAACGGCTGCAAACCGATGAGGGCTATACCCGGCGTTTTATCGAGGCGGGCCTGGCGAATACCGATCGGCGCATTCAGAATGAAAAACCGGTGACCCCGTTCTTTTTGTTCGGGGTACTGTTGTGGCCGCCGGTACAGCAGCAGGCGACCCTGTTGCAGGAACAGGGGGAATCCGAACTGCAGGCACTGCACCAGGCGGGACGGGACGTGGTGCAGCAGCAGACCCGGCGTATCACCATTCCCAAACGTTTCACTCTGCCGATGAAGGAAACCTGGCAGATGCAGGCACGTCTGGTCCGACGCCAGGGCAAGCGGGCGGTAAGACTGCTGGAGCAGTCGCGTTTTCGCGCGGGGTATGATTTTCTGTTGCTGCGCAAGCAGGCCGGTGAGCCGCTGGATGAATTATGTGAGTGGTGGACAGAATTCCAGCAGGCGAATGAAAAAATCCAGCGGGAAATGCTGCAGGCCGTGTCCCCGGGCACCAAAAGCCGACGCGGCCGACGACGGCGGAAAAAACAGACATGATTGACAGCTACATTGCGCTGGGCAGTAATCTCGATAACCCGCTCGCCCAGGTGAGACAGGCAATAGCCGAACTGGCACAGCTGCGCGCCTCGCGGCTGCGCGCGGCCTCCTCGTTGTATCGTTCGGCGCCGATGGGACCGGCCGATCAGCCGGACTATATCAACGCGGTGGTCGCCCTGGAGACCGAATTGTCACCCCATGCCTTGCTGGATGCCTTGCAGGCGATCGAGCAGGCGCATGGACGGGTGCGCGACGGCGAACGCTGGGGCCCGCGTAGCCTGGATCTGGATGTGTTACTCTATGGTGAGGAAACGATCAACGATCAACGTTTAACCATTCCGCACCCGGGCATGACAGAACGCGCTTTTGTGTTGTTCCCGTTGCAGGAAATCGTCGCCCCCGATTTCACCATTTCGGGTCACGGTTCGCTGCAGGCGCTCCTGTCCCGGGTGGCGGCGGATCGGCCGGAGTGTCTGCACGATGCGTGACAGCGGTTCTCTCGGTTATATTGTGGTGGAAGGGCCGATCGGGGTGGGCAAGACCACGCTGGCCCGACGCCTGGCCGACTCTTTCGGCTCGGATCTGATTCTCGAAGGCGCGGACGAAAACCCCTTTCTGGAACGGTTCTACGAGAACCCCCGTGCTGCGGCCCTGCAGACCCAGTTGTTTTTCCTGTTCCAGCGGGTACGCCAGATTCAGACCCTGCAACAGAGCGATATGTTCGCCCCGGTGCGCGTGGCCGACTTTCTGATGGAAAAGGATCGGTTGTTTGCCGAGCTGACCCTGGATGCCGAGGAGTTCAAACTCTATGATCAGGTCTACCAGCACGTGGCGGTGAACGGACCGCAACCCGACCTGGTGGTTTATCTGCAGGCGCCGGTCGAGGTGTTACGCAAGCGCATTACCGAACGTGGCCGCGCTTATGAACGCAGTCTGGATCCCAATTATCTGCACCGACTGAGTGAAAGTTACATGGCGTTTTTTCATGACTATAATGCCTCGCCGCTGTTGATCGTCAATGCCGCGGAAATTGATTTTGCCAACAAGGCGCAGGATTACGCGCTGCTGCTGGACCAGATCAGCAAAATCCGCAGCGGCAGACACTATTTCAATCCCGGTCCGCTGGAATTATGACCCGGACAGAAACGACACAACCTCTGGATGCCCGCGCGTTGCGCGATATGAAACAGCGCGGCGAGAAGATCGCGGTGCTGACCGCGTATGACGCGAGCCTGGCCAGTCAGTGCGAACAGGCCGGCGTGGACGTATTACTGGTGGGCGACTCGCTGGGCATGGTGATCCAGGGGCATGATTCGACCTTGCCGGTGAGCATGGCCGACATGATTTATCATACCGGTCATGTCGCCCGGGCCCGGCAACGGGCGATGCTGATCGCCGATATGCCCTATCAAAGTGACACCACGGACGCGCTGGCGCTGGAAAACGGCCGTGCCCTGCTGGCGGCCGGGGCCGACATGGTCAAGCTCGAAGGCGGCGGTGCGCTGATACCGCGAGTGAAACACCTGATCGACAACGGCGTGCCGGTTTGCGGTCATCTCGGGCTGCTGCCCCAGTCGGTGAACGAGCTGGGCGGCTACAAAGTCCAGGGGCGCGACGCCGACGCCGCCCGGCGGATGATCGAGGATGCCGTGGCGCTGGAAGCGGCCGGCGCGGGACTGGTGGTGCTGGAGTGTATTCCCCGACAACTGGCCGCGCAGATTACCGCCGCGGTGTCGATACCCACCATCGGCATCGGCGCGGGCGCCGACTGCGATGGCCAGGTGCTGGTGATCTATGATCTACTGGGCATTACCCCGGGCAAACGGCCGCGTTTTGTGAAGGACTTTCTGGCTGAACTGGGCCCGGGCAAGGGGGTCAACGCGGCGATTGCGGAATATGTGCGCCAGGTCAAAGCCGGCGAGTTTCCGCAAGCGGAGCATACCTATCAATAAGCGAATCTTTAGAAGGTTAAAGGTTTCAGGTCAAACAACGTTTCTCTGGAGAACAGTATGAAAAAGCTTTTCGTGGTAATGGCACTGGTGGCCCTGCAGGGTTGCAGCTGGGTCAAGCTGGATCCGGCCGCTGAACAGGTCAAGGTGGTCGAGTCACAGCATGTCGAGGGCTGCAAACGACTGGGCAAGACCACCGTCTCGGTCAAGTCCACCGTGGCCGGTGTGGCGCGCAAGGAAGAGACCATGCAGGAAGAGCTGGAAGTCCTGGCGCGTAACCATGCGGTCGATCTCAAAGGCGATACCATCGTTGCCACCAGCGGAATCGAGGATGGCAAGCGGGTCTATGACGTCTATCGCTGCAAACAGGCCGACTAGGCGTTCATGCGGATTTTCGATGCCGTACGTGACATGCAGCTGCAAAGCCTGTCGTGGCGGGCCGCCGGCTGGCGCATCGCCTTTGTCCCGACCATGGGCAATTTGCATGAAGGCCACCTGAGCCTGGTCCGCGAGGCCGCGCGCCGGGGCGACAGGGTGGTGGTCAGTATCTTTGTCAACCCGCTGCAATTCAACGACGCCGGGGACTACCGGCACTATCCCCGCACGTTTGACCAGGATCGGCAACAGCTGGCGGCGCTGGGTGTGGCGGCCGTCTTTGCCCCGGACGAGACGGCCATGTATCCCGAAGGGCGGGAGGCGGTGACCCGGGTGGAGGTGCCGCAGTTGACGACGGATCTGGAAGGCGCGCATCGTCCCGGCCATTTCACCGGCGTTGCCACGGTCGTGACCAAGCTGTTTCAGGCGGTCTTGCCGGATATCGCCCTGTTCGGCGAAAAGGATTATCAGCAGTTGCTGGTGGTACGCAAGCTGGTGGCCGATCTGAATATGCCGGTGGAAGTGATCGGCCTGCCGACCTGCCGGGAAACGGACGGTCTGGCCATGAGCTCGCGTAATGGCCGACTCAAGGCAGCCGAACGCCGGCAGGCACCCGGGTTATACGCCACCCTGCAATGGGTTGGTGAACAATGGCGCGCGGGTGAGACCGATTTGAGTGCGCTGGAAGCGGCAGCGATGGCGCGGCTTGCGGATGCCGGGTTCGTCCCCGAATATGTCAGCGTGCGCGATGCGACGACCCTGCGGCGCCCCCGCGCCGGCGCGCCGGCCGTGGTGCTGGGCGCCGCCCGCCTCGGCGAGGTCCGCCTGATCGACAACCTGCCGATCGGAGCCTCGCAGCCGCAAGGCGCCGGCGCTGTCAAGTGATGGCGCGAAAACACCTTATGAAAGAAGACCTTGTCTGGTAGGAAGCCCGCGACGGGCATGCTAAAATAGACAGTCCGGAAAAGAGTCTCGTATTCAGAGAGGAAGCGCAGGACCATGATGACCACCATGCTGAAGGCCAAACTGCATCGGGCACGAGTCACCCACTCGGAGCTGGAGTATGAAGGTTCCTGCGCCATCGACGGCAAACTGCTGGAAGTTTCCGGGATCCGGGAATACGAGCAGATCGAAATCTACAACGTTACCAACGGTGAGCGGTTTACCACCTATGCCATCCGCGCCGAGGACGGTTCCGGCATCGTCTCCGTCAACGGCGCCGCCGCCCACAAGGCCAACCCCGGCGATGTGATCATCATCTGCGCCTATATCGGCCTGGACCAGAAAGAACTGGCCAGCTACAAGCCCAAACTCGTCTACCTCGACGAGCACAACAACATCACCCACACCCGCAACACCATCCCCGTCCAGGTCGCCTGACCGTTCTTTGATTCAAGTTTTCTGGGAATGAACGCAGAGGACGCGGAGTCGCGGAGACGCAGAGTGTGTAAAATATAGTTTTGAATGTTGAATTCTAAATTTTGAATTTCAGGGATGGTTTCCATTCACAATTCAACATTTAAAATTCAAAATTGTTTTTTCTCTGCGCCTCTGCGCCTCTGCGCCTCCGCGAACTCTGCGTTACTTTCCAGTGAATGGGAAAAGAGGCTCTTTAACCTGTATTGCGCATGCCCGCCGCGATGGCGTTGATGCTGCGCAGCAGTGGGTTGAGCCACTGGTTGCGGTCTTCCTCGCTGATCGTCTCGTCGCGGAAGCGTTCGATGAGGATGCGCTGGATCTGGTTGAGGGGGTCCAGATAGGGGTTGCGCCGGGTGAGGGAGAGGGCCAGGTTGGGGGTTTCGGCCATCAGTTCCTGCAGTCGGGCGGCCTCGAGCACGCGCAGGCGGGTGCGGTTGTATTCGGCGTTGATCATCTTGTAGATGGTGTCCGCGGTTTTCGGATCCTTGCACAGATTGGCGTAATCGCGGGCGATATGCATGTCGGCCTTGAACAGCGACATCTGGGTATTGCTCAGCAGGGCGCTGAAGAAGGGCCATTGCTGATACATCTCCTGCAGCTTTTGCAGTTTTTCCGGACTGCGACCGACCCATTTTTCCAGCGCCATGCCGATGCCGTACCACGCGGGGATGGTATGGCGTGACTGGGCCCAGCCAAAGACCCAGGCGATGGCGCGCACCGACTCCTTGGAGCGATCGGTTTTCTTGCGGTGCGAGGGACGCGAGCCGATGTTGAGCAGACCGATTTCCGACACCGGGGTGGCTTCGTAGAAATAGTCCAGAAAGCCGGCCGTGTTGTCGGTCAGCTCGCGATAATGTTGTTCACCGGTCTGGGCCAGTTGCGCCATGATATCCAGGTATTCCGGGTTATCCGGCGGCGGCGGTTCGATCAGGTTGCGGCTGGCCTTGAGCAGTCCGGTAATGCCCATGGTCAGCTCGTAAACGGCGGTCTCCTGGTTGCTGTATTTATAGGAGAGGACTTCACCCTGTTCGGTGAACTTGATCTCGCCGTGCACGGTGCCGGTCGGTTGCGAGAGGATCGAATCATGGGTCGGGCCGCCACCCCGGCCCATGGTGCCGCCGCGACCGTGGAACAGGCGCAGGCGGATACCGCGTTGCTGGGTGAGGGCGGTGATCTGCTGCTGGGCCTGATACAGGTTCCAGGTGGAGGCGAGAATGCCACCGTCCTTGCAGGAGTCGGAGTAGCCCAGCATCACTTCCTGGGTGTTGTCGGCGGCCTTGAGCAGTTCGGTATAGGTCGGGATATCCAGCAACTGGTTCATCACCGGTTCAATATGGGCCAGATCGTTGACCGTCTCGAACAGCGGCGAAATATGAATGTGGCAGAACGGCTCGCCGTCGCGGTAGCCGGCCAGTCCGGCCAGCCAGCCGAGGAACATCACTTCCAGTACATGGCTGGCCTGATGGGTCATGGAGATGACGTAACTGCCGAAGGCGTGCGGGCTGACTTCCTCGCGCAGCCGGGCCATGACCTGGAATACCTCGAAGGTCTCCCGACTCATCTCGCCCAGTTTTTCGGCGTCGATCTCCGCCGGCGACTGGCGAATCAGTTCGGCCAGTTTATGCAGCCGGCCATCTTCATCCAGCGCGCTGTAGTCGCTGCCGTCGATCTGGCGAATGATCTCGCTGACCGTTTCGGTGTGGATGGTCGATTCCTGGCGAATATCCAGATGAGCCAGATAAAAACCAAAGGTTTCCACCAGCCGGATCAGGTTCTGCAGCTCCCCGTCGGCGATGATCCTGTCGCCGTGACTGATGAGTGAATCGCGGATCAGATAGAGATCCCTGAGCAGTTCATGTTCGTTGATATAACCGCAACCCAGGCCGACATATTCGGCATCGGCGATGCGTGACTGTAATTTGTCCTGGGTCGCCTGCAGTCGCTTGTGCATGAGGAACAGCTTGCGCCGATAGGGTTCCTGTTTAAAACGGTGAGGATGGTCGGCAAAGATGTGCGGATAGCGCTGTTCATCCCCTTGCAGGCTTTCGTTAAAGGCCGCGTTCGGTTCGCACAGCTGGGAAGAGTGGGTCAGGGTCCGGCTCAGGCCGCGGACGCGTTCGGCGTATTCCTCCACGGCGGCGTGAGCCATCATATTGACGGCTTTGACGGTGGTTTCCGGTTTGACGAACGGATTGCCATCGCGGTCACCGCCGATCCAGGAGCCGAAGCGAATGAAGCTCGGGACACTAATACCATGGTCATGGCCATAGATGTGGTTAAGGGATTTTTCCAGATTGCGATAGGTGTCCGGGACCGCGTCGAACAGCGATTCCTTGAAGTAATAGAGTCCGTTTTTGACCTCGTCCAGCACCTGCGGCTTGTGCACCCGGACCTCGTTGGTCTTGTACAGAATGCGGATGTGGCGGCGCAGTTTTTCCTGGATTTCCTCACGCTGATTGAGAGTCAGGCCGGGGATGTCCAGCTCTTCGCTGATCACGAAAATGCGTCGCAGCGCCTCAAGGATGGTGCGGCGTTTCGCCTCGGTCGGATGAGCGGTGAACACGGGAATGTAGGCCAGCCGATCCAGCAGGGTCTGGACCTGTGCCGGTTCGATGCCGTCACCTTCGAGCTCCTTTAATACGGCATGGTAGGAGCCTTTCCAGGTGGGGCCGGTTTTCCCGGCATCACGACGGCGCATGCGATGCTGGAAGGACTCTTCGGCGATATTGACCAGGCTGAAATAGATGGCGAAGGCGCGCACCACATGAACGAGGGTCTCGGCATCGAGCGTGGCAGTATACTCGGCCAGCTTGCGGCGCTTGTTCGGGTTGTCCGCCTTGCGCAGGCTGATATGGCCCCGGCGCAAAGTCTCCACGGCGTTGAATACCTGCTCCCCGGCATGTTCCCGCAGGATCTCGCCAAGGATGTTGCCGAACAGTTTGACCCGGGAACGCAACGGTTTGTCGTTCACCGGCTGTTTGCCGGTCTGACGGGACCCGTCTTGCGAGGAAGTTTTTTCTGCCGCCATGGTGGTTTGACTGTATCGGTTGCAAAATGACCGCACATTATAGCCGTCAAACTGAGGGGTGTGTCCCTTGACGGAATATTTTCTCTGTGATCCGAACCGACCGACAGACAATGGTTGCCTTGCCGGCATAGCGTGGTAGTATCCCTGTAAGACTGTAAGCTAATGAATTATGAAGGATTTGTGACCGTCATGTCCAAACCACAGCCTGCGGTATCCCGTACCGCCCTGCCGGCCTGGGAGGCACTGCGCCAGCACGCCGGGCAGCTGCAATCGGTGCCTATGCGCGATCTGTTCGACAACGATCCGGCCCGTTTCGATCGTTTCTCCCTCGTGCTGGACGATATGTTGCTGGATTACTCCAAGAACCGGATCACCGACGAGACCCTGGCCCACCTGCAGGCCCTGGCCGGGCAGTGTGACTTGCCCGACTGGATCGAGCGCCTGTTCAGTGGCGAGCGGATTAATCATACCGAGCAGCGGGCCGTGTTGCACACGGCCCTGCGCGATCCCGGGGCAGGGCCGATCAGGGTGGATGGGGAAGATGTGCTGCCGCAGGTTCAGGCGGTGCTGGCACAGATGCGCGAACTCAGCGAGGCGGTGCGCTCGCGTCAATGGCGCGGCTATAGCGGCCAGCCGATCACCGACGTGGTGAACATCGGCGTAGGCGGTTCGGATCTGGGGCCGTTAATGGCCTGCGAGGCGCTGCGTCCGTATGCGATCCATGATTTGCGCATGCATTTTGTCTCCAATGTGGACGAGAACCATATTCTCGACACCCTGGAGTCGATCAAACCCGAAACCACACTGTTTATTATCGTCTCCAAGAGCTTTACCACGCAGGATACCCTGGTCAATGCCAGGACCGCGCGCAACTGGTTCCGGCGGGTGGCCGGTGACAACTCGGCAATGGAACGTCACTTCGTCGCGGTCAGTGACAATGTGGCTGCCGCAGGCGAGTTCGGGATCCCCGAATCCAATATTTTTCGCATGTGGGACTGGGTCGGTGGCCGCTATTCCATGTGGTCGGCGGTGGGCCTGAGTATCGCCATTTCAGTGGGCATGGATCATTTCGAGGCCATGCTGCAGGGCGCCTGCGATATGGATCGCCACTTTCGCAGCGCGCCGCCGGAACAGAACATGCCGGTGATCCTGGGCCTGCTCGGTATCTGGTACAACAACTTTCTCGGCGCCCAGACCTACGCGGTATTGCCGTATGATCAGCACCTCAAATATTTGCCCGATTATCTGCGCCAGATGGATATGGAGAGCAACGGCAAGAGCGTGGATCGCCAGGGCAACCCGATTACCGACTACGAGACCGGACCGGTGCTGTTCGGTCAGCTGGGGATCACCGGCCAGCACGCATTTTATCAGCTGATGCACCAGGGGACCAAGCTGATCCCGGCGGACATCATCGCCCCGATCACCAGTTTGCACTGCATCCGCGATCACCACCGTACCCTGATGTCCAATGTCTTCGCCCAGACCGAAGCCTTCATGCGCGGCAAGACCGAGACCGAGGCGCGCGCTGACATGCAGGCCCGGGGGCTGGATGCGGCGGAGATCGAACGGCTGCTGCCCTATCGCGTGTTTGCCGGCAACAAACCGACCAATACGATTTTGTTCCGCACCCTCGATCCCCGTACCCTGGGACGGTTGATCGCGCTCTACGAACACAAGGTGTTCGTGCAGGGTGTGATCTGGAACATCAACTCCTTCGATC
>JBKGZJ010000079.1:0-10281 GCA_046545635.1 Thiohalophilus sp. | reverse complement strand
GGTCCCTCCGGCAGCGGCAAGAGCACCCTGCTGAACATGATCGGCGGGCTGGATCATCCGACGAAGGGCACGCTCAAGGTGCTCGATACCGATATCGCGAAACTGGATCGCAGTGCCGCGGCGGCATTTCGCGGCGCGAATCTTGGGTTTATTTTCCAGGACTTCAATCTTATCCCGGTGCTCTCGGCTTGCGAGAACATCGAATACCCGTTGCTGATGGTACAGAACTGGCCGGCGGACAAACGCGCGGCGCGGGTCAGGGAGTTGCTCGATGCCGTGAGCATGGCCGACCAGGCGAACAAGCGGCCCGACCAGCTTTCCGGCGGGCAGAAACAGCGCGTCGCCGTGGCGCGGACGCTGGCCACCAATCCCAAACTGGTACTGGCCGACGAGCCCACCGCCAATCTCGATCACGATACCGCCTTTCGCATCATCGATCTGATGAAGAAAATGCGCGATGAGTTCGGCACCACGTTCATCTTCTCCACCCACGATCCCAAGATCCCAAGATCATGGACGCCGCCGAGGTTACCTTCGCCCTGGAAGACGGCCATCTGAGTAATCATCCGGGAGGTGCGCAATGAGCCGCATCTTCAAACTCGCCGCGCGCCAGGCAGGTTACGGTACCCCTCAGCCGATGCGTGATTATTTATATATAAAGGTGTCGCAAAAAGAGCCCTTCGAGGCCCTGTACTGGAACGCCGGCGCCACCAGCATCATCAACCTGCACGACAGCAGTTACACCCTGATCCCCGAGGTCAGCTACACCGGCATCACCCCTGGAACTGCGCGGGCGCCTGGTGTTGCTCGACGGCGGGCGCGATACCGACTTCGGCGAACGGCCCAATGACTGGCGGGCGGAATTGCGGCTGCGCTATTTCTTTTGACACGGACAGACCATTGGTTTCCGGTTTTTACTCATATACCGTGAAACCGTGGTCTGTCCCCGATGATTCCTATACGGAAAGCCTTTTCCACCTTAGTAGTTGGGCGATCACGATTCCTACGATGAAACCTGCCGCCAGATTCGACGCCAGCGTGACACCCAGAATCAATGTCGCGACGAAGTAGTCCTTTCGGCTATCGAGGTCGATAATACTCAGTGTCAACTGCGAACCGGCGAATACCAGCAGAACGCCCAGGATTGACATCGGCAGGAGGTTTAAAATGTTAACGATATGGTGGCCGAAAAGAAGCGCCAGCGCAGCGAAGATCAACCCGATCATCAGATTCGAGCCGGCGGTGCGCGCTCCGAAGCGATAGTGTGCCGCCAGTCCGCCGGCCCCGTGGCACAGCGGCATGCCACCTAGCAAAAAGCTGAAGAAATTCGCCAGCGCCATGCTGACACATGCACTACGATTGGTAAGGCGCGCCGACAATTTTCCAAAGTATTCCCTGGAAAGATCCGTGTATGCCAATATTGCATTACCCAACGTCATCGGCAATTGGGGCAGAACGAGAGCGAATAGCGCAAAGCTGAAATCAGCGCTGGTCGGAAAGCCAAAGGGAAGGACTTCCGGCAGGGCAAGGGCAAGTCCAATGCTCCCTGCCTCGATCGGGGCACCGAAGGTCAGCCCCAGGACGAAGCCGCCCAGCACGATAACAAGTCCGGCAGGAATTTTTCTGTTATCCAGCAACAGCAGTGTAAAGAGTCCGCCGATGCCTCCCAACACCAGGCCAACGGGAACGGGACCGATAGCCTGAACAGTGAGGTATGGCTCTGCCGCCTGTTGCAACATCTGCAGCCTGGACGTCCCGATGATAAATTTGATGCCGCTGGCAATCAGAAGTGCGCCGGTGGCGAGCTGCACGCCGCGAATCACGGCTTTCTGGGTAATCTTGCGAATGAGGTCAATCGCCCCCGTTACGCCGATGATTAGCAGCAAGACTCCCATCAGAAAAGAAGAAGCTAGAATCTGTTCGGCACTCATGCCTGTGGCAATGGCATAAGCACCAATAACCTTCATGGGTTGGACCGGAACCGTAATACCGAAATACAGTCCCGCTGCCACGTAGAACACGCCGATACTCAAAAACAGCCCCAGAGGATCGAGCCCGTTGATCACCACCATGGCCACAGCAATGGGCAGAAGCGTGCCGAGATCGCCCAGCGACCCGGCCAACTCCATCCGATCAAACTTCATGCGCGACATCGGGGCTCCTTTCTTGTCCGTTTTCTTCACGCATCCGAGGTGGATAAATGTGACGGCACGGTGACACCCGCCTGTGCAGTTCCGTGGGCCGCAGAACCTGAATCATGGACTTCATGCAGAGTGCCGAACAAGGGCGATCTGCTTCTCTTGCACGATGATAGTTTGGTTAGTATGCAACTGGCGCAAAGTCCGGTACAGCGCTTCATGAGAAAGTCCCAGCTCGGCGGCCCAGGCCTTGCGCGACATACTCAAAGTCACCCTGCCGTGGTCGCCCTCGGTTTCCAGATAATGCAGGATGCGCTCAGCGGCGCTGTTGAGGCTGAGCCGCTCGGCGCGGGCACGCTGGCGACGCACCTCGCAGGCCAGCAGCGTGATCCAGGCGCGATTGAAAGCGGCATCGTTTTGCAGCGCGCTGGCAAATGCCTTGCGGGGAAAGGCCAACAGCTGGCCATCGGCGGCGGCGACCACGTCGCAATGGTAATGTCGGGCATCCAGGCTCGCTTCGGCGATAAAGCCGCCCCGTGAGCGTTGCAGGATCATCTCGCTGCCGCCGGCGCTGCGCCGCAGTAGCCGGAGCTCGCCCTGCAATACGAACAGCATTGAGCGGGGCTTCTCGCCCTGACGGTAAAGCGTCTGCCCGCGGACAAACTGATCCAGCCGGGCGTCGCGACGCAGGGACGAGGGGATATCCCCGAGCCCGGGGTGTTCGGCGACAAAGGTGGTCCAGTCAATCGTCATGGTCGAGTTGAGAATAAGTTGTAAATTCGGGCTGCCATCCTTCAGTATATGATTGTAATCATACGGTGATTTTAAATGGAACCTTTGCGAAATACAGTCGTATTAACCAGGATGGGGAGCAGTGTAATTCAAATGATTAAATTGGGGATATTCCATGTTAACAGACGATGACCTGGAGTATGTCGAACGTGTAAAAGCCGGAGACAGGCAGTCGTTCGCGAAACTGGTCAATCGTCATCAGGATAGAGTCCATAACTATCTTATGCGTTTTGTTGGGAATCGAGAGGATGCGGCTGATTTGACGCAGGAAAGTTTTCTGCGGGCTTATCGATCACTGGACAGCTATTGTAGTAACACGCCATTCGGCGTATGGCTGTTTTCAATTGCGCACAATCTGGCGTGCGATCTGTTGCGGCGCCGTAAACTGGTGGAATTTGTAGATATTAACTTGTGTATTGAGCCGATGGATCCCGTCTCTGATCCCGAGTGGTGTTGTAGTCTTTCCGAACAATTGGTGTTTGTCGAGAGGGCGTTGGCGACACTGAAGGCGGAGCAACGTGAAATCCTGGTGTTAAGAGATCAGGAGGGTATGTCGCATGAGGATATCTCGTCGATCATGGGTATAAATGTTGGAACTGTTAAGTCACGGCTTTCGCGATCGCGCGAGGCGCTTCATAGAACTTATAAAAAAATGACAAAGAATACTAATAACGTAAAAGTCGGGTGTACTGAGTTTGGTTTGAAAAATAATATGAGCAGCAGGGAGAGTGAAAATGGATAAGCACCTCACCGAGGAAGAGATTTCCGACCTGGTTGATAATCCCGATAAATCAGATACCGTAGGGGGGCTGCATTTGTCGGAATGTAAAATTTGTGAAAGCCGGTTTTATGAGTATAAGAAACTTGCTCACATGACGGGACAGTTGCCACGCCTGAAGGCCTCGCGTTCTGTGTTGGGCGAAATATTACAGGCGCTGGAAGACGAAAATGATATGGGTGAGAGCCGATATTCTGGCTATAAAACTCATTTTGTATCTCGATTCTATTACAGCGCGGTGGCTGCCGTGTTCGTAATTGGTATTTCTCTGGGAGTTGTTATTTCGAGCGGAAGCGAGATAAGCCTGAATAACAATAAAGAACACGGTTTTAGCTACCTGGCAACATTTACACCTCTTCCTTTGAGTTACCCCTGTGACGACAAGGAGAGCTGTGAGTATCTGGAGGATAAATTATGAAGCGCTACTGTCTATATACGATATTATTGCTATCGCTTGTATTGAACGCGGCAGTGGGTGTGGCGGCAGGGTACAGGTTGTTTGTCTTATCTGACAATGAGCACGAAAAAAAATACTTGTCTGATGAGCTTGAATTGAATGAAGACCAGAAGCGTGAATGGCGAAAATATTCCAACGAATTCACCCGGGCAATGGAAAGGCGCTGGAAACAGGCGCATCAGCACCGTGAAGCAATGATTCGGGAAATTTTTAAAGAGGAGCCTGATCCGGATTTAATTGAAAATGAAAGACAGGCTATCCTGGCATTGCAGGACAAAATGCAGAAGCTGTCGATAAAGCATATGCAGGAAGAAAAGGCGATGTTGACACCGCCGCAACAGAAGAAACTGGCAGAGTTGTTAATAAAACACACTGTACATCCGGTTCCCGGTGTGCCGCATGATTCCGGTGCCAGACCGTAGAGAGTGATTGGTAACGACTGCGTATATTTGGATAGCGTGTTTAAACTTGCTGTATAAGGTTATGCACTAAGCATAGCGAGGGGCGAAGGTCGTAGAACCCCATCAGCCCCTGCCTCGCTAGCGGCTCGTTTCGGCGGGCAACATCCGCCCGTCGCGCAGGCGGCGGACGGTGTCGAAGCCGGCGATCATCCGTTCATCGTGAGTGACGGCGATGACGGCGGAGTTGCGCTCGCGGGCGATGCGTTTTAACAGCTCCATGACCCGTGTACCGCGCTCGGTATCCAGGGAGGCTGTGGGCTCATCGGCCAGGATAAGCGGTGGCTCGTTGGCCAGGGCACGTCCGATGGCGATCCGCTGCTGTTCACCGCCGGACAGATTGGCCGGCAGAGCGTCGGCGCGATGGGTGACTTCAAGGTACTCCAGCAGTTCGTCGGCCCGGCGCCGTGCCTGGCGACGGCCCACGCCGTTCAATTCCAGGGCCAGAACGATGTTGTCGCGGGCGGTGAGGAAGGGGATGAGGTTGTGGCCCTGAAAGACGAAGCCGATCTTTTCGCGCCGCAGGCGGCGCGCATTCCTCGCCGCCCGGCCGTCGGCATAGACGGTGCGCCCGGCGATCTCGATGGAGCCGGCGGAAGGGGCGAGGATCAGGCTGATGCACAGCAGCAGGGTGCTCTTGCCGGAGCCGCTGGGGCCGAGCAGGGCCATCAGCTCCCCCGCCTCGACGCTGAAGTCGATCCCGTCCAGGGCGGTAACCGCCAGCTCGCCGCTGCCGAAAACATGCCGGAGTTCATGTACGGTGAGAACAGCCATGGCTCAGCCCCCCAGCGCCAGTGAGGGCGGGGTGCGCAGGGCGTGCCAGATCCCCATCAGGCTCGCCAGGATGCCGCCGACCAGCATGATAATAAAGGTGAGCAGAGTCTCTTCCGGCAAGAGGACCAGATTGCGGGGGAAGCTGTCCTGGGTTGTGGTGACCACGGCATAGCCGAGGACAAAGCTGCCCAGTGTGAGCACCAGCGCCTGCTCGAGGATCAGGCGCACGATCACGCTGTTGCCGGCGCCGATGATCTTGAGGGTGGCGATGGCCCGCACCTTCTCCATGGTCAGCACGTAGATCAGCAGGGCGATGATGACAATGGCCACGAACAGCAACAGCGCCCTGAACAGACCCAGGATCGCCGTCATCCGCTTGAGTTTGCCCTCAAGCATGAGGTTGCGCTCCTCCCCGGTCGTGTAGACGTTGAGATAGCGCCACTGCTCGATGTGGCGGGCCACGGCCTGCGGGTCGGCACCCGGACGCAGCGCCACCAGTACGGCGCTGATGGTGCTGCCGCCACTGAGCAGCGGCAACAACCGGTCGATCTCGGCCGGCCCGTAACCGGCCTCCGCCAGGCGCTGCCGGTCGCGGGCCCGCTGTGCCTCCAGCGCCCGGTTGTCCTGCTGATAGAGCACCTCCTGGGCATCCGGCAGCGACAGATAGACCAGCGGGTTGCCGCCGGAGTCGACGGCATCCCGGGTTAGTCCCACCACCGTATAGTCGTGGACGCCGAGCCGTACCGTCTGGCCCAGGGCGAGCCCCAGCTTGTGATCGGCTACCAGCTCATAGTGGGCCCGTTCGATGGGACGGCCGGCGACGATCCGCCCCGGCTGGCCGAGCCCGCCGAAGATGTCGTAGCCGATAATCGTGAACTGCTGCTCGCGGCCGCCGATCCGGCGCTGCACCGAGTAGCTGATGAAGGGGCTGGCTTTTTCCACGCCGGGTGTAGCCGCCACACTGCGGTAGGTGTCGGTGGGGATGCGGGAGGGTTCATTGAAGGGGCCGCCGCGATCCCGCTCCACCACCCACAGATCGGCCCGGGTGTTCTCGATCAGCCAGACGCCATCGGCGATGTTGCCCTGAAAGATGCCGTTCATGATCAGGACGATGGCCACCAGGCCCCCCACGCCGATGATGGTGGCGAGGAACTTGCCCAGATGGCGGCGTACATCCTTGACCGCGAGATCCATCAGTCACCCCCGGAGTCCGGCGCCGCCCGTTGCCCGGGGCGTGCCTTCTGCGGCGCCGCCACTACGAGGTCCCCGGCGGTGACTCCCCCCTCGATCATGATCTTTTTCCCCTCGCTGGGTCCGGGCTGTACCGGCTGCGACACCACCCGCCCGTCGCGGAGTACCATCACGAAGGGGCCGTCGTCACCGTAAGCGAGGGTGGAGGCAGGGATGATTACCCCTTCCCGCTCGCCGGTGCGGATGGCCACCTGCGCCTCAAGATCGATGGCGAAGCGTTCGGGAGGAAGGTCGAAAGCAACATGGACCTCCAGCTCGCGGGTGGCGGCGTCCGACTCCAGCCCGATGCGGGCGACCGTACCGGACAGCGCCTCGCCGGTGCGCAGGGTGATGGCCGCCGGCTGGCCCACCGCGAGGCGTCCTACTACCGTCTCGTCTATCCGCGCCGCGATCCACAGGGTTTGTGGATCGGCCATACGGAACAGGGGCGCGCTCGTCCCCAGCGCCTGGCCACGCTCCACCAGACGGGCGGTGATCACGCCGTCGACGGGGGCGGTGATGCGGGCGTGTGAGCGGGCTACTGCCGCCTCCTCCTCGCGCGCCTCGGCCGCTTCTGCCTCGGCGGCGGAGGCGTCCAGTTCGCTGCGAGAGATGAGTCCCTGATCTTTTTCGAACAGATCCCGGTCGCGCCGGTAGCGCGCGGCCGCCAGTTTCCGCTCCGCCCGTGCCACAGCCAGCCGTGCTGCCAGTTCCCGATCATCAAGGCGGGCAAGCAGATCTCCGGCGGATACCGTATCCCCCACGTCGGCATACAGCTCGGTCACCGAGCCGGCGATACGCGTGCCGACAGTGACGGGGTAGCGGGCCTGGATGGTGCCGGGGGCATGGATGCGTTCCACCAGCCGTCCGCGCTGCGCTTCTACGACCGCTATTTGTGGCACATGGAACCAGAGGCGGTAGCCGACCGCGGCGGCAATCGCCACGACGATGGCAAGAAGAAGGAGCGATTTGAGCGGTTTTACCATCGATGACTCCTGCGTGGCCGTGAGTGCGATGAACTAAAGTGCTTCCTGTCGCGAATCGCGCAAGGAGAAATATTTGAACAGTATAAGCCTCATCAGGGACTTACGTGTTGTGAAACTAACCCGGGTATTTGAGAAGGAACTCACGTCTGTTGAGCGTTTTATTAAAGATACGTTGGAATTGCAAGGAGTTTTTGTTAGCAAAGAACTGAGCTCGAAATCGATTAAATATGGAACCTTGTGGTAGTTCGTTCGTATATATCTGTAGAGGGTATAAGAGTCATTCCGTCCTGCAAAATAGTTATTCATAAACTCTGGTGGTAGAAATGAAAACATTGACTGATTCGAAAACAAAGTTATTGAGCGCTTCCGTTATTTTGACTGTGGTAGTGCTTGGATCGTTTGGCGTCAGGGATTCAATGTCGTCAGAAGACAAATCAGAGTCAAAAGAAAAAAAGAATCAAATTTCCGATCAGCGTGAGCTATTACCTGTCCCGTTCAAAATTCGCAACAAATTACTACATAAGATGAACCAGGACAATCTGGGGTCAGTGGGAAAGATGCTCGAGGCGCTGTCAAAAGATGATCTTGCCGAGGTCGCACGATTAGCCAATGAGTTAAGCTATTCAGACAAGACCGAGAAGTTTTCAAAGCGTCGCGGAAGTGTTGCATTTGCGGTTATGGCCACCGAATTTCACGGTCAAAAAATGCCGGCCATACGCGAGGCCGCTGAAGATGGCGATAAAAATGAAGTTCTACGCAGAATGGGCCAGGCTGTAAGTTCATGCGTTAATTGCCATTCTGCAACACGGCTCGTCGAGTGGCCGACGGATCGTTCCTACTCTGTACCGGAGCCTGTCTCTTTACCAGAATCCACGCCTTCACCCAGGCGTCAAATACCTGATTATAAATACAATCCTTAGTCTATTTATAAAAAAGAAAAATAAATAAAAAGGGGAAAGCAATGAACAAAAATAATTCTTACAAAGAATTACACCGACCGAACTTGGATTAATCTCAATGGCAGAGCGAATCGGTCAATGTCAATTTGTTACCAGAACGGCGAGATTGAAACCCGGGAGTCTGGCATATACCGATCTGGAAGTGTTTCTCAGCGTTTTATCCAATGGTTATCCGATCTCGGTCCCCAGTATGCGAAATTAGCTGCTTGTTGAAGCTGTGACTATACCTTGATGGCCAGTCGCGTTTACTGGCCTTTTTTTATGAGTTAGGCAAAACAATAACTTACCGCCGTTTCAGGTATGATTTGTATCATATCCAATATGTGCTGAACTCGATAACATAATCAATTAGATAATCAGGAGAGAATACCATGTCGAAAAAACCAATTCTGTTGGGGGGAATGGTCGCCGGTCTGCTGACTGTCGTAATGCTCGCCGCCCGTGCCGAGCCGGAACACCCGCACGCTATGCATGAACAGCACAAAGGTGACGCACAGGTCACGGACAACCGCACGCTGGTGACCCTGCCGAAGCAGATGCGTATCCACACCCTGGCCAACATGCGCGATCATCTGCTGAGCCTGCAGGAGATTCAGACGGCGCTGGCCGAGGGTCGGTTCGACGATGCCGGTGAGATCGCCGAGCAGCGGCTGGGAATGACCTCGCTCGAATCGCACGGCGCCCATGAAGTGGGGCAGTTCATGCCCGACAAGATGCGCCAGCTGGGTACCGACATGCATCGTGCCGCCAGCCGCTTTGCCGTGGTAGTCAAAGATGCCGGCGTGGAAGATGATGTGAAACCGGCGCTGAGGGCGCTGTCACGGGTCACCCGGTCGTGTGTGGCCTGTCACAGCGCGTTTCGTTATCATTAAGGGGAGTGGTATGAAAGTTATTAACTGGTTGGGTCGTGTCCTCGGACTGTTTTGTCTGCTTGCATCTGGTAACATGGCAGTACAGGCCGATGAGGCTCCATTGGAGCTGCAACAGATTACCGAACAGGTGTATGCCATCGTCGGTCCCTTCGGTAACCGCACGCCGGAGAACCTGGGCAACAACGCCACCTTCGGCTTCGTGGTGACCAGAGACGGTGTGGTGCTGATCGATTCCGGCGGCAGTTATAAAGGGGCGGCCGCCATTGAGGCACTGATCAAACAGGTTACCGACAAGCCGGTGAAGGTCGTCATCAACACCGGCGGGCAGGATCACCGCTGGCTGGGCAACGGCTATTTCAAGGAACGCGGTGCACGCCTCATCGCCAGTAAGGCGGCGGTGGCCGACCAGGAAGCCCGCCTGCAGGACCAGCTGTTCATGCTGGGCAATCTGATGGGCAAGGCGTCACTGGAGGGTACCGAGGCGGAGTATGCCGATGAAACTTTCGCCGACAAGCACACCTTCACATTTGGCGGTGAGACCTTCGAGCTGCGCAAGGTCGGCCCGGCGCATACCCCCGGCGACAGCCTCGTCTGGCTGCCGAAGCAGCAGATCGTCTTCAGCGGCGATGTGGTGTTCGTGGAGCGGATGCTGGGAGTTTTGTCCTATTCCGATAGCAAAGGCTGGATCGAGGCTTTTAACACAATGGCGGCGCTGGAGCCGAAAGTGGTGATCCCCGGTCATGGTCCGGCCACCGATCTGGCCCACGCGCGCCGGGACACCCTGGATTATCTGGTCTTCCTGCGCGAGAAGGTGGGGATGTTCATGGAGGAGGGCGG
>JBKGZJ010000078.1:0-10314 GCA_046545635.1 Thiohalophilus sp. | reverse complement strand
CTCCGCGTCCTCTGCGTTATTTACAGTCAGTTCAGCTATTACCCCGGCGACGTTGTCGATAGACAACAAGGCTGTAAATTAGAACGTTAAAAACGATCAGAACGATCCCGATCATTATCTGCATCTCGTAGGTCAATCCCGGCGGATAGATTATCGGGATGAGGTAGTGATTGATAAACCCGCCCTCGTAGGTGTTCATGCCGGCCAGCTGGCGGAAGGTTTTTTCCAGCGGCGTGAGCGGGCAATAGCCGCCGCTGAACTGGATATAGATCCCCCACAACAAGGCCGGCAGGTGCAGCCAGGCCAGTTTCGGCCAGCGCAATACCGCCAGTCCCCCCACGGTGACAAATACGACAAACAGAAAATGGGCCAGAACAGTCAGTTCAGCCAACAGCAGATAGAGCATGGCGAACATAATCCCGGCCCTCCTGCCAGCGGCGTTTGGTTAAAGGATTGCTGGTGCACTGCCCGGCATGCGCCTGATCGATAAACCGGTACATCAGGTGTTCATCGCGGCCTTCGGGAATGCCCAGGCGCGTGGTCTGAATGATCGTTTTTGGCCGATAACCGACATCATCAATATAAAAGTGCTGTTTGTCGAACTGCCGTTGATCCCAGTGAGCGACCTTGAGCCCCAGTGCTGCGCACAACAAGGTCTGGCCGCTGCACAGCTTTTCCTCGGGCCGTAATTTGCCGGAGCCCCTGACGGGATTGAGGCGTTGCATGAGTTTGAGGTTGTCGCGGGGTGAAGTACGATCGAAATGGACGACGGCAGACTTGATCAGCACCGCATTACCTTTGCCGCGGGCGCTGAGGTTCAGCGAGTCGCCGCCCCGGGCGTAATACATATAAATAGTGCCCGGAGGCATGAACATCGCGGCACGTTTGGGGGTGTAACCCTGCGAGGAGTGACTGCCGCGATCGGCGAGATAATAGGCTTCGGCTTCGATAATGCGGCAGGCCAGCCAGTGATCCCGGCCGTTGGTGTGATAGCGATGGCGGAGTACCTTGCCGAGCAGGGCTTTTGCCAGCTCACAGGGCTCCTGATCGAAAAAACCTCTTGCCAGCCGGGCCATGGCTCACGATTGCTGATGGCGGTTCTTCAGGCGCACATAATGGTCGGCAGAATAGCTGATCGAGGCACGCTCTTCATCGCTCAGCTCGCGCACCTTGCGTGCCGGGCTGCCCAGCCACAGCCCGCTCTCCAGCTCCTTGCCGGGGGGCACCAGTGAACCGGCACCGATGATGGTATGTTCATGAATGATGACGCCGTCCATAACCGTCGCGCCCATGCCGATCAGACAATTATCCTCAATCGTGCAGCCGTGCAGGATGACCCGGTGCCCGACGGTCACGTTATCACCCACGCTTAGCGCATACCCGCCCGGGTTGTGCGGCCCGTCGTGAGTCACATGCAGCACCGAGTTGTCCTGGATATTGGTGCTGGCGCCGACGCGGATCGCATTGACATCGCCGCGAAGCACCGTGAACGGCCAGACCGAACTGTCCTTGCCAACGACCACATCCCCGATCACCAGCGCCGACTCGTCCACATAGGCGTCCGGATGCAGATCGGGCAGAATATTTTCAAAATCCCTGATAGCCATATTCCGTTACCCCTTGTTAGCGATTTTCACCGCGAAGACACGAAGTCCCGAAGATCTGCAGATTTATTTCCTTCGTGTCTTC
Organism: Thiohalophilus sp.; assembly: GCA_046545635.1. Lineage (GTDB taxonomy): Bacteria > Pseudomonadota > Gammaproteobacteria > UBA6429 > Thiohalophilaceae > Thiohalophilus. The sequence goes on along the minus strand of JBKGZJ010000078.1, from coordinate 8,625 downwards.
GCGCCTTCGTGGTGAATGTTTTTCGTCAGTAGCTCCTATCGCAGCGTCACCAGTTCTTCGGAACTGGTGGGGTGAATCGCAACGCAGTTATCGAAGTCCTTCTTGGTGGCGCCCATTTTGATCGCCACGCCAAAGCCCTGCAGCATCTCATCGGCACCCATGCCGATGATATGGCAGCCCACCACCTTCTCCTCGGCACCGACGCAGACCAGCTTCATGGCGGTACGCTGTGGATGCGGACTGAAGGCGTGGTACATGGCGGTGAAGCCGGTCTGGTATATCTTGACGGCATCGCCGTGCTGCTCACGGGCCTCGTCCTCGGTCAGGCCGATGGTGCCGATGGGCGGGTGACTGAACATCACCGTGGGAATGTTTTCGTAATCGAGCTTGCGTTCGGGCATGTTGTTGAACAGCCGATCCGAGAGGCGGCGTGATGCCGCAATCGCTACCGGCGTGAGCTGGGCCTTACCAATTACGTCACCGACAGCATACACGCCGTCGATATTGGTCTGTTGATACGCATCGGTCGGGACAGTGCCATCGCTGTTGTACTGTACGCCGGCCGCAGCCAGGTTGAGATCGGCGGTATTGGGCGCGCGGCCGATGGCCCAGATCAGGCAGTCATAGCCTTCGAGGGTGACACCGCTCTGGCAGTGAATGTTCAGCGTGCCGTCGCTCTGCTTCTCCACCCGCTCGACGTTGACCCGCGACATAATATTGACCCCGGCGTTCATCATCTCCTCCATCAGGGTCTCGCGCAGCATGGCATCGAAGTCGGAGAGAAAATGATCCCGGCGCAGCAGCATACTCACCTCACTGCCCAGGCTGTTGAGCACCCCGGCCAGCTCCACGGCGATATAGCCGGCACCGACCACCGCGACCCGTCGGGGCTGCTCCTTGAGGGCAAAGAAGCCGTCGGAGGTGATGCCGTGCTCGGCACCGGGTACCTGCGGTACCACGGGATAGCCGCCCGGTGAGATGACAATATGATCGGCGGTGTACTGCTCGCCGTCCACGTCCAGGGTGTGGGCATCAATAAAGCGGGCGGTGCCCTGGATGTGCTCGATATTGGAATCCTTCAGATAGTTGCCGTACCACTCGGTGATGCCGTTGATATAGCCTTCGCGAGCCTCGACCAGTTTGCCCCAGTCGAATTGATTGAGGCTGACATCAAACCCGTAACCGGCGGCATCATGGAGAGTTTCGGCGACGCCGGCGGCGAACCACATGACTTTTTTGGGCACGCAGCCGACATTGACGCAGGTCCCGCCCAGTTTGTTGTTTTCGATAACGGCGGTTTTTTTGCCGTATTCGGCGGCGCGTTCGGCGGCGGAGAGCCCGCCGCTGCCCGCGCCGATGGAAATCAGATCATAGTGTTTACTCATAGCAAGGAACTCACTGCTGTGATTTGGGGTGAATTTGCCCGAAAAATGACAGGGTCTTACGGGTAGAGACAACATTATATATTGATTGTAAAATCCTGCATCCATTTATGAAGCGAAAGCGGGAAACAGAATATGAGTGATTCCATCACCCTGTCCGATGACCTGATCCACGGGGTTTACAATGTCATCGTGCAACACGACCCCGATGTGGAAAAGAACATGATGCTGGCGCTGCAATACCTGTCGGCGATTTCCGGCTATCTGGCCGCCGGTCATCCCGGTGGTTCAAGCGAGCGCGATGAAGTGATCGATCAGCTGGCCGCCTTTGCCAAGCACGTGGCCGCACAGGAAGCCCAGGATTCAGCCCAGCAACAGTCGCAACCGGCCGCGCCCCGGGGACAGAGCGTGCAAACGGATGACCCCGCCGTGGGGATCTGGAAACCGGAATAAAGCTGACGTAGCGGCAATCAGTCACGAAGTAATCGGGGTTCAGGGTGTGCAAGCCCACATTCCCGTCACAGGTGCCGGCGGCCAGACTTTTGAGCACCAGGTTGCGGAAATTGTCGGAAATTTCCATGGCGTGATGGACGTCGTGCTGTTTGAGGATCAGGGCTTTGACCCGGGTTTCCGTGCGAGCGCTGGCGTTGAACGGTTCGTCACGCAGCAGGCTGTTGAGGCTCATCAGGCAAACGTCCCCCGGACGGGGGCTTGATTTTACTCCAAAAGTTTCAGGGTTCGAGCGGTGGCTGGTCCAGCCGTTCGAGTTGTTCGCGCAGGGTATTGAGCTGGTCTTCCCAGTAGCGGGGGGTGTTGAACCAGGGAAAGTGCATAGGAAAGGCGGGATCGTGCCAGCGCCGGGCCAGCCAGCCGCTGTAGTGGATCAGTCGCAGGCCGCGTAATGCCTCGATCAGGCGCAGCTCCAGGGCATTGAAATCGTAAAACTGGCTATAGCCGTCCAGCAGCAGGCCCAGCTGACGGGTCATATCACCCCGATCCCCGCTGAGCAGCATCCACAGATCCTGGACCGCCGGGCCGATCATGCAGTCGTCGAGATCCACGAAATGGGGCCCCTGCCCGGTCCAGAGAATGTTGCCGGGATGGCAGTCGCCGTGCAGGCGAATCGGATCCACCCACCGGGCGACCTCCTGCCACACGCTTTCGATCTCCCCGAGCAGCTGCTCGGCGGCCTGGCGATAATTGTGCGCGAGGTCGGCGGGGATGAAATCGTGCTCCATCAGATAGTGATAGGGGTCGGTGCCGAGCAACTCGATGTTCAGTCGGGGCCGGTGGCGAAACAGGCGCTGGCTGCCGCAGGCATGGATGCGACCCAGCATGCGCCCCAGCCAGCGCAGGTGTTCGGGATCTTCCAGCTCGGGCGGGCGGCCGCCGCGGCGGGGATAGAGGGCCAGCCGGTAGTCGGCATGATGCAACAGGGTCCCGCCCTCGGCCAGCGGCAGCGGAGCCACCACCGGGATTTCCAGCTCGGCCAGTTCCCGGGCAAAGGCGTGCTCCTCGAGAATGGCCGCATCGCTCCAGCGGCCGGGGCGATAGATCTTGGTGACCAGGAAGCTGCCGTCATCCAGCCCGACCTGGTAGACGCGGTTTTCATAACTGTTGAGAGCCAGCAGGGCGCCGCTGGCTTGAAATCCGCAGGCCTCGACAGCATCCAGAACAAGGGCCGGCGTCAGATTGGCGTACGGCAGGGCGGTGTCAGGCAATTCTGTCTCCAACCCCACAGGCGGTTACGGTTCATGATAAATTATGGCGCGCCAGATCACGCCCCGATTCACCCACACAGTATCAGACAGGTACCCTATTGATGTCCAATCCGCTTCTTGAAATGCCCGCCCTGCCCGCCTTCGGCCGGATTGCCCCGGAACATGTCGAACCGGCGATCGACACCCTGTTGCAGCAAAACCGGGAAGAGTTAGAGCGCCTGCTGGCGCAGAACGAGGTTTACAGCTGGGAGAACCTGATCCAGCCCCTTGAGGAGATGGACGATCGACTGGATCGGGCCTGGTCGCCGGTCAGTCACATGAACTCGGTGGTCAACAGCGACGCACTGCGCGAGGCCTACAATGCCTGCCTGTCGAAGCTCAGCGACTACGCGACGGAGCTGGGGCAGAACGAACAGCTCTATGCCGCCTACAAGGCCATTGCCGACTCGCCCCAATATCATCAGCTGGAGGCGGCACAGAAGAAGATCATCGACAACGCGCTGCGCGACTTTCATCTGTCCGGCGTGGATTTGCCCACCGAAAAGAAACAGCGCTACAAGGCGATCCAGCAGCGACTCTCCAGCCTGACGACCCGATTTGAGGAGAACCTGCTGGATGCGACACACGCCTGGCACAAACAGATCACGGATGAAAACCAGCTGGCCGGTCTGCCCGACTCGGCCCGGGCGATGGCCAGACAGGCCGCCGAAGAAAAACAGCTCGACGGCTGGGTCTTCAGCCTCGATTTTCCCTCGTATTATGCGGTGATGACTCATGCCGATGATCGGGCGCTGCGCAGTGAAATGCATGAAGCTTATGTCACCCGCGCCTCTGATCAGGGGCCGAATGCCGGCCAGTGGGATAATTCCGCGGTAATGGAAGAGATCCTGGCGCTGCGCTATGAACTGGCCCGGCTGCTCGGCTTTGCCAGTTACGCCGAACGCTCGCTGGCCACCAAGATGGCCGAATCGCCGCAGCAGGTGTTGTCCTTTCTGCATGATCTGGCCCGTCGGGCCAGACCGGTGGCGGAACGGGATCTGGCGGAGCTGAGCGAGTTTGCCCGCCAGCAACACGGCCTGGACAAACTTGAGCCATGGGACATCGCCTACTATTCGGAAAAACTGCGCCAGCACAAGTACGCCATCTCCCAGGAGGATCTCAAGCCCTACTTTCCCGAAACCCGGGTGATTCCCGGCATGTTCGAGGTAGTCAAACGGCTCTACGGCATCGAGATCAACCAAGTCGGCGGCGTTGCGACCTGGCACCCGGATGTCCGTTTTTACGAGATCCGCGATGCGAAGGGGGAGCTGCGCGGCCAGTTCTATCTGGATCTTTATACCCGGGCGAAAAAACGCGGCGGCGCCTGGATGGACGATTGTCGCGGCAGGCTGCGGCATACCAGCGGGGAGCTGCAGACGCCGGTGGCCTATCTGACCTGTAACCTGACCCCGCCGGTCGGTGACCAGCCGGTGCTGTTCACCCATGACGAGGTAATCACCCTGTTCCACGAGTTCGGGCACGGTCTGCATCACATGCTGACCCGGGTCGATCATATCGGGGTCTCGGGCATCAACGGGGTGGCCTGGGACGCGGTCGAGCTGCCCAGCCAGTTTATGGAAAACTGGTGCTGGGAGCGCGAGGCGCTGGATCTGATCGCCGCGCATTATCAAACGGGTGAACCAATACCGGACGCGCTGTACCAGAAAATGTATGCTGCGAAAAATTTTCAGGCCGGCATGTTGATGGTGCGCCAGCTGGAGTTTTCGCTGTTCGACTTTCGTCTGCATCTGGAGTACGACCCGCAACAGGGCGGGCGGATTCAGGCGATTCTCGATCAGGTACGGGAGGAGGTGTCCGTGATCAAGCCGGCACCGTATAATCGATTCCAGCACGGCTTTGCGCATATTTTTGCCGGTGGTTACGCGGCAGGCTACTACAGCTACTTGTGGGCCGAAGTGCTCTCGGCGGACGCCTTTTCCCTGTTCGAGGAAAACGGAATTTTTGACCGCCATACGGGTGAGCATTTTCTGAGTTCGATACTGGAGCAAGGCGGTACTCGCGAACCGATGGATCTGTTCGTCAGCTTTCGCGGCCGCGAGCCGCAGATCGATGCCCTGTTGAGGCATACCGGCATTGCCGCATAAGAAAATATCGATCATTGTGGTCGGACAGAGAGAAATTTGACCTACCAACAACGAAAACCTGGAATACTACATAATGAAAAAACGCCTTCAGTTGCTCTGGCTTGTCCTGCTGGTCGCGGTGGTTTCGCCGGGCCTGGCGAAAACCGAGTATGTCTCTGACCAGCTTGAAATTGATCTTCATCAACAACCCAGCGTTAACAGTGACGTAACCGGAAAATTGTCCATCGGTGACAGCGTGGAAGTGTTGCAGGAGCAGGGTGAATTCAAGCGAGTCAGGCTGGAAAACGGCGATCAGGGCTGGATTCGGGCTCAGTACCTGGGCGAAGAGTCGCCCCAAACCGCGGAAGATGATCAGCTGGCCAGCGAATACGAGGCGTTGAGCGAAGAGCTTGAAGAGAAAAACAAACAACTGGATAAAGCCCGGCGTGATCTGCAAATCCATCGGGATGAATTGTCCAACGCCAAAACCACCATCCGCGAGCTGAAAAAACAGATCGAGGCGGAGGGCAATGGTGAGGTGATTAATGAAGATCAACTGCAGCTACTGGCGGAAAAAGAGCGCCAGATCGAAAAACTGCAAGCCGAGATAGAGGGCCTGAAAGAGGAAGCGGAAGCACAGGAAGATTCGCCGGCGCCGCCCGGGATCGAACAGCATCGCGCGCAACTGGAAGAGCAGCGGCGACTTAACGAGGAGCTTCGCGTCCGTATCGAGCTCGCCCAGGAATTTCTGACCCGTGATGAACTGCCCAGCGCCGAAGAGATAGAAAAATGGCAGCCCGCGTTGCCCGGTTGGTACTGGGGAACGTTATTGACGGCGTTGATTATCGGTATCGTCGGGGGGATTGGCTGGATGGATTATCGCCTGCGCCGCCGTCACGGTGGTTTCCGCGTCTAGGGATCTTCCCCTGTGCTGACACTGGCCAGCTGGAACGTCAATTCCCTGCGGGTGCGCCTGCCGCAGGTGCTTGACTGGCTGGCCGCCCATCAGCCGGATCTGGTCGGCTTGCAGGAAACCAAGCTGCAGGACGGGAACTTTCCCGTCGCCGAACTCAACGCGGCCGGCTACAACGTGGTCGCCAATGGGCAGAAAACCTATAACGGCGTCGCGCTGCTGGCCCGCCAGCCGCTGCAGGCAGTTGAGGTGGTGCGTGAACTGCCCGACTTCGACGATCCCCAGCGCCGTGTGCTGGCGGCGACCTGTGGTGACCTGCGCTTCATCAATCTTTATGTGCCCAATGGCGCGGAAGTCGGTTCAGATAAATTCCGTTATAAACTCGACTGGCTCGATGCCCTGAGCGCGTATCTGCAACAGCAGCTACAGCGCTACCCGAACCTGGTGGTGGTCGGTGATTTTAATATCGCGCCGGAAGATCGCGATGTGCATGACCCGCAACTCTGGCAGGGTTCGGTCCTGGTCAGCGAGCCGGAGCGGGAAAAATTCCGTCAATTACTGGGGCTGGGACTCCAGGACAGTTTTCGGCTGTTTGAACAGCCCGAGGGCTCCTACAGCTGGTGGGACTATCGGGCTGCCGCCTTTCGCCGTAACCGCGGCCTGCGCATCGATCACATCCTGGTCAGCAACAATCTGGCTGACCGGGTAACGGGATCGACCATCGACACCGCCCCCCGCAAGCTCGAACGCCCCTCCGATCACGCGCCGGTGGTGGCAACGGTTCAACTTTGAACTTATTTCAATCCTGATAAATTAACCCTCGCCGTGCCGCAGAGTACGCAACGTTTAAAACAAAAAATTCTTACTCTGCGCCACCGCGCCTTTGCGAGAGAAAACTTCACAGCACTATCTGGATGACATGTTATCCGGCTGTCGTTATGATGCAGTGAAATTCAGCAGGCAACGTCCATGAAATACCGTGATTTGCGTGATTTTATCGCCCAGTTGGAACAGCGGGGCGAACTCAAACGGATTCAGACCGAGGTCGACCCTTATCTGGAGATGACCGAGATCTGCGATCGCACCCTGCGCGCCGACGGCCCTGCTCTGTTGTTTGAAAACCCCAAAGGCTCGGATATCCCCGTGCTCGCCAACCTGTTCGGCACGCCACAACGGGTGGCCCTGGGCATGGGGGAAGAGTCGGTCGAGGCCCTGCGCGAGGTCGGTAAGTTGCTGGCGTTTCTCAAGGAGCCGGATCCGCCCAGGGGCATGAAGGACGCCTGGAGCAAATTGCCGATTTTCAAGCAGGTGCTGAATATGGCGCCGAAGGTGATCAAGGGTGCCCCCTGCCAGAAGCAGGTGATCGAAGGCGAGGAGGTGGATCTGGCCCGCTTGCCGATCCAGACCTGCTGGCCGGGTGATGCCGGCCCGCTGATCACCTGGGCGCTGGTCATCACCAAAGGACCGAACAAGGAGCGCCAGAATCTGGGTATCTACCGCCAGCAGGTGATCGGGCGCAACAAGGTAATCATGCGCTGGCTGGCGCACCGCGGCGGGGCGCTGGATTTTCGAGACTGGCAGCAGGCGCATCCCGGCGAACCGTTTCCGGTTGCGGTGGCTCTGGGTGCCGATCCGGCCACCATTCTCGGTGCGGTCACGCCGGTGCCCGATACGCTGTCCGAATACGGTTTTGCCGGGCTGCTACGAGGCGACAAGACGGAAGTGACAAAGTGCCTTGGCTCGGATCTGCAGGTGCCCGCCTCGGCGGAGTTTGTCCTCGAGGGCGTCATTCATCCCGGCGAGATGGCGGACGAAGGGCCGTTTGGCGATCACACCGGTTACTATAACGAAGTCGAACAATTTCCGGTGTTCACCGTCGAGCGCATCACCCATCGCCCCGATCCCATCTATCACACTACCTACACCGGCCGCCCGCCCGATGAACCGGCCGTGCTGGGTGTGGCGTTAAATGAAGTCTTTGTGCCGCTGTTGCAAAAACAGTTTCCCGAGATCGTTGACTTTTATCTGCCGCCGGAAGGCTGCTCCTACCGCATGGCCGTGGTGAGCATGAAAAAACAGTATCCCGGTCACGCCAAACGGGTCATGCTCGGGGTCTGGTCGTTCCTGCGCCAGTTTATGTATACCAAATTTGTAATCGTTACCGATGAGGATGTGGATGTGCGTAACTGGCAGGATGTGATCTGGGCCATGACCACACGCATGGATCCCATTCGCGACACCACCCTGATCGACAACACCCCCATCGATTATCTCGATTTCGCCTCCCCGGTCTCCGGTCTCGGCAGCAAGATCGGCTTCGATGCTACCAACAAATGGCCGGGCGAAACCCGGCGCGAATGGGGCCGGCCGATCAGCATGGACGAAAATGTTAAACAACGTATCGATGCGATCTGGGATGAACTGGGCATTTTCGATAACAGCGAAAAAGAATAACCACGAAGACACGAAGACACGAAGACACGAAG
>JBKGZJ010000077.1:0-10600 GCA_046545635.1 Thiohalophilus sp. | reverse complement strand
ATTTAGGGGCTAGGGGCCGCTATCCAGTACATTGGGCAGTTGTTTGGTAAGGCCCTGCTTCTCCTTGACCTTGTCTTCAGTCAGGATGAAGCCCCGCAACGTCTCTTCCGCATCCATAAAGAGTGCCCGCAAACCCGTCTCATCCTGTTCGATCTGCCACTGACCGGCGGCATCCGGCGCGGGCGGACAGATCACCAGCGGGAAGTCGGGTGTCTTGACCACCACCGGCATGGGAGGATACACCAGTTCGGTCGATTCGCCGGCCAGGGTCCTCGCCAGCGTCCGTGCTGCATTCATGATCGGCATGACATAGGGCAGCCATAACCCCGCCACTTCGGCACAATCGCCCAGGGCATAGATATCCGCCACGCTGGTGGCAAGACGCCGATCCACCCTGATTCCCCGGTTCACTTCAAGCCCGGCCGCCCTGGCCAGATCCAGATTGGGGGCCAGCCCCACCGCCGATAACACAAAGTCGGCTTGCAACGACTCCCCGGTGGATAACTGTAAAGCGAATGCCCCATTGCGGGCATCGACACGTTCCACCGTGCGCTGTAAATACCAGTGGAAACCCTTCTCTTCCAGGACCTGTTGCATGCGCCGACCCGCCTCTTCCGGCAGCAGGATGCTGAGCGGATACGCATCCGGTCCGATAACCTGCACTTCATGGCCGCTGCGCAACAGATCGTTGGCAAATTCACAACCGACCAGTCCCGGCCCCATGATCGCCACGCGCCGCTTTCCTTCAAGTCGTTCCCGAAACTCACGATAGGCGACAAGATCATTCACACTGACGACCTGATCGGCGGCATCCCCCTGCAACGGTAACTGCCGTGGCCTGGCTCCCAGTGCCAGGACCAGCTGGCGATAACCCACCCCGGTTCCATTACAATGCAGGCGGTGATCGGCAGGCTGAAGTTCCGTAACCTCGGTTTCGGTCCAGATATCCGCGGCCAGCTCCTCGCGCATTTTCTCGACCGGCTTCATCACCAGTTGCTCGGCGGTTTTGTTACCGGCCAGGGCATTGGACAACATGGGTTTGGAATAGAACACCCCGTCATCACGGGTGATCATCAACAACGTTGCCGCCCTGTCGAGCTTGCGAAATTCACGGGCCAGGGTATAGGCCCCCAGGCCGCTGCCAACGATCACCAGATCATAATTCGAATGCGTCATTATCTCATTCAACCCTTTACGAAGCGGGAGCCTGTTTGTTCATTTAACAGGCTTGCGGTATAACCGTCAGCATGATGACAAGCTCCCGAACTTTCTACAATAGCCTGATCGGTTTGCTGATACTGATCGCGATCTGGCCGGGTGTGTCCCCCGTTCATGCACAACAGTCCGCGGCGGTAACCGGTGAAGAAGGTACTGAAATCACCTACCACCGCCACGCTGGTGAGAGCGACGCGCTGTTTATCTGGTTCCCTTCCGAGGACGGCCTGCAGGAAGCCGAACGCCGCGCGGCCCGCCGTCTGGCGGAATCGGGACACGAAAACTGGCTGGTGGATCTGTTTGAATCCCGTTTTTTGCCGACCACCACCAGCAGCCTGGACCGGATCCCGGCGGGCGATGTGGTCGCACTGATTGAGGCGGCGGACCCGGGGCAAAAGCGGGTTTTTCTCATCACTAGCGGCCGCGGCGCCCTGCCCGTGTTGCGCGGCCTGCACGCCTGGCAGTTGCAGAATCCGGACAACGACCACACGCCCGGGGTGATCCTGATCAGTCCCCAGTTCTATCATGAAACGCCGGATCCGGGTGAGAGCGCGCAACTGCGTCCCATTGTCCGCCACAGCAATGCCCCGATCTTTATTTTGCAGCCGGCCAAGTCCCCCTGGCGCTGGAAACTTGAGCAAACGATCCCCGCACTGGAGGCAAGCGGCAGTGATGTCTTTTTCCGCCTGCTGCCGGCGGCGCGGGATCGTTTCTATTACCGTCCCGATGCCACCGAAAATGAACAACAATGGGAAAGCCGGCTGGTTCAGCTGATCCGTCAGGCCGCCCTGGCCCTGCATCGCTGGCCCGCGATCAGCCGGCGCGTCAGTCCACTGGAAGAAGAACCCGGGGCCCTCTCCTCCAGCAAGAAGGAGCGCGGGCTCAGGGCCTATGCCGGCGATCCGCAACCGCCACCCCTGCGGCTTCCCGGACTGGATGATCGCCGGTACACCCTGGAGGATTACCGTGGCGAGGTGGTGCTGGTCAACTTCTGGGCCAGCTGGTGCCCGCCCTGCGTGCATGAAATGCCCTCCATGGAACGGCTGCAAAACCGCCTGCAGGACAGGCCGTTTACCATACTGGCCGTGAACATGGCCGAGGACAAATCGACCATCCGCGACTTTCTCGACAACAAGGTCAGGGTCAGCTTCCCGATCCTGCTGGATCGCGACGGCAGGACACTGAAACAGTGGGAGGTCTTCGCCTTCCCGACCAGCTACGTGATCGACAAACAGGGCGACATTCGCTACGCCCTGTTCGGCAGCGTCGACTGGGAACGGCCGGACATCCTCGACAAAATCGAAGCGCTTCTGAATGAATAAAAAAAGATCTCAACGCAAAGGCGCTGGCCCTTCGGGCAGGGGCCAGGGGCTAGGTACTAAGGTTCATGCTATTTTCAAGCAGTAGGTCAGGTTGCGCGATAGCGCTACCTGACATCCCGTCTCGAGAGGTGTCACGCAGGCTAACGCCAGCGTGACCTACGCGACTTGAGCCACCCTACAAAAAATTAAAACTCTGCGTCTTTGCACCCAAACAACGGGCATAAACGCCTCTGCGTTAATGCTCTTGTCTATGCCAGCCAATCCTGCGGCTGCAGGTAGTGGTCGTAGAGTTCGGCTTCGGGCGTGCCCGGTTCGGGCTGCCAGTTGTAACGCCATTTGGTCAGCGGCGGCAGGGACATGAGGATCGATTCGGTGCGCCCGCCGGTCTGCAGGCCGAACAGGGTGCCGCGATCGTAGACCAGGTTGAATTCCACATAACGCCCGCGACGATAAAGCTGGAAGTCCCGCTCCCGCTCGCCATACTCGTGATCCTTGCGCCTGGCGACGATGGGCCGGTAGGCGGGGAGATAGTGATTGCCGACGCTCTGCATGAAGGCAAAACTCTTGTCGAACCCCCATTCGTTCAGGTCGTCGAAGAACAGCCCGCCGACCCCACGGGTCTCGTTGCGGTGTTTGATATAAAAATACTCATCGCACCATTGTTTATAGCGCGCATAAACATCATTGCCGAAGGGATCGCACGCCTGCTTCGATACCGTATGCCAGTGAACCACGTCCTCGCGAAACGGATAGAACGGGGTCAGATCGAAACCGCCGCCGAACCACCAGACCGGATCGGCGCCTTCTTTTTCGGCAATGAAAAAGCGGACATTCGCATGCGAGGTGGGGACACAGGGGTTGCGCGGGTGAATGACCAGCGACACGCCCATCGCCTGGAAACTGCGCCCGGCCAGTTCGGGGCGATGCGCGGTGGCCGAAGCCGGCAAACCGGGGCCGTATACGTGTGAGAAGTTAATCCCCGCCTTTTCGAATACCGGACCTTCTTCCAGCACCCGGGAACGACCGCCGCCGCCTTCCTCGCGCTCCCAGCTGTCCTCGACAAAGCCGTCACCGCCATCTTCCTCGGCCAGGGCAGTGCAGATTTCGTCCTGCAGGTTCAACAGATAGGTTTTGACCGCTTCGGGATTGACTTCATTCATTCAGCTTATACCTTTGATACGTAATTCATTATTACTCTCGCAGAGACGTTTATGCCCGTTGTTTGGGTACAGAGATCGCAAAGAATTGTAAGTGCCGTAGGTCAGGTTGCGCGATAGCGCTACCTGACATCTTGTCCGAGAGGTGTCACGCAGGCTATCGCCAGCGTGACCTACGCGACCATGAAAACGTTATTTTAGATCTCCGCGTCTTTGCGTCCTGGCGAGAGATTATTTTTTTATCACTCTATCCCCGGATCAACTCCCCACTGAGCGCATCGCGGATTTCGGTCGGGCTGCTGTGCGGGCCGACTTCGCCTTCGAGCACAAAATCCACCCCGGCATCGAACTGTTCACGCACCTGTGCGGCCGTGAGCGCCGGCGGCCGGCCGCCGAGGTTGGCGCTGGTCGAGACCAGCGGTTTACCGAAGGCCTGGCACAGCTCCCGCGCCTGCGGATGGGCGGTGACGCGCACCGCCAGGGTGGCAAAGTCCCCGCGCAACCACTCGCTCGTCCGCGCTCTGGCCGGCCACAACCAGGTAAACGGCCCCGGCCAGCTGGCCAGCACCCGGTGCCGCGCCTCTTCCGGTAATTCGTCGAGATAGGGTTGCAACTGATCGACCGCGCTGGCGATCAGGATCAGTCCCTTGCTCCGTTCCCGTTGCTTGAGCGCAAGAATCTTCTCGATAGCCGCCTGATCGTCCGGGTCACAACCGAGACCATAGACCGCCTCGGTGGGATAGGCGATCACCCCGCCCTCGCGCAACACTTCCACGGCCTGCTCTATCGACGACGACATGGCTGTTACCCTTCCTGTAGCAGTGCTGTGGTCGACCATAGCGGACGATTCAAGGTTGCATCGCGGCACAGCCGCTCCTACATCGCCCACGATTCACTATTTACTACTCACGATTTTCGACTGCCGACTGCCAACTGCCAACTGCCATCTGCCAACTTTATTATTTTATTCCTGCTCGGTCTCTTCTTCGGTTTCCACCGGTTCGCTAAAGTTGCAGTCCTTTTGCGGACAGACTTTTTCGGTGCCGCGGCGCTTGGTGGTCTTGAGGGTCAGCATCGGCCAGCCGCACTGGGGGCAGGCTTCGTTGAGCGGCTGATTCCAGACCGCGTATTTGCAGTCGGGATAGCGCTCGCAGGAGAAGAAGATCTTGCCGCTGCGCGCCTTGCGCTTGAGCATGTTGCCCTGCTTGCACTCGGGACACTGCACGCCGGTGTTTTCCGGTTTTTCCAGCGGCTCGATATAACGGCAGTCGGGATAACCGCTGCAGCCGATAAACTTGCCGTAGCGCCCGTGACGGATGATCAGATCCGAACCGCAATCCGGACACTTGCGCCCCTCGATCACTTCCGGCTCGGCATTGGCGTCCTCGTTGACGTTGCGGGTGTAGTCGCAGTCGGGATAGTTGTTACAACCGATAAAGCGCCCGCGCCGGCCCAGGCGAATGGCCAGGCTGCCGCCGCACTTGGGACACTTCTCGTCAATCTGTTCATGGGTCACATCCTTGCGATCCACGCTCTTGTCCTTGTCCTCGACCAGTTCGTGGAAGGGTTTCCAGAAGTCCTTCATCATCGGCACCCAGTCTTTCTCACCGCGGGCGATGGCATCCAGATCGTCTTCCATGTGCGCGGTGAACTCGTAGTCCACGTACTGGGGGAAATGTTCGGTCAGGAACTTGTTGACGATGCGCCCCACATCGGTCGGGATGAAGCGCTTCTTGTCCATCTCCACGTATTCGCGCTGCTGCAGCGTGGAGATGATCGACGCATAGGTGGACGGACGGCCGATGCCATACTCCTCCAGCGCCTTGACCAGGCTGGCTTCCGAATAGCGCGGCGGCGGCTCGGTGAAGTGCTGCTCCGGCAGGATCTTGAGCAGCTTGACCACATCGCCTTCCTTCATTGGCGGCAGAATGCGGTCCTTGTCGTCCTTGTCTTTCTTGCTGTCGTCCTCGCTTTCCAGATACAGCGCCATGAAACCGGGCTTGACCACGGTCGAGCCGTTGGCGCGAAACAGGTTGTCCGGGCTGCCGGCGGCCAGATCCACGGCCACGGTATCCATGGTGGCATGGATCATCTGGCAGGCGACGGTGCGCTTCCAGATCAACTCGTACAGGCGGAACTGATCCTTGCTCAGATGCTTTTTAATCTGCGCCGGTTCGTGCAATACCGAGGTCGGACGAATCGCCTCGTGCGCTTCCTGGGCATTTTTGGATTTGGTTTTGAACTGGCGCGGCTCCCTGGGCAGGTTGTCGGCGCCATACTTGTCCTGAATAAACTGGCGAATCTCGGTCAGCGCCTCGTCGGCCAGATTGACCGAATCGGTACGCATGTAGGTGATCAGCCCCACGGTTTCGCCGCCAAGATCGATCCCTTCATACAGCTGCTGGGCGACGCTCATGGTCTTGCGCGCGGTAAAACCGAGTTTGCGTGACGCTTCCTGTTGCACGGTCGAGGTGGTAAACGGCGCCGCCGGGTTACGCTTGCGCTGTTTCTTTTCGACCTTGTGGACCGTGAGCTTGCCGTTGGCGGCGCTGCTCAGGGTCTGTTCGGCCTCTTTGGCCTTTTTCTCGTTATTAATCGTGAACTGGCTGACTTTCTTGCCCTCGAGATAGGTCAGCTTGGCGGTAAACGCCTGCTTGTCCTGCTCCACCTCGGCATCCATGCTCCAGTACTCTTTGGGCTTGAAATTTTCGATCTCGATCTCGCGCTCGACAATCAGACGCAGGGCCGGGCTCTGTACCCGGCCGGCGGACAGGCCGCGACGGATTTTTTTCCATAACAGCGGAGAGAGATTGAAGCCCACCAGATAGTCCAGCGCGCGACGCGCCAGCTGGGCATGAATCAGATCGTCGGACAGTTCCCGCGGATGTTCGACGGCGTCATTCACTGCGCGCTTGGTGATTTCATTGAACGCCACGCGGCCGACGTGTTTATCCTTGAGTGCTCCCCGATCCTTGAGGATCTCGTACAGATGCCAGGAGATGGCTTCACCCTCGCGATCCGGGTCAGTGGCCAGATAGAGGTTGTCGGCTTTTTTCAGCGATTTGACGATCGCGTCGACATGCTTTTCGTTCTTTTCGATCAGCTGATACTTCATGGCAAAGTCATGTTCGGGATCGACCGCACCCTCCTTGGGCAACAGATCGCGCACATGACCATAGGAAGCCAGGACCTCATAATCCTTGCCAAGATATTTTTTGATCGTCTTGGCCTTGGCGGGCGACTCAACGATAACCAGACTTTTTGCCATAAGGTTAAGTTACTCTTATAAAAGCAAATGCCCGCGTTCAGCGGGCACTATGTTTAAATCTGCTTTGTTTTGCCAACTCAATGCAGAATACCGGGCATTTCGTCGAACACCAGATCTTCCATCCAGGCAAATGCCGCTTCCCTGCCCGGTTGATTAAACAGTACCATCAGGACGACCCATTTGAGCTGTTCCAGGTCAATTTCATCTTCGCCCAGCGCCATGACCCGGTCGATAACCATTTCACGGGTATAATGATCCAGTACGCCGGTTTGCTCCAGAAACAGCAAAAAGCCGCGGGCTTCGATGTCCAGTTTTTCGCACTCTTCGGCGGTGTAGATGCGAATCGATCCGGTGGTTTTGCCACTGTAGATCGACGGGTCATCCTGCATCGCCACCAGACCTTCCAGCCACTCAAAGGCGCGGGTGATTTCGACCTGGCGAAAACCGGCTTCCTGCAGTTCCACGCGCAGTGTTTCCTCGTCCGTATCGAATTCTATTTCATCATTCATATAGTTTTCAAACAGATACATCAATACGTCGAGTACACTCTCTTTCATTTCTTTACCCCTCTAACAGGTCTGGCAATAATGACCACCGGTAGTGGCGGCAACATAGCCTTGCAATTCCAGTACCAAGAGCATGGAACAAACGGCATCGGCCGTCAATCCACTGCGTTCTACGACTGTGTCCACGGATGTCGGTTCGTGACCGATACACTCCAACACTTTTTGATACTCGGCATCAAGTTCACTTTTCGGATCGCCGGCAATCTGTTCGCCGGACGGAGCATCCGCCGTGACTTGATAACCCACCAGTTCGCCCAGCTCTTCGAGCACATCCTGCGCTGTTTCGACCAGCTTGGCACCCTGACGCAGCAACTGGTGACAGCCTCTGGCCTGCGGATTATGAATCGAGCCGGGCACGGCGAATACTTCACGGCCCTGCTCCAGCGCCAGCCGGGCGGTAATCAATGACCCGCTCTGCCGCGCGGCCTCCACCACCAGCACCCCCACCGCCAGGCCGCTGATAATGCGGTTGCGGCGCGGGAAATTACCCGCCAGCGGCGGCGTGCCGGGGCCGAATTCCGACACCAGTGCGCCGTGCCGGGCAATCTCGTGAGCCAGCTGGCGATGGCGGGCCGGATAGACCCGATCCAGGCCGGTGCCGACCACCGCCACGCTGTAGCCGCCGCCCGCCAGGGCCCCCTGGTGGCTGGCGGCATCGATACCCAGCGCCAGGCCGCTGGTGATGGTCAATCCCATGCCGCCCAGGTGGCGGGCAAACTCCTGCGCCGTCTCGCGACCGGCCGGCGTCGGGTTGCGGGTACCGACCATGGCCAGTTGCGGCAAGCCAAGACAGTCGGGATCGCCATACACGTATAAAAGCGGCGGGGGATCGGCAATCGCCCGCAAACGGGCCGGATAGCGGGCATCCGTCAGAGTCAGGATATGGGCTTCGGGCTGCGCCGCCCAGCTCAGATCGGCCTCGATCGCGGCCTCGTCCGGGGAGTGCAATGCCGCCACCGTCTCCTCCCGCAGGCCGGCCGCGTTCAACGCCGCCGATCCGGCGCCGAGAACCTTCCCGGGGCTGCCAAAACGCTCTATCAGGGAGTAAAAAGTCGCGGGACCGACATGCGGGGCCCGGTGAAGCACCAGCCAGGGGCGCAATGATTCCTGTCGTTCAGCCATAAGTGTGTATCCCGACCAAGTCCGTTTGGTCCCCCGAAAGCGGCCATCAGGGCCGCTTCGGTTGTGTCACCGGGATTGTATCACCTGACGGGAATTTGAACAGCCCGCCGTTCACGGCCTCTCAGGGATTGCTGACCTTGTCATTGACATGCAGGGAGCGCTCGGCCTCCATAACCAGGGCGTAGCTGACTTTCTCGTAGGTGCGGAACACCATCAGGATCCCGGCCCGCTCGTCGGGCAGATCCACATGGAAGCCGAACCAGCTGTCGGGATCCCGGGCGGTGCCGCCGTCCTGATAGATCGCCAGCACATGGCCCGGTTCCAGGCCATCGCGCGCGCCCTTGCTCAGAATCACCACATTATATTGACCAATCTGGGAAAGGCCGTTGTGCACGGCAATGATCTCCCCGTTCACCGCGTCTTTAGGCGGCCGGGGGAAGAAATGAAAATCGAGGGCGTGATCCTCAACCGGCAACAGGCGATCGCCGTTGAGCACTTCCTGCCTGGCATTCGCGATATTCAGGGTGGTGATGTCATCGTCCCCGGTTTTGCCGCGGGTCACCCGCGCGTCTGCCAGCCGCAGGACCTCGTAGCCGAGGGTTTCACCCGTGTCCGGGTCCTCGTAGACCCGTCCCGGACGGACTATGTCATAGCGGCCGATGCTCTCGTCCTGGATATCCCGGGCATAGATCTTGTTATCCGTCGCACTGATCAGGTGGCCTTCGTAGCTGGAGACGATATAGGGAGCATCATCCAGTTCATCTTCCTCGATCACCCGCGGGCGCTGCAGGAAGGGGGCGATGACCGAACGGCGGATGGTTGGAATCGCCTTTTCGATCGACTCGTAGCGCTTGCGGGGTGACAGCCGGGTGGTCTCGAGGTCCCGCGGCGCGTCGGGTGTCACTCCGGCGCTGCCTTCCAGGGTCAGATAGGGTTTGCCGTTCGCGTCGTGATAAAGCACGATCACATCACCGGGGTAAATCAGGTGCGGATTGCGGATCTCGGGGTTGATATGCCAGACCTTTGGCCATAACCAGGGATCATTGAGGAAGCGGCCGGCGATACCCCACAGGGTGTCCCCTTTTTTGACCACGTAGCGCTGCGGATGATCCGGTTTAAACACCCGCTTTTCGGGTTCGGCATCGGGCTCTTCTTCCAGCGTATACGGAGTCGATTCAGATGCCGGAACGGACTCGGGCTCCGGTGGTGTCGAACCACAGGCCACCAGGCCCGTGCTGAGCAAAACAATCGACAGGAAACGTGTCAAAATCAGGCCAGTCGGTTTATTATCTACCATGAGGTTCCCCTGTCAGAGGCCACTTGTTATTCGAGTGTAATTGACCTGGCACCGGGAACAAGCCCGAATCCGACAGGTCTGTAGTCAGTAGTATCACAGTACTATCATAATGTTAGCAGCTTTTTCTATACTTGTACTAGAGAAACGTCACGAAATTATATGGCAATGTTGAATATTTTGAATTATCCCGATGACCGGCTGCGTATCAAGGCGAAGCCGGTGGAACAGTTCGATGACCGCCTGCACCGGCAGATCGACGACATGTTCGAGACCATGTACGCCGCGCCGGGCATCGGTCTGGCGGCGACCCAGGTGGATTTCCACCAGCGGCTGATTGTCATCGACGTTTCCGAGGACCGGAGCCAGCCGCTGGTATTGATCAACCCGGAAATCCTCGAAAAAGACGGTATCCAGCAGATCGACGAAGGCTGTCTCTCCGTGCCGGGCGTGTATGAGCCCGTGGAGCGGGCCGAGCATATTCGCGTCAAGATGCAGGATCGTGACGGCAATCCCGTGGAAATGGAAGCCGAAGGTCTGCTGGCGGTCTGCATCCAGCACGAGATGGACCATCTGGAGGGCAAGCTGTTCGTCGACTACCTCTCCGATCTCAAGCGCCAGCGCATTCGCAAGAAACTGCAAAAACAACAACGCCA
>JBKGZJ010000076.1:0-10897 GCA_046545635.1 Thiohalophilus sp. | reverse complement strand
CGCCTTCTGTGACAGCGAACGTACATATTGGTCGTCTCACAGCAATGCGCCTTACACAAAGAGCGTGATTTTGTTCATTCCTGTAAGGTTATTTATGCCCGTGCGTCTAACCTGAGCCCTGAAATGACAGTCCACAGAAGGAGAGAACAGAAAGATTGGCATGCTGGTTCCAGGCCAGCGCAAGAGGCAGCACGCGGTATTCCGAGCCACCCGGGTTCAGATAACAAGAGGAAGCAAACATGACTTTAATGTCTGATGTCACCATGCAGGCGCTGATCTTTCTGGCGACCCTGTTCATCTTCGTTGTCGGTCTTGTAGTGCTGGCTCTCATCGTTGTCTTCATTCGGGATATTACCCAGAAAAAAGACGCGATTCGGCGAAATTACCCGGTCATCGGCCGGTTTCGCTATCTGTTCAGTTCACTGGGTGAGTTTTTTCGGCAGTATTTTTTTGCCATGGATCGCGAGGAGATGCCGTTCAATCGTGCCGAACGCGAATGGGTGTATAAATCCTCCGCCGGTTCCGACAATACGGTTGCCTTCGGCTCCACCAAGAACCTGACACCCACCGGCACACCGCTGTTTGTGAACACCTCTTTCCCGACCCTGGTGGAACATACCAGCGAACCGCCACCGGTGGTTATCGGGCCGTATTGCCCGCACCCCTATGAACCGACGTCCCTGATCAATATTTCGGCGATGAGTTATGGCGCGCTGTCCGAGCCCGCCGTGCGCGCCCTGTCACGTGGCGCCAAACTGGCCGGTTGCTGGCTGAACACCGGCGAGGGCGGACTGGCGCCCTGTCATCTGGAAGGCGGTTGCGATCTGGTGTTCCAGATCGGCACGGCCAAGTATGGCGTACGCAATCCCGAAGGCCAATTCGATGTTGAACGGCTGCACGAGCTTGCCGCCTCGTCACAGATCAAGATGTTCGAAATCAAGCTGAGCCAGGGCGCCAAACCCGGCAAGGGCGGGATCCTGCCGGGGGGAAAAGTCACCGCGGAAATTGCGCGCATCCGCGGCATTCTCCCCGGCCGGGACTCCATCTCGCCCAACCGCCATCTCGAGATCGGCAATACCGGTGAATTGCTGGACTTTATCGATGTGGTGCGTGAGGCGACCGGCAAACCAACCGGCTTCAAACTGGTACTGGGCGAGGATGAATGGCTGACGCAACTGTGCCGCGAAATTCACGGGCGCGGCATCGAACATGCACCGGATTTTATCACGCTGGACAGCTGCGATGGCGGCACCGGCGCAGCGCCGATGCCGTTGATGGACGACGTCGGCCTGCCTATCAAGGAGTCGCTGCCCACCGTCGTCGACATTCTGACCCGTTATGGCCTGAGCGATCGGATACGGGTGATCGCCTCGGGAAAACTGATCACCCCCTCCGGGGTCGCCTGGGCGTTGTGCAGCGGCGCCGATTTTGTCAATTCCGCACGCGGTTTCATGTTTTCCCTGGGCTGCATCCAGGCCCTCAAATGCAATCGCAACACCTGTCCGACCGGCATCACCACCCATGACCGCCGGCTGCAAAAAGGGCTGAACCCGGACGAGAAAGCCGTCAAGGTAAAAAATTTCGTCGACAAGATCCATTACGGCACGGCGTTGATCGCGCACTCCTGTGGTGTCCCTCATCAGCGTGCCCTGACCCGATCACATTGCCGCCTTGTTCAACCGGATGGTAAATCCGTCCTGATGAGCACGCTTTATCCCAAACCGGATGTATTGTCGGACTATCAGCAGTAGTATGCGACCCTGTCTATCGGTGTTCACGTCGTTTTTCTGTCAGCACTGTTGAAATACCAATTCAGCGACTTTTCCACTTGAAAAATCTGCTGAATCTGCCGAAATAAAAGGTATGAACGAGATATATTGCAGCAGGTCGAAATTGCAAATAACCATAACAAGGATGTCGGCGAATGTCCGATGAAAACAGCCTGAAAACCCGCTGGCAAAGTTCCGCATTTGCCGGCACCAATGCGGGCTATCTCGAACAACTGTACGAAGAGTATCTGCAGAACCCGGACTCGGTAGCTCCCCAGTGGCAGGCGCTGTTCCGTGAACTGCCCAAAGTGGATGGCATCGACCGGGACATCTCCCACGCGGCGATCCGCGCCCAGTTCCGCCATCTGACCCCGTCACACCGCCAGACGGATATCGATGTCAGCCTGATCCACAAGCAGGTCAAGGTCCTGCAGCTGATCAACGCCTATCGGTTCCGCGGCCATCAGCTGGCGGATCTGGATCCGCTCGGCCTGCGCGAGGCACCTGAAATCCCCGAGCTGACGCTGGCCCATCACGAACTCAGCGATGCCGATCTGGATACCGAATTTGAAACCGGCTCACTGGTCGGCCCGGATCGGGCGCGACTGACCGAGATCATCAACATTCTGGTCAACACCTACTGCGGTTCGCTCGGTTCCGAATACATGCACCTGGTCGACACGGCGGAAAAACGCTGGATTCAGCACTATCTCGAATCCGCCCGCGGCCATGCCGACCTCTCCGAGGCGCAGAAACGCGATCTGTTCAGCCGCCTGACGGCGGCCGAAACCCTGGAAAAATACCTGCACAACAAATACGTGGGGCAAAAACGCTTTTCCCTGGAAGGGGCCGAAAGTCTGATCCCGATGCTGCACCGGCTGATCCAGCATGGCGGCGAAAGCGGTGTCAAAGAGATGGCGATCGGCATGGCCCATCGCGGGCGCCTCAATGTACTGGTCAACGTGCTGGGCAAAACGACGCAAGAACTGTTTCGCGAATTCGAGGGCGTGCATCCGGAAAATGGTAACGGCACCGGCGATGTGAAATACCATCTCGGCTTCTCCTCCAATCTCAACACCCCCGGTGGCCTGCTGCATGTGGTGCTGGCGTTCAATCCCTCGCATCTGGAGATCGTCGATCCGGTGGTCGAGGGCTCGGTGCGCGCCCGCCAGGATCGGCGCCAGGACTGGGACGGCAACCAGGTGGTGCCGGTGCTGATCCACGGCGATGCCGCCTTTTCCGGGCAGGGCGTGGTGATGGAGACCCTCAATATGTCCCAGTCGCGCGGCTTCTCCACCAAGGGGACCGTGCATATTGTCATTAATAATCAGATCGGCTTTACCACCAGTAATCAGGACGAAGCCCGCTCGACCCTGTACTGCACCGACGTGGCGAAAATGGTCAATGCCCCCATTTTCCATGTCAACGGCGACGATCCCGAGGCCGTGCTGTTTATCACCCGGCTGGCGCTCGATTACCGCATGCGCTTTCACAAGGATGTGATCATCGATCTGGTCTGCTATCGCCGTCACGGGCACAGCGAGGCCGACGAGCCCATGGCCACCCAGCCGCTGATGTACCAACACATCAACAAATTACAAAGTTGCCGGGAGCGGTATCAGCAACGACTCGAAGGGGAAGGCGTGATCGATGCCGCCGCTGCCAAACAAATGATCACGGACTACCGCGACGCGCTGGAACACAACCGGCCGGTGGTCCACGAGATGATCCCGCCCGAGCAGGCCGATTACCCCTACAGTGCCGACTGGAGCGCCTATCATACCCGCGACTGTATCAGCGACATCGACACCACGGTGGATCCGCAAACCCTGCAAGCCTTGCACGAAAAACTGGATCGTCTGCCCGATGGCTTTGAATTACATCGCACCGTCGAAAAGATCATGGACAACCGCCGGCGCATGGCAGCCGGCGAACTGGCGATGGACTGGGGCTTTGCCGAAACCCTGGCCTATGCCAGCCTGTTACAGGAAGGTTATCCCATCCGGCTCTCCGGCGAGGACAGCGGTCGCGGCACCTTTTTCCATCGCCAGGCCGTGCTCTATAACCAGCACGATGGCGAGGGCTATGTGCCCCTGCGCCACCTCTCGGATCAGCAGGCCAACTTCCTGGTGATCAACTCGCTGCTCTCGGAAGAGGCGGTGCTGGCCTTTGAATACGGCTATTCCACCACCGATCCCAGAACCCTGGTCATCTGGGAGGCCCAGTTCGGCGACTTTGCCAATGGCGCGCAGGTGGTGATCGATCAGTTCATCAGCGCCGCCGAACAGAAGTGGAATCGCCTCAGCGGGATCACCCTGTTTTTGCCCCACGGTTACGAAGGCCAGGGACCGGAGCACTCCTCGGCGCGACTGGAGCGGTTTCTGCAACTCTGCGCCCAGCACAACATGCAGGTCTGTGTGCCCACCCATGCCGCGCAGATCTTTCATCTGTTGCGCCGCCAGATGCTGCGCCACTGTCGCCGGCCGTTGATCGTCATGACACCCAAGAGCCTGCTGCGCCTGCCCGAAGCCTCGCGCCCGTTGAGTGATCTCAGTCACGGCAAATTCTACCGTGTGATCGACGATGAACAGGTTACTCAGCACGACAGGGTCAAACGCCTGATTCTCTGCAGTGGCAAGGTCTACTATGATCTCGATCACCACCGACAGCAGGATCAACGCGAGGATGTGGCGATCATTCGCATCGAACAGCTCTACCCGTTCCCGGAAAAAGCCCTGAAGGCGGCACTCAAACGCTATCCGAATGTGCAGGATTACATCTGGTGCCAGGACGAGCCCATGAACCAGGGCGCCTGGTATTCCAGCCAGCATCACCTGCGCCGGGCGATCGGCGAACAGTTCGGCCTGCAGTATGCCGGTCGTCCGCTGATGGCGGCCCCGGCGGTCGGCTATCCCTCTTTGCACCAACAGCAACAGGAAAAACTGGTCGCCGATGCGCTGGGCGACCCCGCCTGATAATAAACGACAAAGGATTTGATCATGGCCATTGATATCAAGGTCGCGCAGTTTCCCGAATCGGTCACCGAAGGCACGTTGATCGAGTGGCACAAGCAACCGGGCGAGACCGTTCGCCAGGATGAGTTGCTGGCCGAGATCGAAACCGACAAGGTGGTGTTCGAGGTCAACGCCCCCGAAGACGGCGTGCTGGGGGACCTGCTCGTCCAGCCTGGCGACACGGTCAGCTCGGAACAGGTGATCGCCCGCATGCAGGCTGGTGATGTCCCCCGGTCCGACAGCGAATCTGCCGGGACGCCGGCGAAAGCCGACGCCCCGTCCGGAACCGAATCTACAGCCGATGAGCAACCCAGGCTCGCGCCGGCCGCGAAAAAGCTGATCGCCGAACATGATCTGGATGCCAGCCTTATCAACGGCAGCGGCAAGGACGGCCGGATTCTCAAGGAGGACGTGCAGGCCTACCTGGACAAAGATAAAGGTGAGCCCCGGGTGCAAAAGAGTGCGCAATCGACGCCCCCCTCAATGCCCGTGGCCGAGCCGGGGGAACGCCCGCAAAAACGGGTCCCCATGAGCCGCCTGCGCGCGCGCATCGCCGAACGGCTGGTCGAGGTCCAGCAAACCGCGGCCATCCTCACCACCTTCAACGAGATCGACATGCAACCGGTGATGGATCTGCGTGCCCGCTATAAACAGCGGTTTGAAAAACAGCACGGTGTCAAACTTGGCTTTATGTCCTTTTTCATCAAGGCGTGTCTGGAAGCACTGCAACGCTTCCCCGAGATCAACGCCTCGATCGACGGCGAGGAGATCGTCTATCACGGCTTTTACGACATCGGCATCGCGGTCGGCTCACCGCGCGGGCTCGTGGTCCCGATCCTGCGCGATGCCGATGCGCTGAGCATGGCCGAGATCGAAAAACAGATCGCCGACTACGCCGAACGGGCACAAAGCGGCAAACTGTCGCTGGATGAGATCACCGGCGGCACATTTTCGATCACCAACGGCGGTATCTTCGGTTCGCTGCTCTCCACGCCGATTCTCAATCCGCCGCAAAGCGCCATCCTCGGCATGCACAAGATCGAAAAGCGACCGGTGGTCGTTGAAGATGAGATCGTGATCCGGCCGATGATGTACGTGGCGCTATCCTATGATCACCGTCTGGTGGACGGCCGCGAGGCGGTGCAGTTTCTGGTCACCGTCAAGGAATGCGTGGAGGATCCGGCGCGCATGTTGCTGGATGTGTAAATCACTCCCCGTCACAGGAATCGTCTTATGAGTGAACAGTATGATGTCATCGTGATCGGTGCCGGCCCGGCCGGTTATGTCGCGGCGATTCGCTGCGCCCAGCTGGGCATGCAGGTCGCCTGCATCGATGACTATCTGGACGAGCGGGGCAAGCCCTCGCCCGGCGGCACCTGCCTGAATGTCGGCTGCATTCCCTCCAAGGCCTTGCTGGAATCCTCGCATCACTATCGGCAGGCGCAACAGCAGTTTGCCGCCCACGGGATCCGGATCGGCCAGCTGGAACTGGATCTGGCCGCCATGCAACATCGCAAACAGCAGGTGGTCCGGGATCTGACCGGCGGCATCCAGTCGCTGTTCAAGGCCAACAAAGTCGCCTTTTATGCCGGCCGCGGGACGCTGAAGCAGAATAACCGGGTGGAGGTTATCGACCAGGATGACAACGCCACCACCTTAACCGCCGAACACGTGATTCTGGCCAGCGGCTCGCGCCCGGTTGAATTGCCCTTTGCCCCGTTCGACGGTAAACAGGTCGTCGACTCGACCGGCGCGCTGGCCTTCGAGTCGGTGCCCGAACGCCTCGGGATCATCGGCGCCGGGGTCATTGGCCTGGAGCTGGGCAGTGTCTGGCAACGGCTGGGGGCCGAGGTGGTGGTGCTCGAAGCGCAGGAAACCTTCCTGCCCGAGGCCGACACGACCATTGCCAAGCAGGCGCGCAAGCTTCTGGGCCAGCAGGGTCTGGACATTCGCCTGGGCACCCATGTCGACGCGGTTCACACCGGCGAAAGCGTCAGGGTGGACTATCGCGACGGCCAGGGCAGCCAGAGTCTGGAATTCGACCGGCTGATCGTCGCGGTGGGCCGGCGGCCCAACAGCGACACGTTGTGCGCCGACGATCTGACCCTGAGCACCGACGCACGCGGCTTTGTGCAGGTGGACGATCATTATCGCACCAATCTTGAGAAGGTCTATGCTGTCGGCGATCTCATCCCCGGTCCCATGCTGGCGCACAAGGGCATGGAAGAGGGTGTGGCCGTGGCCGAACAGCTTGCCGGGCACTTTGCCGAGGTGGATTACGACAATATTCCGCTGGTGATCTACTCCCATCCGGAGATCGCCTGGACCGGGCGCAGCGAGCAACAACTCAAGGACGCCGGCATCGACTATCGGCTCGGCCAGTTTCCCTTCAGCGCCAACGGCCGGGCCCGCGCCGCCGGCGACACCGACGGGCTGATCAGGGTGCTGGCCGACGCCCGCACCGATCGGGTTCTGGGCGTACACATGCTCGGCCCACAGGCTTCCGAGCTGATCGGCCAGGCGGTGATCGCCCGCGCCTTCGCCACCAGCGCCGAGGATCTGGCTCTGACCCTGTTCGCCCATCCGACCCTGTCGGAAACCTTTCATGAAGCCGCGCTGGACGTCGCCGATCGCGCCCTCCATCGTGCCCCGCCCCGCAAACCGCGCCAATAAATCCAGACAATGCCGCAATCAACTCCCGGGGCTTTCCCCTCATCGCGGTTACAGCAATCTGGCCATCGCCTGCCGGCACTGGACAGGGCGGCGCAAATCCCTTTAATTTAGAATCACGTACCGGGGTCATCGTTAGCTGCGCAATCGGACCGTGCAAATCGCACGACATCACCCTTGTTTTAACTGGCCATACAGCGCTATGTTACTGTTTTATTGAATTTTATATTTTGGCCTGAATTTTGCGCCAGGATTACTCACTAATAATAAATGTCGTCCGAGATCAGGAGCCGCCATGCAACGTTTTGTTTTCCTTTTAATCTCCGTACTGTGGATCCCGTCGGCCTGGGCCGAGGCGCCCGAAGGCTATCCCTTCCACAGCTTCGACGAGGCCATGGCCGAGGCCCGCGAGCAGAACAAGACCCTGTTCGTTTACTTCGGCCGCTACGGTTGCGGCTATTGCGAGAAGACCAACAAGGAAGCGTTTTCCGATGACAAGATTCGTCAACTCTACACCGACAACTATGTGCTGGCCTATGTCGACTCGGAAAGCGGCAAGCGCCTGCAACTGCCCAGTGGCGAGCGCATCACCGAACATGAAGTCGGCACCCGTTACGACGCGTTTGTCACCCCGGTATTCACCTTCATGACACCGCAGGGCAAGCCGCTGAAACGCCTGGTTGGCGTACAGCGGATCGAGGATCTGCTCAATGCCCACGAGGAAATCCAGACCAAAACCGGGAACCCGTCATGATGTTGCGGCTGACCTCGTTCGTCCTGCTGCTCGCCGCTTACGCGCTGGCCACGCCCGCTGCCGCCCAGCCCTGGGAGTTTGGCAAACCGGTGGCGGTCACTGAAGTGCAGGGCGAAGGGATCTTCCATCATCTGGAATCGGCGGGGCGGCGCAACATCGCTGTCGCCGGCGACAGCGTGGCGATCAGCTGGGAAGATAACCGTAAAGAGACCCCGGCGATCTATCTGGCACACAAACCCCGCGATGGCGACGCCTTCAGCCAGGCCGTGCGAATCAGCGGCGAAGACGAGGCCTACGAACCTTCACTGACCGCGCTGGAGGGCAAGCGCTTCGCCATCGCCTGGGAAGAAGCGGAGCGCGTCCATCTGCGCCTCGGTGACGGCAAACAACTCGGCCCCGTTCTGACCCTGGACGCCAAACAGGCCGGCCAGGCCAGTCTCACCGCCGACGGCGACAGGCTGCTGCTGGTCTACGCGGCGGCCGATCCGGACAGCCGCCATCGGCGGATCTTTCTGCAGCAATTCGAGGCGGACGGACTGACCCTGCAGGCCGGCGAGCCCTGTGGCGTGGATCCCGAACCGCTCAGGCAGGCCCAGCTCTATCCCACTGTCAGCAAACTGCCCGAGCGCACCGTGGTCGCCTGGGAAGATCGCCGCCATGGCCACACCATTATCATGGCGGCGGAGAACCGCCAGAGCGGCCGCTGCCGCTTCGACAAGCCGCAGCGCATCAGCGAACCGTTGCCGGGCCCGCGCCCGCCCTACGGCGAGGGCCACGGTGTGACGCGGGTTGCCATGGATGCCTATGGCAAACAACATCTGCTCGCCGCCTGGGCCGACAAGCGTGACTTTCGCGAAGGCTATGACATTTACGCCAGCCATTACCCGGCTGACGGCGACGCGCTGTTCGGCCCCAACCAGAAAGTCCAGGATCCGTTCGGCGGCGTCGCCCAGCAGTGGCACCCGAGCGTCGCCGGCACCCCCGGCGGCCGGCTGGTCGTGGCCTGGGACGACGACCGCGACGATCAGACCAATATTATGCTCAGCTGGTACCGCGACGGGCAATGGAGTGATGATCTGTCGGTGCCCGGCGCCAGCGGCAGCGCGATCCAGAATCATCCCTCTGTGACCCTGGATGACCACGGCCATCTGCATCTGGCCTGGGTCGAACGGGAATTTGTCGGCGGCCCGACCCGCCTGCGTTATCTGTTCGGCAAGGCCACCTCGCCCTGATGCGGCGCCAGGCGGGAACGTGTCGACACGCCCTGTTCCGAACTCAGCCTTTGCCCGATCGGACGTCCGGCCGGCGCCGCCGCAGATTAGCCGGTTGCGGTGCCACACTCCTGGTTCTGGCCTCGCTTCTGGCGCTGTCGGCCGGCCATGATGCTGAATCAGCAGAGATCGTCCTCGCCGGTGAACACTTTCAGGTTGAGCTGGCGATCAGCCGCGAGGAGAAGCGGCGCGGACTCATGCACCGGGATCGCCTGCCGGCGGGCACCGGCATGCTGTTCATCTACGCCACACCCCGGACGACCCGCTTCTGGAACAAAAATGTCCGTTTCCCCATCGATATTCTCTATTTCGACGAAAACCGGGCTTTTGTGCGCGCCGACACTCACGTGCCACCCTGTCCCGAGTCGCCATGTCCCATCTATCGGACCGCCCGGCCGGTCAAATACGTGCTCGAATTGCCTGCCGGCACCCGGGAGCGGCTTGATCTTCAACCCGGTCACAGATTCATTTTTCGCTAAACGAGTGTTCAGAATATCCGACTCGTTCGGTTTTTAATCGGTTCTGCAGCGCTATAATTTATCTTCAAACCTCATCGGGAGAAACCTATGCTGTTACCACGCCATGTTGGAACGATCGTTCTGGCCGCCTGGCTGATTTTGACCGGCCTGTCGGCCTTCGTAAACCTGGGCGATCTGCGCAAGCTTTTAGACCTTGGTGCCATCGCCGCCGGAGTATTGCTGTTGTTATCCCGCTGAACAGCGATCCCGGATACCCGACCAGTCCGGCATCGCGAGCTGTGCTCACAGATATACTGGTATCCGGATCGTTTAGCCAGGGATTATCATTGATAAAATCGGCATTTTCGGGCGTGACGTGCCATACCGATTTGCAGTAACGTGCAGCGATGATATCCAACCAGGCTACGAGGAATTTTATAAATGGCAAACGAAGGTTTTCACGAAGCGATTGAAGAACTCTCGGACCAGACCCGGGATATGCATCGCGCCATTGTCTCGCTGATGGAAGAACTCGAGGCGGTCGACTGGTACAACCAGCGCATGGATGCCTGCAAGGACGACGAGCTGTGCGCGATTCTCAAACACAATCGTGACGAGGAAAAAGAACATGCCGCCATGCTGCTGGAGTGGATCCGCCGGCGCGACAGCAAGCTCAATGACGAACTGAAAGACTATCTGTTCACCGACAAGGCAATCGCCCACGAGTAACCGCATCCGTCCGGCACACAGCCATTGCGCGACGATTCTGCAATCAGGTCGTGCATATTGCATGATCCGGACCTCTTCCCTGGCGGGTCAAATCAGCTATCTCGTTGTTTTTGCACTGGTTTAATTTCTGGCCCGAATCTTGCGAGAAGATCATTACCTATATAGGAGGAAAAACATATGCAACGTAGAACTTTTCTCAAGGGCAGCCTGGCCGGCAGCACCGTGGCGGTCG